>CALISI010000001.1 GCA_938041695.1 uncultured Actinomyces sp.
ATGACGCGCAGCTCGATGCCCCGGTCCAGGCAGTAATCGACCAGGTCGGGCAGGTCGGCCTCGTTCATGCCGCGCAGCACGAGGGCGTTGACCTTGATGGGGCTCAGGCCCGCGCGGGCGGCGGCCTCGATGCCCTCCAGGACGTCGCCGAGGCGGTCGCGGCGGGTGATCACCGCGAAGTGCTCGGGGTCCAGAGAATCAAGCGAAATGTTGACGCGGTTCAGACCCGCATCCTTCAGGCCCTGGGCGCGCTTGGCCAGGCCGAGCGCGTTCGTCGTGAGGGCCAGGTCAAGGGGACTCCCCTCGTCGGTGCGCAGGTGGGAGCATGCTTCGATGATCCCTTCGAGGCCTCGGCGCAGGAGGGGTTCCCCGCCGGTGAAGCGGACCTGGCGGATCCCGAGCCTCTCGACGCCAACGCGCACGAGGCGCACGACCTCGTCATCCGTCAGGGTTTCCTCGGTGGGCAGCCAGTCCAGGCCTTCGGGTGGCATGCAGTAGGAACAGCGCAGGTTGCAGCGGTCGGTGAGCGACACGCGCAGGTCGCGGGCCACACGCCCAAAGGTGTCGACGAGCCGCAGCGGCGCGTCACACGCCACCGCATCTGCCGCCTGAGAGGCGGAAACGAACTCGACAGACATGGCGCAACCCTACCGCGATTTGCCCTGTGTCCGCCCCTCGAAATACCGACTCCGAACGGCATGACGCGGCCCCTGCCTCGTCGTTGAGAGAAACGAGACAGCGGCCAGAGCTGACGAGCAAATGACCTCGGGGGCTACCGTTACCCTACGATCACATCACTCATCACGAGGAGAAACATGCGCGCCGTCTTCGACCTGGGCCTACCTCTCGAGCGGGCCGCCGAGGGCTACGCAGCCATGGACGAGCGTCGCGCCACGAAGGTTATGCTCACCGTCTGATTCTGTCGCCCGACGGCGGCCTCGTGGCTTCCCGCCGCGAACGCTGACATTGGCATTCGCGTCCGCGCAGTCACGGGCCACACAGCTTCGATGCCCGGGCAGCCCCACCACCGCGCGGGGCACCCAGTTTTTGCCCGTCGAAAGACCGATCACGAACGGCGACACGAATCCGGTTTATTGCACCCATTGGTGGCGAGCATAGCCTTCGGGGCACCTGATTCCGCCGACGCATCGAGCAGAATGGGGGGTTTGGCAGCATTAGAAGTCCCGTCACGGCGTGTCGCCGGCGTGTCGGCCTCCTAATGCTGCAATTCCCCCCGACCTCCCACGGCCCGGCCGCTAAAACGAGCCGCAACGATCCAACCCAGCCTATGCCTCGTGCAGCGGACGCGAGACGGACGGCCACGTTCAACCGCCCGACCAACATCTCCCCTCAGGACCGCGACCGACGCTCTGGACCTACCTGCCCCCCGCGCGGCCACCTCCGGTCCGCCCGCCCCACGCCTCACCAAGCGGCGCGAGACAAACGGCCCATACGTCTCCCCCACGCCACCTGGCTCTACACTGGACACATGCACGATCCCTCCCTGTCCACTGCGCAGCATCGCGAGCTAATCGAGGCCCTGGCGCTGAGCCACGTCCTCCCCCACGACACGCTTCCCATCGAGGAATGCCTCGGGCGACGCCTGGCCGTCGACATCCACTCGCTCATCCCACTCCCCCCGTTCACGAACTCGGCGATGGACGGGTTCGCGGTGCGCCGCGAGGACTTGGAGGGCGAGGGCCCGTGGACTCTGCCCGTTGCGGGCGATATTCCGGCGGGCGACACCCGCGAGAACCACCTCGAGAAGGGGCAGGCCTGGCGTATCATGACGGGCGCTCCGATCCCCGAGGGCGCGGACACCGTCGTGAAGGTCGAGCACACAGACCACGCGGCAGGCGTCGCTCAGGCGCCCGACAGCGTCGAGATCCGCGTTGCCCCGAAGCTGGGCGCGAATGTGCGCATCGCGGGCGAGGCCCTCAAGGCCGGCTCCCCGGTCCTGAAGGCGGGCCACATCCTGGACGGGACCGCCCTGTCGGCCGCCGCCTCGGTCGGGCACGGCACCCTCACGGTCCTGCCCCGCCCGCGCGTCATCGTCGTCTCGACGGGCACGGAACTCAAGCGCGCAGGCGAGGCCCTCGAACGCGGACAGATCCCAGATTCGAACGGCATCCTTCTGCGTGGCCTCGTCGAGGAGGCCGGCGGGCAGGTCGTCGCGCACCTGCGCACGGGGGACACCCCTGCCGAGCTGCGCCGAGCCCTCGATGAGGCCCCGGAGGCCGACCTGGTCCTCACGGCCGGCGGCATCTCGGCGGGCGCCTTCGAGGTCGTGCGCCTGACGCTTGGCACGGACGCGGGCTTCCACCACGTCGCGCAGCAGCCCGGCGGCCCGCAGGGCGTCGGCTCGACGCAGGTGGGCAGGGGCGGCCGCGAAACCCCGGTGATCTGCCTGCCCGGCAACCCGGTCTCGGTCTTTACGACGTTCCACATGTACGTCGCGGGCGCGCTGGCGGTCATGTCCGGCCTCGTCGCCCCCGAGCACGGCGGAACGGTCCCGAGCGGCGTCATCGCCCGCGCGCGCGTGGGCTGGGTCTGCCCATCCGGAAAGACGCAGTTCATCCCGCTTCGTTTCGTCTCCGGCGAGGGGGACGAGGCCGGGGCCCGCTGGGTGGAACCGGTACACCCCCTGGGGTCGAAGTCGCACCTGGTGGCCTCGCTCGCGAACGCGGAGGCGATCGGCGTGGTCGCGCCCGACGTTGAGACGCTCGAGGCCGGCCAGGAGCTGGCGGTCGTCCCGCTCGTGGGCTGACCTGCATCATGGAGAGAATTAACGAGAGGAAACCCATGAAATTCACGCATCTGAACGAGGACGGCGCCGCCTACATGGTGGACGTGACCGCAAAGAATCCGACGGTGCGCCAGGCGAGCGCCTCCTGCCGCGTGGATTGCTCGCCCGAGGTCATGCAGGCCCTGCGTGACGGCACTGTCCCGAAGGGCGACGTCCTGGCGGTAGCGCGCGTGGCAGGCATTTCGGCGGCGAAGCGCGTCCCCGAGCTACTGCCCCTCGCGCACACGATCGGCGTGCACGGCTGCGCGGTGGACCTGAGCCTGGAGGACGATCACGTGGCGATCCGCGCGACCGTGCGCACGGCTGACCGCACGGGTGTGGAGATGGAGGCGCTGACCTCGGTGACGGTCGCGGCTCTCGCGATCGTCGACATGGTCAAGGGCGTGGACCGCTCCGCCCGCATTCGCGAGGCGAAGATCGTGGCGAAGTCGGGCGGCCGCAGCGGCGACTGGGTGCGCCCGGAGGACCCGCAGGACTGACGCCCCTGCTGTACGAGGAGGCCGCCCGCAGCAAGTGCGTCGGGCGGCCTTTTCGTTGCAATCTCAGCCTTTTATGCGCGCGGGTGGTCGCCGCCCGCGAGCTGGTCGATGATGTGGGCGACGAGCGGGCCGATGACGGCCACGGCATCGGTGACACCGCCGCGGGAGCCGGGGGCGTTCACGACGAGGGCCCCCTCGGGCGAACGCGCGGTCACGCCGACGAGGCCTCGCGAGAGGGCGGCGGAGGCGATCTTTTCTTCGCCGCGGCGCCGAATCGCGTCGGCGAGGCCGTCGATGCGGGTGACGAGGAGCGGCTCGGTGGCCTCGGGGGTGACGTCGCGGGGCGCTAGGCCGGTGCCGCCGGTCGTGAAGACGAAACGGGCGCCGTCCGACACGGCCGCGACAATTGCGCCGCGGATGGCGTCGACGTCGTCGGGGACGATCTCGACCGACGCCTCGATGTCATGGTCCGCGAGGAGGCGCGCGGTCAGGGGCCCGGAGAGGTCCTCGGCGAGGCCAGCGGAGCAGCGGTCGGAGACCGTGATGACGCGCGCGGGGATCATGTCAGTGGCGGGCCTTGCCGCGGCGACGCCCGGAGCGGCGCACGCGAATCCCGGAGGTGATGGGGTCGACGTCGTTGAACTGGCGCGGGGACAGCTCGTAGTCGACGCGGCGCGCGGGTTCGGGCTCGAACGCCTGCGGGAGGGGGCGCTGCGGGCGCTCACTCGTGCGCTTTTGGGCGCGCTGGGGGAATACGGGCGGCGCGGAAATCGGTTCGTCCGCGACGGGCGCGGAGGCCGGAGGCCGGGGCGCGCTCTCGCGCAGCGGCTGAGCAAGGGGACGGCCGGGCTGTGCGGGCGTGTAGAGGCCCTCGGGCACAGACGCGGTCGGGCGTACGCGGACGGGACGAATCTGAGGGACGGAGCGCGTGATCGGGCCACGCGTCGTGTTGGGCGAAACCGCAGGTAGGACCGGTGCGGCACTGCGGTAGGGCGGCTGCGAAACCGGGGTCGACGCGGAGGCGGCGGGTTCGATCGAGGAGCCTGCGGGGATGTCCGCAGGGTCGTCGGCGTTGCCGGAGACACGCTCGGAGAAGGGGCGGCCCGCTCGGCGAGGCAGGGGCGAGGCCTCGCTGCCGTGGTGGCTGACGCGACTGGACGGGGGAGGCACGGGGTAGGCCCGACCTCGGGGAGGATCGGCAGGGATGACAGGAGCAGCGTGAGCCGCGGGTGCAACAGGAGCCGCGGGGGTGATGAGCTGCGCGGGAACGCCCTCGTCGTGAGGGGCTTCGTCGTGCGGGAGGCCGTGATGGACCGGTTCAGGCGTCTGGTTCTCTTCGTAGGGAACGACGATCGGCGAAACCAGGTCACTGGGCTCGTGGACGGGGGCCTGGACGACAGGCATTTCGTCGGCACTGCGGCAACCGAGGAAGAAGGAACGCAGCTGCATGGCGGCCTCTTGGGCGAGAACACCACCAACGACCTCGGTCGGGTGCGGCATGCGGGCATCGCGCAGAACGTCGCGCAGGGAGCCCGCAGCGCCCGCCTTCGGGTCCCACGCGCCGAAGACAACACGATCAATGCGGGAGGCGAGAATGGCACCCGCGCACATCGTGCAGGGTTCCAGGGTGACGACGAGGGTACAGCCCGTCAGGCGCCAGGTACCTCTGACGCGACCAGCCTCACGGAGCGCGACGATTTCGGCGTGACCTGCGGGATCGTGGTGCGCCTCGCGGCAGTTCCATCCGCGGCCGATGATCCGGCCGTTGTCGTCGACGACGACAGCCCCGACGGGGACATCTCCCGCCTCGCGGGCACGGTTGGCCAGGAAAAGGGCCTTGCCCATTGCTTCGCGGTACTGCTCATTCACGGTCACCCTACTAGCTTACCGGCCAAATCACAGTTGGGGTAGTTGGAATCCACAGGGGCTCATGATGCTCGTGTGACGAATGAGTTTGTCACCACATCGATCAGGCGACCAGCCCAGACCGCCCGGCGTCACGGAACCACGCGCGAGGCCCCTGCCTCGTCTTCAACACACTGGATGCGCGGCGACGGACGAACAGGGTAGCCTATAACCATGCGCCTCCACGTAGCTAATCACCCCCTGATCACCCACAAGCTCACCGTTCTGCGCGATCGCGAAACGCCGTCGGCGACGTTCCGCCAGCTCGTGGACGAACTGGTCACCCTGCTCGCCTATGAGGCGACCCGCGAGGTGGCCGTCACCGAGACCCCCATCGAGACCCCCGTTGCTCCCACGGTTGGCCTGAAGCTTTCCGAGCCTCGCCCGATTGTGGTCCCCGTCCTGCGCGCAGGCCTGGGCATGCTCGAGGGCATGACCCGCATGCTGCCCACGGCCGAGGTCGGTTTCCTGGGCATGCGTCGCGACGACGACACCCTGGAGATCGAGACCTACGCGAATCGCCTGCCGGAGGATCTGTCGGGCCGCCAGTGCTTCGTGCTGGACCCCATGCTGGCCACCGGTCACACCATGGTCGCGGCCACCAACTACCTCTTTGAGCGCGGCGCGAAGGATGTCACCTGCGTGTGCATCCTGGCCGCTCCCGAGGGCATCAAGACGCTCGAGGACGCGATCGGCGACCGCGCCGACGTGAACGTCGTCGTCGCAGCTGTCGACGATCACCTCAATGAGAAGTCCTACATCGTCCCCGGCCTGGGCGACGCGGGCGACCGCCTGTACGGCATCATCGACTGACGAGGCCGCACCCCCACGCGTCACCACGCCGAGGGATGCGACGCAGCTAACGCCACACGAGGAGTGGGGTCGGGATGAAGGTCCCGCACCCACCCCTCGTATTTACTCATTAATAAACGAATAAATTAACCTACTTGGCTATTTTGGACTCATTTTCCCTGATCACAACCTCATGTGACCTTGAACGCTAAGAGTTCGTCAGTCTCGAAAATAACCTTCCGGCGCTTCATGCTTGTCACATGGCACTGATTCAGACCAATCCCAAGCGCCGCCGCTACGGCGTCGCAGCACTCGCAGGTGTTCTCGGCGGAATCGTCTCTGCCATCGTGAAGTTCGGCTGGGAGGTGCCGCTGCCTCCGCGTACGCCCGAGCGCAACGCCACCAACCCGCCCCAGGAACTGCTCCAGCAGCTAGGCATCCCGGAGAGCGTCACGCACCTGTCCTACACCTTCAACGGTAACGAAGGACTCCCCTGGATCTCCTTCATCGTCCACTTCTCGTTCTCGATCGCTTTCGCGGTTCTCTACTGCGTGCTCGCCGAGCGCTTCCCACAGATCAAGCTCTGGCAGGGTGCCGCCTTCGGTATCTTCGTCTACGTGGCCTTCCACGTCGTCCTCATGCCACTGATGGGCACCGTTCCGGCACCCTGGAACCAGCCCTTCGCCGAGCACTTCTCCGAGTTCTTCGGCCACATCATCTGGCTGTGGGTCATCGAAGTCTTCCGCCGCGACATGCGTAACCGCATCACGCACGAGCCGGACGCCGAGTTCCCGCTCGAGGCTCGCACCAACTGATCGCCGCTCACGCGGACAGACGGGTGGCCCCCGGAACCCAAGGGTTCCGGGGGCCACCCGCTTATCTATGCAGATCCCTGCATCCGCGATCCGTCAGCCGCAGCGCCTGCGCGCCCCGGCCTCGCAGGTCAGAACGCCGGGATGACCGAGCCGTCCGACCAGGTCTGCTCGATGTACTGCTTCACCTGATCAGAGTGCAGGAGCTTCTCGAGCTTGGCGATCGCGTCAGCCTTCTTGGAGTCCTTCTTCCACACGAGGACGTTCACGGCCGGGTTATCCACGGGGGACTCGACGACGAGCGCGTCACCGGAGATGGACTTGCCGCCCTCCTGGGCGAAGTTGCCGTTGATGACCGCGTAGTCGAAGTCGTCGAGCGAGCGGACCAGCTGCGGGCCCTCGACCTCGCGGAAGTCGAAGTTCTTCAGCTTGGTGACGGTGTTGATGTTGACGTCGCCGTCGCCCTCGGGGATCGAGACGAGGCCCTGCGTGGCCAGGAGCTTGAGCGCACGCGACTGGTTAGCCGTGTCGGAGATGATACCGATCGTGCCGCCGTCGGGCAGCTCGTCGAGGGACTTGTGCTTGTTGGAGAACACGCCGAGGGGCTCGAGGTGGATGCCCTCGCCGGCCTCGAAGTCGTAGCCGAACTGCTTCTCCGCGTTCTCCAGGTAGGGGACGGTCTGGTAGAAGTTGGCGTCCAGGTCGCCGTCGTTCAGCGCGGTGTTGGGCTGGACGTAGTCGGTGTACTCAACGATGTTGAGCTTGATGCCCTCGGCCTCGGCCAGGTTGTCGTTGATGTAGGTGAGGATCTTCGCGTGGGGCGAGGGGGTCGCGCCCACGGTCAGGGTCACGACGTCCGAGGAGGAGGCCGAAGCATCCGAGGAGGAGCCGGAGCCGCCGCAGGCCGCCAGACCGAGGGAGGCAACAACTGCCAGGCCGATGGCTGCGAGGAAGCGATGACGCATGGTGGTTCTCTTTTCTTCTGTGTACTGGATGGGACGGATGGTCGAGGCCGGTGGCCCGACCGGGGTCTGTCAGCGCGCGCGGTGGTCAACCAGGCGCGAAAGGAGGTCGCCGATCAGCTGAATGATCTGCACGATGACGATAATGGCGACGACGGTGGAGATCATGACGTCGTCCTGCCAACGGTTGTAGCCGTAGTTGATGGCCATCTGGCCCAAGCCACCGCCGCCGACGGCGCCCGCCATCGCGGAGTAGCCGATCAGGGTGATCGCCAGCGTCGTGATCGACTGGATGAGGGAGGGCATGGCCTCGCGAATGAGGACACCCCAGCGGATCTGACGATTGGAGGCGCCCATCATCTGGGCGGCCTCGACCTTGCCGGGGTCGACGGCCAGGAGGTTCGTCTCCACGAGGCGCGCGAAGAAGGGCGCGGAGAGGATGACGAGCGGCACGACGGTCGCAAGCGAACCCGTGGACTTACCGACGATCATCTTCGTCAGCGGGATCAGCATGATGATGCCGATGATGAAGGGCAGGGAGCGCACGATGTTCACGACGAAGGACACGGCCTGGTACACGCCCTTGTTGGGGGTGAGGCCGCCCTTGCCGGTCTGCACGAGGAGGAGGCCGAGGAGCGTTCCGATGATGACCGCGAAGAGCGTGGACAGGCCCGTCATCATGAGGGTCTCGAGGATCGCTGGGACGAACTTCTGGGTCAGCGCCGGGTTGTCGAGCCAGGTCGGGTCGCCCTTGCCCGTCGGCTGGAGCACCTGCGCGGCGGTCGCGGCGGCGAGGTATGCGGTGGTCATTGGGTCCTCACTTCCGCGTGAACGTTGTTCTTACGCAGCTGCTCGATGATCTTGTCGGCGTGGTAGGCGGGGACGGTGAGGGCCAGGCGGCCCACCTGCACGCTACCGAGGGACTCGAAGGTTCCCGCGGTCACGTCCGCGCCCATGGACGAGGCCAGGTGCAGCACCGTGGCGCCCGTGGGAACGCCCGGGTGCGACGTGAAGACGACGTCGAGGAGGACGGTGCTCTTCGTCAGGCCATCCAGGCTCGTAGCACCGGGGGCGGGGACGGACTCGACGACGGGCATGGGGACCAGCTCGCGGGCCAGCGGAGTCGAGGGATCAGCGACGACCTTTTCGAGGGGGCCGGTCTGCAGGACCTGGCCGTGGCCGAGGAGGGTCACGGAGTCACAGATCTCGCGGACGACGGCCATCTCGTGCGTGATGATGACGACGGTGACACCGGCGACGTCGCGCACGCGGCGCAGCAGGGAGAGGATCTGGGCGGTCGACTCCGTGTCGAGCGCACTCGTCGGCTCGTCGCACAGGAGTACGGCCGGGTCGTCGGCCAGGGCGCGGGCAATGCCGACGCGCTGACGCTGGCCACCCGACAGCTGGGACGGGTAGGAGTCGCCGCGCCCTTCGAGGCCAACGAGGGCCAGGAGCTCCTCGACGCGCTGACGACGCTGCGCACGAGGCACGCCTGCGAGCTTCAGCGGGTAACCGATGTTGTCGGCGGCAGTGCGTGCGTCCAGGAGGTTCGCAGCCTGGAAAACCATGCCGATACGGCGGCGAGCGGCCCGCAGCGCGGAACCCGACAGGGTCGCCAGGTCCAGGCCGTCGACGACAATGTGGCCCTCGGTGGGCTTCTCCAGGGCCGTCAGACACCTGATGAGCGTGGACTTACCCGCGCCAGAACGGCCGACGATCCCGTGGATCGAACCGCGATCGACGTGGAGGTTCACCCCATCAAGCGCGACGACTTCGCCGCCGTTTTTCACGGGGTAGACCTTGGACACCCCGGTGAGGTCAATCATGTGCATCTCCGTTACTGGGCCACACGGCCCGCATCATCAGCATATGAGGGCCATGGGCGCGAGCGCTCGGAATGCTGTTACAAAACTCCGTATCGTGGCTAAACCCTCACCAAACAGCCCACATCGTGGCTGTAGTGACGCGGAAAACTCTCTATCCGGCGCACGCGATGCCCGCGAGCGCCGCACCCCAGGAGGCCGCCCAGGTACCCAGCGCGAGAGCCAGCGAACGCCCCCGGAATCCATCGGCCCACAGGGTCACCGCGTCCACGAGAGCGGTCGAGAACGTCGTAAAACCACCCAGGAAGCCCGTCGACACGATCGGCATGATGCTCGCTGGGGCAAGCTGCGTTGCCACCCCGGCCAGGAAACACCCGATCACGTTCACCACCAGGATGCCGACCTTCGCCCCCGCCGGGTCACCCCACGAGTCCAGGGCGCGCTGCACACCTCGATCCAGCCAGAAGCGGGCGCACGCGCCCACGCCGCCAGCCAGTGCCACGAACAGGAAGGTCGCTGTGCTCATGCTCGCTCCCCCTCGTCGTTGGCGGGGGCCGCAGAGGCTGCGGACACCACTGAGGCAGCTGATGGGCCGCACAGCCACTCCCCCACGCGCATCCCCACCCAGGCGCACGCACCGCCCAGGGCGAGGAGACCCAGGGACTGAGAGGCAGCCTCGACAATGCCGTTGAGCGACACGTAGCCCACCGACGCGACGATGTACGTCCCGTACGTGGTGAAAGCGCCCGCGAAACCAGTGCCAACCAGGAGCTTCAGAGTCTTCAACGACGCCGGATCCCCCGCGCCGCGCGCGAGGCGTCCCGCCACCCACGCGGCCAGCACGCCCAGGAGGAACGCGCCCACCACGTTGACGGTCAGCGTCGACCACGACAGGAAAAGGCCGGACACGGGCGAGGCCTTCGCCACCTCATCCAAGCCGGCGCGCGCAGCCGTCCCCACGACGCCACCCACGAAAACTGCCAACCAGTCGGGCACCCGAAAACTCACCATGCACCCACTGTACGCCCGCCGCGCACTGCACCCGGGGAGGCAGATCCCGGGAAGCGGCCCCGGCCTCGTACACTGAGGCCATGACGAACACCGGACGATTCGCGCCCTCCCCCACGGGCGACTTCCACCTGGGCAACCTGCGCACCGCGATCCTCGCGTGGGCATGGGCGCGCACGACCGGGCGGCGATTCGTCCTGCGCATCGAAGACATCGACCGGGAACGCGCCGGGTCCGCCCAGCGCCAGATCGAGGACCTACAAGCGATCGGCATCGACTGGGACGGCGAACCCCTCATCCAGACCGAGCGGGCCGACGCCCACGAGGCTGCCCTGGCGTCGCTGGCCGCGCGCGGCCTCATCTTCGAGTGCTACTGCACGCGCCGAGACATCCGCGAGGCCGCCTCCGCGCCGCACGTGCTGCCCGGCCACTACCCGGGCACCTGCCTGCGCCTGAGCGAGACCGAGCGCGAGGCGAAGCGCGCGTCTTTGGCAGCATTGGGGCGAGCCCCCGCGCTGCGCCTGGCCGCGCCCTCACCCGAGTGGACCGTGTTCGACGAGCTGCACGGCCCCTACACCGGGCCCGTCGACCACTTCGTCGTGCGCCGCGCCGACGGCGTACCCGCCTACAACCTGGCGGCCGTCGTCGACGACGCCTACCAGGGCGTCGACCAGGTCGTGCGCGGCTTCGACCTGCTCTCCCAGGCGCCCGCGCAGGCGCAGCTCGCGCACCTCCTCGGGGCGCCCGAGCCGACGTACGCGCACGTGCCCCTCGCGCTCGCGCCCTCCGGGGCGCGCCTGGCCAAGCGCGACGGCGCCGTCACCCTCTCAGACCTACGAGGCCTGGGCTGGTCCACCGCCGACGTCGTGTCGTTTATCGGTTTCTCCCTGGGAGTGCCCGGGGCGCGGCGCGCCTCCGACATCGCGGACGCCCTGGGGATTTCAGGATTGCGGTCGTTGCCAACCGATCCATGGGTCGTGACGCCGCCCAGTTCCTGAGGTTTTGCTTCGTGTGCCCTGCCGGGCCGGGCTGCTTTCTGTGCCCGTGGGCGGCGGCCCGCCCGCGAGCTTCGAAAGTGGGTCCCTTCGGCGTTGCAGCCGCTTCTGATCGTGCGGCTAACCCTGTGCGCGTGCCGCCCTTGCAGCGCTCTCCATCCGAGCACTATCCGGATAGGTTATGCACACGTGGATAGGTTATGCGCGTCCGGATAGGATAATAAGCTATCCGCATGCTCGTTACCTATCCGCATGCGTGTTGACGCCTGGGCGCTGCCCACCTGCAGGTCATCGGGCCCGCGTGCGCCAGCGGCCCATACACAGGGCTCGACGCAGTATTCGCAGGCACGAGGCACACACGACCAACTAAAACCATGACTTTTCCGCGCAACAAAGCCGAAAAGTCGACGTTTCACCAACACATTTTGTCCACCCTCAAAGTTGGCCCCCAACAACTTTGAACCAGACTTTCTCGCACCACAAAGCCGAAAGGTCGGGCTCAGACCAACTCTTTTTGTCCTTTAACCCGTCCTCGCCGCGAACGCGTAGACACATTGGGCATGAAAAAAGCACTCCCGAAGGAGTGCTTTTCAAAAACGCAGAACCCCCACCGGTGGATCGCACCGAGGGGGGCCGCTGCGCGCCCGAAGGGACTCGAACCCCCAACCTTCTGAACCGTAATCAGATGCTCTATCCATTGAGCTACGGGCGCTTTGCCGTTTGGCTGGGTATAAGCTTACACGCTCTTCGTCAGGATGCAAAATCAAGAGTCATGACCTGAACCACACTGAAGAAGCATGTCCTCCAGCCGACCAAGATCGAACAGCATATACAAAGATCCTCCGCGCACCCGGCAGCGCACCCTTATCCTTGCTGCATTCCTGCCCTGGGGAGGTTCGGATGATACCGTCACGCGGAGGACCGACCCTCAGCATACACGGTTTCCCCCAGCGCGCGCAGCTGCGGCGGGATCGGTGCTGTCAGTCCTGCCGCCAGGACAGGTTTCACTCGTCGCACAGCTGCGGCAACCCCGCCACGGCACACCACAAGCAACAACGCGCTCACGAGGCCGTCACGCAGGCTTGCCCATCGGCCACCCCAGACACTCCGACAGCGACAGGCCTACCCTGGCACCATGAGCGACATCATCATTCCCGGCATCGGCTCGCTGGAGCCCTCTCCCGCACTGGACCATCTTGATCTGCTGGCGCCACCCGTGGCTGCTGCACTGACGGAACTGGCCGAGCGCGGGGTGGCCACGGCCTCGTCGACCCTCGTCGTCGCGATCGACCCGGAGCTCGCGGACACGGAGGTCATGACGCGCGAGTTCGGCATGGATCTGGCGCTGTCGTCGAACTGCATCCTGGTGGCGGGCAAGCGCGCGGGCGAGGAGCGTATCGCCGCGTGCGTCGTGCGCGCGACGACGAACGCGGACGTCAATCACGTGGTGAAGAAGCGCCTCGACGTGCGCAAGGCGAGCTTCTGGCCGCAGGACCGCGCGGTTGAGGCGTCGGGCATGGAGTATGGCGGCATCACGCCGGTGGGCATGCCCGGCTCGTGGCGTCTCCTCATCGATTCGGCGTGCGCGGTCGGCTGGAGCTGCATCGGCTCGGGCCTGCGCCGCTCGAAGCTGTTCGTGACGGGCGAGGTCCTCGCCGCGCTCCCGGGAGCGGAGATCGTCGAGGGACTCGGAGTCTAAGGGGACGAGGCCGGGGCTGACTTCGAGACGCAGGGCCAGGCAGCAGTGCCCGAGGGCGGCAACAAAGCCAGGGCGGCAACACACGAACGACAGGCACGCCCGATTGGAGGCCGCCGCGAGGCCTGCGGGGCCTGGCCGGGCTTCGAGACGAAGGGCCTGGCTGCGGTGCCCGTGGGCGGCGGCAGGGCCTGGCCGGGCTTCGAGACGACGCGCCGAGCCGAAGGCTCGCAGCGCGGACGACTCGCGGGCGGGCCGCCGCACACGGGCACACCAAGCAGCCCGGCCCGACGAGGCAGGCCACGCGGCGCCCGGAACACCAGCGGCGCCCACACCACAAGCAGGAAAGCTCCCCACCAGCATCCACACTACTGTCGCACTAATTTCGTACTTAGTTCCCCTAGTGTTCCCCTCAAGTTCCATCACTAAGGGGAAAACGCGTGACTCGTTGGAACAACACCCCTCCCCTACGATGGCTACTTTTCGTTGCAAACAAAGAGAAAACCCCGGAACCTGGGCAGGTTCCGGGGTCCGGTGGCGGAGGATGGGGGATTCGAACCCCCGAGGGCTTGCACCCAACACGCTTTCCAAGCGTGCGCCATAGGCCACTAGGCGAATCCTCCGTGCACATC
The DNA here is from genome assembly GCA_938041695.1 of uncultured Actinomyces sp. Classification (GTDB taxonomy): domain Bacteria; phylum Actinomycetota; class Actinomycetes; order Actinomycetales; family Actinomycetaceae; genus Pauljensenia. The sequence continues at coordinate 13,911 of CALISI010000001.1, forward strand.
GTGCCGGACAATCATAAGCGAAAAAAGCCTCCCAGCGCCAATCCTGGCCAATGGACCAGATCACAGGCCCGGAATCCCGTGAAAAACCACGCGCCCCGGCAAGCAGGCAAGCACACACCCACACCTTCCTCGGGTCACCCAGGCAATTCAGTGACATCGACGCCGCGAGCGTGCGCCAGCTCGACCACCGCCTGCCTGGCTGCACCCACGAAGGCCAACCCCCACAGGCAGCCCCGGCCTCGTGCGAATCAGAAGAGCCCGAGCAGGTAGATCGAGAGGCCAACGAAGACGAGGATGCCGTCGTAGACGAGGGCGGCGATGGCCTCGCGCGAGCCGATGCGCCCGGGGAGGGACTGCGCCTGAATCAGAGCGATGACCGCGAGAACGACGCTGATGACGAGGGTGAAGCCGAAGATCCCGAAGACGCCGAACCAGAGGGCAACTTTCGCCATGGGGTTCGTGATGGGTTTGGGGGAGGTGTAGCCGCCGTCGGCGAAGACCGCCCGGACATCGACGTATTCCGTACCCGGGAAGCTGCCGTACGAGGGCGGCACGTCCTGGCGGGTGACGCTCTCGGGGGCGTAGCCGTAGCGGTCGCCGGGGGCGGCAGTCGGCGAGGCAGTGTCCGGGTTCGCCCAGGGCACGCTGGAGACTGTGGGGGCGAGGTTCGGGGACGGCTGGCTCATGTGCTCCACTATTCCATAACAGCAGGGGCGTGCACCACACTTTGGCCGCTCGCGGGGTTTAGGCGTGGCGAAACCTGCAGATACAGGGGCAAACGCGCTACCCTGTTATTCCGACCGGTACGGCCATCCTGCCCATCAACTGATCGGATTTGTACGCTTATGAGCGAAACGAAGACCTCGCTGTTCCGTTGGAAGCTTCACGGTAACGGCACATCCATTAATCCCGGTGACGTCGTCCTCCCGGGTGAGCGACTGTCGTGGCCGCGCACTATTGGCATTGGCGCCCAGCACGTGGTCGCAATGTTTGGTGCGACGTTCCTTGTTCCGTTGTTGACGGGTTTCCCTCCGTCGACAACGCTTTTCTTCACCGCGATCGGCACTCTGCTGTTCTTCCTGATCACGGCGGGCCGTCTGCCCTCGTACCTGGGCTCCTCGTTCGCCCTGATCGCCCCGATTACCGCGGTGTCGGCGTCCATGGGTTCCTCCTACGCGCTCGGCGGCATCATTGCGACGGGTGCGACGCTGGCTGCGGTTGGTTTGATCGTTCACTTCGCGGGTGTGCGCTGGATTGACGCGGTCATGCCGCCCGTGGTGACGGGCGCGATTGTGGCTCTCATCGGCCTGAACCTGGCACCTGCCGCGTGGAACTGGGTGAAGGAAGGCCCGATCACTGCTGTTGTGACGATCGTGTCGATCTGCCTCGTGACGGTGCTCTTCAAGGGCATCCTGGGCCGCCTGTCGATCCTGATCGGCGTGCTGATCGGCTACGTGGCGGCGATTCTTCAGGGTCAGGTCGACTTTTCGACCGTGAGCAAGGCCGCTTGGATCGGCTTCCCCGAGTTCCAGGCCCCGAGCTTTGCCCCCTCGACCCTGGGCCTGTTCCTGCCGGTCGTGTTCATCCTGGTCGCGGAGAACGTCGGCCACGTGAAGTCTGTGTCCGCGATGACGGGCGAGAACATGGACGCCCTGACGGGACGCGCGCTCATGGCGGATGGCCTGTCCACGATGCTGGCTGGCAGCGGCGGCGGCTCGGGTACGACGACCTACGCGGAGAACATCGGCGTCATGGCGGCGACCCGCGTGTACTCGACGGCCGCGTACTTGATCGCGGCTGGTGTTGCCTTGGTTCTGTCGATGCTGCCGAAGTTCGGCGCGCTGATTGCGACGATTCCCCCGGGCGTCCTCGGCGGCGCGGGCACGGTCCTGTACGGCATGATCGGCATGCTGGGTGTGCGTATTTGGGTGCAGAACCGCGTGGACTTCTCCAACCCGGTGAACCTGAACACCGCTGCGGTCGCGTTGATCGTCGCGATTGCGAACTTCACGTGGAAGATCGGCGACATGTCCTTCGAGGGCATCGCGCTGGGTACTGCCTCGGCTCTGCTGATCTACCACGGCATGCGCCTGATCTCGAAGCTGCGCGGCACGAACCTGGAGGCTGCGACGCCCGCGTCCGCGCCGTCGGGTTCGGAGCTGGAGGGCGAGGCGTACTCGAAGCGCCACCGTTCCCCCGCGCCGCAGGCTGACGCCTGATCTGACGCTTTCATTCACGAGGCCGGGGCTCGGCCACTCGCTCACCGCGCGGTGAGGGGTGGGCCGGGCCCCGGCCTCGTTTATCCTCCCAGTTTCGCACGTAATTCCCCGAGGGCGCCACGAACACCGTCAGCCCGATGCCCGGAATTCCAACGTTTTTAGGCGCACCTACAAAGTGACCGACTGAGAATTACGTGCGACTTTTGGGTGAGCGGAGGCCACACGAATTCACCCCCGCAACAAAAGTCCCTGCACATCAGTCGCTAGCACCACCGCCACCGCGCAGCTCGTCGAGCATTCCCGCCGTGATGATGCCCGAGGGCAGGGCGACGACGGCGACGCCCATGAGCGAGGAGATCATGGCGATCGTGCGCCCCACGTCGGAGGAGGGATAAAGGTCGCCGTAGCCGACGGTCGTGAGGGAGACGACCGCCCAGTACACGGCATCGAAGAAGGTGTTGAAGGTGTCCGGCTCGACGTTGAAGATGACGAGGGCACTGACGAGGATGTAGCCGATGGCCAGGCAAAGAACTGCAAGCAGCGCCTCCCTCTGTTTCTCGAACACGGCGGCGATGGCGGAGGTGCTCTTCGAGTAGCGGATGAGCTTGAAGGCACGCAGCGTGCGGAAGAGGCGGAGGACTCGCAGCGTGCGCAGTGCGTCGTTGAGGGCGTTGAAGACAGGCAGGATCGACGCCAGGTCGATGATCGCCATGGGTGTGAAGGGGTAGATCAGGAACGACAGTGCGCCTTTGCGTAGCTTCAGGTCCGCCGTCGCCCACCGTGCCAGGTAGTCGACGATGAATACGAGGACGCACACGTATTCAATCGACTCGAGGACGGGGCTGGACCCCTTGAAGCACAGGGGAAGGAGGCTGGCAATAATGAGCACGGTCATGATGCGCCCGTACCACATTGTCGCTCTCCCATCGCCATTGAGCAGGGAGTAGAGCCGTTCCCGCATCCGCATCGTCCTTCCTCGATACGCACGTGCCGCTCCGCTATGCGCGCCGCCGCGCATCCGCCGAGGCCCGAAGCGAGCACACGATCACGTCTCTCGCCTCCACAACGCACTGTAGCACTGGGCGTGAGCTGCTTTGGCAGGACCGGCGCACAGCCAGATCCCCGCTGACACTCACGACTCAGACTTGCACATATGTCATCCGTCGGCGTACAGATTTCCGCTGACAAAAACCATACGTGTTAATTATTTACGTGTAGGGTAGTGGACATGGCAACATGTGCACCCTCGCTCTTCACAGCGCTGATCAATACGGAAATGGGCGCGTGGAACGCGGTCGAATCCGCCCTCTCCGAGGCAGGAAACGCGCTAACGCTCGGCCGTTTCCTCGTCCTGCGCACGGTCCGCGACACCCCCGCGTGCCGCATTCAGGAGGTCGCAGCGAGCCAGGGCATCACCCTGGGAGCGGCCTCGCGCCTCGTGGATCGCCTCCACCGAGACGGGCTCGTGCACCGCACCCCGTGCGAGCACGACCGGCGCGCAATAATCCTGACGGTGACGGAAGAGGGCCTGGCACACCTCGAGGAGGCCTGCATGATCGTCGAGAAGGAGCAGGAACGCCTCTTCGCTCCACTCTCCGCAGCCCAGCGCGAGGAGCTGACGCGCAGCCTCACGCTTATCGCCGAAGCCGCCAAGGAGCGCGCATGATTCGCTTCGACCACGTCTCCAAGACGTACCCGGGCGGCACCCGAGCCGTCGAGGACTTCTCCCTCACCGTCGAGCAGGGTTCCACGACCGTCTTCCTGGGCACCTCGGGCTGCGGCAAGACGACGCTCATGCGGATGGTGAACGCGATGGTCACCCCGACCTCGGGCAGGGTGTTCGTACGAGACCAGGACGTCGCAGGCGAGGACCCCGTGCGCCTGCGCCGCTCGATCGGCTACGTCCTACAGGAGGGCGGCCTCTTCCCCCACCGAAGCATTGCCGACAATATCGCGACGGTCCCGCGCCTGGAGGGCGCCACGAAGCAAGCCTCCCGCGAGCGCGCGCTCGAGCTCCTGGCGCTGGTGGGCCTGGATCTCGAGATGGCTGATCGCTACCCCGCTCAGCTGTCGGGTGGGCAGCGTCAGCGCGTGGGCGTGGCCCGGGCGCTGGCCAACCGCGCGGACATCCTGCTCATGGACGAGCCTTTCGGGGCCCTCGATCCGATCGTGCGCGCCGACTTGCAGCGCGAGCTGAAGGAGATTCAGCGGGCGCTGGGCACGACGATCCTCTTCGTGACGCACGATGTGGACGAGGCGTTCACGCTGGGCGACCAGGTTGCCGTCCTCTCGACGGGCGGCCGCATCGAGCAGGTGGGCACGCCCACCGAGCTGCTCTCCTCCCCCGCGTCGCCTTTCGTCGCGGAGTTCGTGGGGGCCTCGCGCGCGGCGCGCCCCGTGCACCTCGCAGGCTCGGATGGTTTGATCGTCGACGAGGCCGGAACCCCCGTGGGCACGCTCACCTCCGACGAGGCCGGGGAGCGTCCGTGACCTGGCTGTCCTCGAATTGGGGGGTCATCGGCTCCCTGACGCTCACTCACCTGTGGATCGCGCTACCAGTGATCGCCCTGTCGGTGCTGTTTTCCGTCCCGATCGCCCGCTGGGCCGCATTTTCGCCCCGCGGCGGCTGGGTCCTGTCGGCCCTCTCGGCCCTCTACGCGGTACCCTCGCTCCCCCTCCTGATTGTCATTCCGGTGATCGTGGGGGTGGCGCTGCGCTCGCCCGCCAACATGGTGATTGTCCTGACGCTCTACGGCGTGGCGGTGCTGGTGCGCCAGGTCGCAGAAGGCTTCCGCGCGATTCCGCGCGCGACCCTGCAGGCCGCGAACGCGTGCGGCTATTCCCTGCCCAGGCGTTTCGTTGAGGTCGAACTGCCCCTGGCGACACCCGTCATCGTGGCGGGCACGCGCGTGGTTGCCACGTCGACCGTGTCGCTCGTGACCGTGGGCGCGTTTATCGGGGTGCGCTCGCTGGGCACGCTGTTTACTGACGGTTTTCAGCGCGGAATCATCGCCGAGGTCGTGGCCGGCCTGGTCGCGACGGTCCTCCTCGCGCTCGTCATCGACGCGCTGGTGCAGGGTATCGGCTGGGCGCTGACCCCGTGGACGAGGAGAGGGCGGGCATGAACATTCTCCTCGACGCCCTGAGGTGGCTGGCGGTGCCCGCACACTGGCTGGGCGAGTCCGGAATCCTCGTGCGGGCCGCGCAGCACCTGGGCCTCACACTCCTGATTGTGGCGCTCGCGGCCCTGATCGCGCTGCCGCTGGGCACATGGATCGGGCATACGGGCAGGGGCCGCTGGCTGGTGAGCGCGACGGGCGCGGCGCGCGCGGTCCCCACCCTCGGCGTCCTGACGCTGGCGGGCCTGTGGCTGGGCATCGGTCTGGCGGCCCCGACGCTGGCGCTCTTGATCCTGGCGATCCCACCGCTCCTGTCGGCGACCTATTCGGGCATCGCCTCGACCCCGAGGGCCACCGTGGATGCGGCGCGTGCGATCGGGCTGACCGAACCCCAGGTGCTGACGCAGGTCGAGGCCCCGCACGCGGCAGGCCTCGTGGCCGCGGGCGTGCGCTCGGCGACCCTCCAGGTGATCGCGACGACGACGCTCGCGGCCTACACGGCGAACGACAGCCTCGGCCGTTTCCTCTACGAGGGTCTGAAGACCCGCGACTACGCGGAGATGATCGGCGGCGCGATCATCGTCGTCGCCCTCGCGCTGGCGACCGACGCGCTCCTGGCGCTGGTGGCGCGACGCCTTCGTGCCCGCACCCACTCTGTTGCAGACGATGAGAACAACTCACTCAAGGAGACACTATGAAACGCACGATGATCACAATGGCTGCCGTCGCGGCTTCCGCCCTGGCGCTGGCCGCCTGCGGTTCCGCAGAGTCGGTCGGCGGCAACGCGAGCACCGGAAGTTCGGAGAATGGCCAGACGACGCTCGTCGTGGGGTCGCAGGACTACTACTCGAACGAGATCATCGCCGAGGCCTACGCGCAGGCCCTCGAGGGTGCCGGTTTCACGGTCGACCGCCAGATGCGAATCGGCCAGCGCGAGGTCTACATGCCCGAGCTTGAGGCCGGATCGATCGACGTCTTCCCCGAGTACACGGGCAACCTCCTGCAGTACCTGGATCCCGATGCCACCGCACGCTCCACCGACGAGGTGTACGACGCACTGCGCAGCGCCCTTCCCGATGGCTTGCGTGCCCTCGAGCAGGCGGGCGCGACCGACCAGGATTCCTACGTGGTGACGGCAGACTTCGCGCAAGAACACTCGCTCACCTCGATCGGCGACCTCGCGAACGCGGGCACGCTGACGCTGGGCGGCAATTCGGAGCTGCGCACGCGCCCCTACGGCCCGACCGGACTATCCGACCTCTACGGAGTGCCCGTCAACTTCACCCCGATTGAGGATTCGGGCGGCCCGCTCACCGTCAAGGCGCTGAAGGACGGCGACATCCAGCTGGCGAACATCTACTCCTCGGACCCGGCGCTCGCGGACGGAACGCTGACGGTCCTGACGGACCCGAAGGGCCTGTTCCTGGCCTCGCACGTGGTACCCCTGGCCTCGTCGCGGGTCAGCGACGACGCGACGGCGGTCATCAATCGGGTAAGCGAGGCGCTCGACGCGCAGGATCTCATCGAGATGAACCGGGCGTCGACGGCCGAGCAGAAGTCCGCCTCTCAGATCGCCCACGACTGGCTGATCTCGGAGGGCCTGCTCTCCTGAGTGCTCCTCGATGGACGAGGCCGGGGCCGGGTGTGTGCGCACGCTCAGCCCCGGCCTCGTCGCATGGATACTTGGCCACAACGGACCTGCTTTTATGTGACTCACACCATTATTTGACCTACTTTTTACGTTTGTAACCAAAATGTAATGCGCACATGATGGACATCTTTCGTATCTTCCAGGCCTCAGGGGTTACTCTCGGACCATACCTGAGGGCACCGCCCCCAGTTCCACCCATCAACCAGGAGGAAGAATCCATGAACCTGAAGAAGGCATGGCTCGTGATCCCCGCGGCTGCCGCGCTCGCCCTGACCGCCTGCGCCGGCGGCGGCTCCACGTCCTCGTCCGGCTCCGCCGACAAGGTCGTTACCACGAACGGCTCCGAACCCCAGAACCCGCTCCTGCCGGGCCTGACCAACGAAAACGGCGGCGGCAAGATCCTGAGCGTCCTGTTCAGCCAGCTCGTCCGCTACGACGTTGATGGCAAGGCCATCCTCGACGTCGCCGAGTCCATCGAGCCCAACGAGGACGCGTCCGAGTGGACCATCAAGCTCCACAACGACCGCAAGTTCTCCGACGGCACCCCCGTCCAGGCCCACAACTTCATCAAGGCCTGGAACCTCATCACCTCCAAGAAGCAGCAGCAGGCTGCGTTCTTCACCATCTTCGAGGGCACCGACGATGAGGGCAACGGTGAGATCACCGGCCTGACCGAGGTCGACGACTACACCTTCACCGCGAAGCTGAAGAACCCCACCTCGGACTTCATGTCGCGCCTGGGCTACGCCGCCTACGCGCCGCTCCCGGATTCCACGCTGGCTGATCCCGATGCCGGCGGTCAGGCCCCCGTGGGCAACGGCCCCTACAAGATGGCTTCGGCCGACGCGTGGGAGCACAACGTCAAGTTCACCACCGTCCCCAACGAGAACTACGTGGGTGACACCAAGGCTCAGAACGACGGCGTGACCTTCGTCTTCTACTCGAGCCTCGACGCCGCCTACCAGGACCTGTCCTCCGACTCCGTGGACGTCCTCGACGCCGTGCCGGCCTCCGTGTTCGCCACCTACGAGTCCGAGCTGTCGGGCCGCACCGTGAACCAGCCCTACGCTGGCGCCCAGTACTTCACGATCCCGCAGTACCTCCCCCACTTCTCCGGTGAGGAAGGCCAGCTGCGTCGTCAGGCCATCTCGATGGCCGTCGACCGCGACACCATCGTGAAGACCATCTTCAACGGCACCCGCACCCCCTCCAAGGACTTCACCGCCCCGACGCTCGAGGGTTACGACGCCAACGTCTCCGGGAACGACGTCCTGACCTACAACCCCGAGAAGGCCAAGGAACTGTGGGCCAAGGCCGACGCCATTTCCCCGTGGGACGGCTCCTTCACCATCGCCTACAACGCCGACGGTGGCCACAAGGAATGGGTCGACGCGACCGCCAACTCCATCAAGAACACCCTGGGCATCGACGCTGAAGGCAACCCCTTCGCCGACTTCAAGTCGCTGCTGGATGCCGAGGACAAGGGCGAGATGACCGGCGCGTTCCGTAACGGCTGGCAGGGCGACTACCCGGCGCTGTACAACTTCCTGCAGCCCCAGTACGCCACGGGTGCCGACTCCAACAAGGGCGGTTACTCCAACAGCGAGTTCGACTCCCTCGTGACGCAGGCGTCCTCCGCCACCAGCACCGCCGAAGCCGCGAAGAGCCTGCAGCAGGCCCAGACCATCCTGCTGCGCGACATGCCGGCCATTCCGCTGTGGTACACCAACGCTAACGGCGCATGGTCCAAGAACGTCGACAATGTCAAGTTCGACTGGAAGGGTCAGCCCGTGTTCTACCAGATCACCAAGAAGTGATCACGCAAGGGTAACCTCGCCACAGGGGCGGGCGGCGCGAGCCGCCCGCCCCTCGCGTCTCTCCACCGGCGTCACAGCCATCAGAGCAGCTCAACACCACGACCCCTCGCCAGCATTGACGCGGCAGACACTTTTATCCCTAAAAAGCATCAAGCGTTTGATTCGGCAAACAAATTAAGAGACTGATACGCCATTTGCCCATTCTTTACCCTATGATGGGTCCATAGTCGGCCTCGCATGCGAGGCTCCGCCAGGGATCGGAACCTCCCCTCCCACGACACGAACACTAAAGGATTGTCCATGCTCCGCTACATCGGACGGCGACTCCTCCAGACCATCCCGGTCTTCTTCGGAGCCACCTTTCTGATCTTCGCGATGGTCTACCTGATGCCAGGTGACCCCGTCGCCGCACTCGGTGGCGACCGCGGCCTCTCCGAGGCCGCCGCCGCGCAGATCCGCGCCCAGTACAACCTGGACAAGCCCTTTTGGATGCAGTACCTGCTGTACCTCAAGGGAGTCTTCACACTCGACTTCGGCACCGCGTTCAACGGCCAGAAGGTCACGTCCATCATGGCGACCGCCTTCCCGACGACCGCGAA
>CALISI010000002.1 GCA_938041695.1 uncultured Actinomyces sp.
GCTTCTCGAAGCGTTCCTTGACCTCGGCGGCCGCCTTGTTGTCGTCCGTCCACTGGGTGATGACGACGGATCCGACGTACAAGCCGCGCTCACGGAACTCGTCGATCTGACGCAGAACCTCGTCGTCGTAGGTGGTGCCCATGTCGGCGCGCACCTTGCGGCGCGCGAAGTCCTTGGCGTTGACGGCGACGATGATCTCGACATCGTCTGCCAGTTCGCGCAGCATGCGCACCTTGTTATCGGGGGTAAAACCGGGCAGAACGCGCGAGGCGTGCATGTCGTCGATCAGCTTGCCGCCAAACTCCAGGTAGAGCTTGCCGCTGAATTCGCTGCGTCGCTGGGCGATGTGTCGAGACTGCATCTCGACGTACTGATCACTGTCAAAACCGATGCGGTGCATGCATCCTCCGAGGTCGCGGAAATAGGAGAGGCCGTCCGTGCGGGGCGGGCAGGCGCTGGCGCGCCCTCGGGGTTCCATTGTAAGGGCGGGGGTGCGCCACACTGCGGATGGGGCACGCGAAAGGGGTCCGACCTCACACGATGTGGCGCTGCATCGCCCAGCGCGTGAGCTCGTTGCGGTTGGAGAGCTGGAGCTTGCGCAGGACCGCGCTCACGTGGGTTTCGACGGTCTTGATGGAGATGAAGAGGTCGTGGGCGACTTCCTTGTAGGTGTAGCCGCGCGCGATGAGGCGCATGACCTCCTGCTCGCGCGCCGAGAGCAGGTCCAGTTCGCTGTCGGTTGTGGAGACCTCGCCGGTGCCGAAGGCATCCAGGACGAAGCCGGCCAGACGCGGGCTGAAGGCGGCGTCCCCCGCGGCGACGCGTCCGATGGCTTCGACGAGGTCCGGGGTGGAGATCGACTTGGTGACGTACCCTCGGGCGCCCGCTCGGATGACCTGGACGACGTCCTCGGCGGCGTCGGAGACGGACAACGCCAGGAAGTGCAGGCCCTCAATGTCGCGGCAGGAGCTGGCCACTTCCGCCCCGCCTCCGCCGTTTCCGCCGGGCAGGTGCACGTCGAGGAGGGCCACGTCCGGGGTGAGCGCACGGCAGGCCGCGATGGCACCCTCGACGTCGGAGGCGTCCCCAACGACCTCGAGGTCGGCCCCGGAATTCTCGAGCTCGGCGCGCACGCCTGCACGCACCATGGGGTGATCGTCGATGACGAGGATGCGGATGGTCACTGTGTCCTCCCGGTCGGGGCTGTTTGTTCCAGGATATCGGAGCGCGGCACGCTCAGAGCAATTTCGGTGCCGCGGGCGAGACGCCTAACCGTGGCGCTTCCCCCGGCTCGGCGCATGCGCCCGACGATAGAGTCGCGCACGCCGTGGCGGTCGGCCGCGATGGTGGCGGGGTCGAATCCCTCACCGTTGTCCTTGATGAAGGCCTCGATGGCTCGGGGGCGCACTTCGACGTAGACGGAGACAGGCGGGGCGCCGTGGCGCACAGCGTTTTGGCAGGCCTCGGCCAGGGCTGCGACGAGCGCGAGTTCACCGGGACCCGGGCACATATCTCCCACGACGACGACGCTGATCGGCACGCCGTAGCGACTTTCGACGCCGACGACGGCCTCCGTGACGGCCGCTTCGAGGGAATCGGCGGCTTGGGCGTGTCCCGTGTAGAGCCACGCGCGCAGTTCGCGTTCCTCGGTGAGCGCGATGGCGCGCACGCGGGCCGGGTCCTCGGCGGAGGCGCGGATCAGAGTGAGGGCCTGGAGCACGGAGTCGTGCAGGTGAGCGGCGATGTCGGCGCGCTCGGCTTCTCGCACGCGCTGGGCCTGGGCCTGCGACAAGTCTTTCGTGGTGCGCAGCCACAGGGGCATGAAAGCGAAGAGGACACCCGCCACCAGAGCAGCCCCGATGAGACCGCCACGCAGCAGGATGACGGGCGGATTATCGCGCGAGGCGACCATGACGACACCGAGGCTGAGCAGCACGATCCCACCGAAGACAGCCCCGATGAAGCGCAACGACCGCCAGGAACTCACGTTGCGGCTCTGGCTCCACACGAGCGCAATGCCCGACATAATCGAGACGATGGCCCCCATGTCGCGCCAGTCCAGCGTGTTCGTCGCGTTCAGGATCGTGCCGACGATCGCGGCCACGATCAGGGCCACGCCGACGACGATCAAGCGATTGCGCGACACCTGGGCGGCGCGTTCCTCACGCAGTCGGACGAGGCCGGGGCTGAGCGAATCCGTCCCGCTAGCCTCGGGGGAATCCTCGGGGACCGTCACCCACAGCCACAGGTAGACGCCGATGCCGACGCCGAACCCCGCCAGGCAGACGAACAAGACACGCACGAGCGCGACCGGCAACCGCAGGTGTACGGCCAGACCCGAGCACACGCCGCCCAGCCAGGGGGCCGACATGTCCGGGCTCGAGGCGGTCGCGCGCACGAGCGGGGGCCTGCTGGGAGGCGCCGGAATCGGCGGAGTCCACCCCGGACGGGGGGAATTCACGGGTCTGCTCACGCTCCCATTGTGGCATGCCACGGGGTGTCCCCCCGGGATACCCCCAGCACAATCAGGGGTCATTCAGGGGGTCCCCTACTGTCGCGCTCCCCCCGTTCTTTGGTTGAGTAGTGGTATCGATCCACGCCGCGTGGATCCCATCGAGAGGAAGTGCATGATGAGTTGGTCGAACGGTACAACGGATCCGAGTGCTCAGTACCAGCAGCGCCCGCCCCGCAGTGGTTTCTTCGACTCCATCCGAGGCTCCGGGTGGTACCGCGCGAAGCCCCGCGTTCTCGGAGGCGTCTGCTCGGGAATCTCCGCCCACCAGGGGTGGGACCTGTCGCTCGTGCGCGTCCTCGTGGTGGTCACTGCGTTCTTCATGCCGCTCGTTGTCCCCGCCTACGGGCTGGCCTGGCTGCTCCTGCCCGAAGCTGAGGACGGCCGTATTCACGTCGAGGAGGCTATCGAGGGACGCTTCGACATCGCCGTCATCGGCGGCGCTCTGATGATTCTCGCCGCCCTATCCTCGATGTTCTCCGATGTCGGTGTCTTCGGCATCATGGGGATCGGCTGGTTCAAGATCATCATCGTGGCACTGTCCTTCTCGGCCATCGCGGCCGCTCTCGTGGGCCTGTCGCTCTCTCGCAACCGGAACGCGGGCCAACAGCGCCCCTCCTACGGGGCCGCCCACTACGAGGCTCCACGAAACAACGCCCCGTCGGCTGCTCCCACCCCGAACGCGGCGGGCGCCTCCGTCCCTTTTGTGCCAGCTTCCCCGGCCGCTGACGGCACGGGGGAACCGGATCCGGGTATGAAGCCCGAGCAGGGTCCCGCAGGTTTCCCCGCGTACGGCGTTCCGTGCGATTTCGAGTCCTCCCCCGCCGGCGCCGCCAGCCCGCAGGCCGGACCGCGTCCGGCCGCCGCTACCGCCTCCGTGCCCCACCCCGGCTGGACGCCTCCCGCGAGCGCGCCCACACCTCGTCGATGGAACGCTCCGCCCGCGCCGACGCATCGTCCCCGCACAGTTTCCGGCCGCGCGAACCTGGCGATCACGGGCCTGCTGGTGCTCATCACGGCTGCCGTTTTCGCTGGGCTGTACTGGGCGGATAAGGGTCTCGCGATCCCCCTCATCACCGGCGAAACGGTCGATCAGACGATCGCCCGCATCATCACCATTGGTGGCGGCGTGTGCCTGCTTGTCGTCGGGCTCTCCCTGGCGATTGCTGCCCTGCGCGACCGCAGCGCGGGATGGCTCACCGCCCTGTCGGTCATCGGCATCATCATGGCGTTTCCCACTGCGGCCATCGGCACCCAGGCCGCCCGCCCGACCGATTTCCACATCAACGTTCACCCCGGCGGCATCAACACGGAGACGACGCGCGACTGGACGGTCGACAGAGTCAGCGGGGGAAACCCGGCCGGCACCACGGTACTCGACCTGACTGGAGCTCCCGTCGGCACCACGAAGACAATCGTCGTCGACTGGGAGGCCTGGAGCAGGCTGACCATTCAGGTGGCCGAGGGCCAGCCCGTGCAGATCGTGTGCCAGTCCGATATCGAGACTCTCTCCACCAACATGGACGGCAACGGCTGGGCTTCCCCGCTGAACAACTGCGCGGGGGCGACCGCTACTTCCCCCTCCTGGGGGAAGCCCTCCCTGGGCGGCATCACCGTCCTCATCACCGATAGCGCGGGGCTCGACACGCTGACGGTCCTGCAGACACCCGATTCCTCGGGAACATGGGGCTCCAAGCCGACCACGACGCCCTCGGCTACCCCGTCGGCAACGCCCTCGACGACTCCGAGTACCTCTCCATCTCCCACCCCTACCGGCTCCCAGTCGGGTAACTGAGGAAGGACCACGACCATGACCACCTCGAGCGACGACCTCACCACCGAGCTGCCCGAATTCGACGCAACGACACCGCTGCCGACGATCCCAGGGCCGACTGTCGGCGTCGGCGCGGACACGACGACACAGCTGCCGACCTCCTCCCCGGACCTGTCCTCGGACCCCCTGGCGGTCTTCCGCGAAGCACCGACTGCCCAGATGCCCACCGATCCCTTTCGCTCAGACGCTGGGACTGCGAGCCAGGCGAGCGCATCGGGCGCGCAGGGGCCACATGCGCAGGCGGGCTCTCCTGCCGGCTCCGTAGGGGCGGGCGGGCGCACCGCCTTCGACCCGGCCTCCACGGGTGAGTCCATCCCCCAGGGGCACGAGGCCGGGGCTCCTCATCGCCGTCAGGAGCCCCTGGGTGCTCCCGGCGCAGCGGCGGGCCCGGCTGCGAGCGCTCACACCACGTGGAGCGCGCCGGCAGGCCCCGTCGATGTACGCTCGCTGCCCGAGGCACCCAGTAGGGGCGTGCGCGTCGGTTCCTTCGTGTGGGCGCTCCTCGTATGCATGGTGGGGGTTTTCCTCATCGCCGAGGCCTACGTGACGAACTTTAATCTGCCGATCCTCGGGATCAGCTCGATCGCAGCGCTGGGCGTGATCTTGATTCTCACCGCACTCTTTTCTGGACGTTCCAAGAAGAACCGGAAGGCGGACACCCCGTCGGTGTCATCGAATCCGGCGGACGCGATCCGCAGGGACTGAAGCGGCGTCTGGCAACGCACGCACAAACGGGGTGGGCCCGGGAACCAAGCGGTTCCCGGGCCCACCCCGCTATGTGTCAGAAGCGTCGAATCACAGCAGATCCAGCATCGCCGGAGCCACCAGCTTCAAGACGTTCTCACGGCCTTCCTTCGCGTTAGGCGCATCCACCGCGTAGGCAGCCATCTGCTGGCAGGTCGCCAGGTCGTGCATACGCAGGGCAGCGCGCACGGCATTAACCTTCGAGGGTGCCATCGACAGGGAGGCAACACCCAGGCCCGTGAGGACCAGGGCCAGCAGCGGGTCACCGCCGGCCTCGCCACACACGCCGATCGGCTTGCCCGTCGCACGACCGCCGTTGCAGGCGGTGCGGATCATCTCGAGGACCGCAGGCTGCCACGGATCCAGGAGTGCCGCCAGGTTGCCGTCCAGGCGGTCGGCAGCCATCGTGTACTGCGTCAGGTCGTTCGTGCCGATGGACGCGAAGTCCACGATCGACAGGAGCTGCTCGGCACGCAGGGCGGCCGCGGGCACCTCGATCATGATGCCGACCTTGGGCAGGCCGTAGCCGCGCGCCTTGTCGGCGAACCACTTGGCCTCGTCAGCGGTCGAGACCATGGGGGCCATGACCCACAGCTCCGCGCCCGTCGCCTTGTGAGCGGCGGCCAGCGCCTGCAGCTGCGTATCAATGAGGTCCTCGCGCACCTGGCACAGGCGCAGGCCGCGCACACCCAGGGCCGGGTTCTCCTCGGCGCCCAGATCCGCGAAGCTCAGCGGCTTATCGGCACCCGCGTCGAGGGTACGCACGACCACGCGACGCGATCCGAAAGACTGCAGGACCTTCGTGTAGGTGTCGGTCTGTTCCTCCAGCGTCGGGGCCTCCGAACGCTCCAGGAACAGGAACTCCGTGCGGAATAGGCCAGAACCCTCGAGGTCAAACTTCGAGGCCTTCATCGCATCGTCAACCGTGCCGATATTGGCCAGGAGCTTCACGCGGTAGCCGTCGTAAGTCGCGCCTTCACCGGTCGAACCCGCCAGAGCCAAGGAGCGGCGGCGTGAGCGTTCCTTGAGCAGGTCCACCTCGTCGTCGGTGGGGGCGACGATCACCTCGCCGACGCCGCCATCAAGGGCGAGCATGGTGCCTTCGGTAATCTCCATGATGCCCGCGGCCTTCACGATCGCGGGAATACCCAGCTGGGCAGCCAGGATCGCCGTGTGCGACGTGGGGCCGCCGACCTCGGTGATGATGCCGAGGACGGTCTCCGGATCCAGCGTCGCAGTCTCGGCGGGAGCCAGATCGTGGGCCACGAGAACGACGGGGCCATCGAAGGCCGGAACGCCGGGCTCAGGCAGGCCGCGAAGCTCACTGATCGCGCGATCGCGCACGTCGTAGAGGTCGGTCGCACGCTCGGCCATGTAGCCGCCCAGACCGCGCAGCATCTGCGCGTAGTCCTCAACCGCATCATGGACAGCCTGGGTGATACCCAGCCCCTTCTTCAGCTTCTTGTCAACAGCCTTGGCCAGGCCGCGGTCACCCGCGAGCTGGGCGGTGGCCTTCAGGATCGCCTTCGTCTCCTCCGGCGCATTCGCGGCGCGCTCTGTCAGGCGAGCGGAAACCGCAGCGAGTGCCTCGCGGACACGCGCGCCGTCGGCGGCAGCGTCAACGCTGCCCGGCTCCGTCGTGTCAACACCGGGGGCGGGTTGGACGATCGCCGCGGGGGCTGCTGCGGTACCGGCGGAGACGCCGATGCCGTGCAGGACGTCGTGCGTCGCCATCAGTTCACTCCTGGTCGAGGTCGCGCGAGAGCAGCTCAACGAGCGAGTCGAGGACCGCACCCGCGGAATCGTCCTCGGTGGACAGCGTGACGACGTCGCCGTGCTTGGCGCCCAGGGTCATGATTTCGAGGAGCGACGCAGCGTCAGCTTCCTCTCCACCCAGAGAGATGGTCACGTCGACGCCGGAGTCGTCAACGGCCTCGGCGAGAATGTTTGCAGGACGCGCGTGGAGGCCAACGGAGGAACCAATTGCAACGGTGCGGGAAATCATGGTTGTTCCTTTCAAGTGCGGGTATGTCCATCGTGAGACACAGGTGCCCGTAGTGCCCATGGTATCGGGCTGGCATACCCGCGCAAAACCCGATATCACCGACCGTGACATGGGATACATCACCCTCATAAATGCCGATAAACCATGGAATGAACGCCTCGCGCGCTCCCGCGTGACAACACCCTCGCGTGATGCTCGGCCCCGGCCGCGCCGACGTGACGCACGGCTTCCTCCCAGGTGACCAACTACAATGGAGAAATACCGAGGGAAGGAAAGGAAACCCCGCATGAGTTCGCGCGAACCCACGCTGGCCGACGTCGCCGAGCTGGCCGGAGTGAGCCTGACGACCGTCTCGCGCGTCCTCAACAACCGCGGATACCTGTCGGAGAAGACAAAAAAGAACGTCGCCGACGCGATCAAGACGCTGGGCTATCGCCCTAATTCCCTGGCGCGTGCCCTGCACGGCAAGCGCACGCAGACGGTAGGCCTCATCGTTCCTGCCGTGTCCCTCCCATTCTTCGGAGAGCTGGCCGTCGAGGTCGAAAACGCCCTCGCCGACGCCGGATATCGCATCCTTATCTGCAATTCCATGGGCCGGGCGGACCGCGAGCGCGAATACCTGTCGCTGCTCGTGGGCAACCGCGTCGACGGAATCATCTCAGGCGCCCACAACGAGGGCCTGGGCGAATACGACACGATCCGCATGCCGCTGGTGACGATCGACCGCGAGCTAAGCCCGTCCATTCCGAACGTGCGCTGCGCGAACGAGGAGGCGGGCGCCATGGCGACGCGCGCTCTCATCGAGGGCGGGTGCCGCTATCCGCTGCTGCTCACCTCGCGTTCGGGTCCGCGTAACCTGCGCGAGGCCGGCTACCGCACCGAGGTGACGCGCGCAGGACTGACCCCGCGCGCGGTCACCGTGCCCTTCGATACGCCGACGCCGCAACGTTTCGCGATGGTGCGCGACGCCCTGGATGAGGCCCGCGCCGCCGCTCCCATCGACGGCGTTTTCGCGACCGACGACCTGGCAGCGGCCGAGGTCCTCGAGTGGGCGCGCACGCGCGAGCTGTCTGTCCCCACGGATCTGTCGGTCATCGGCTTCGATGGCACGGAGACGATGCGCCGCGCTCTGCCCCACCTTGCAACAATCCGCCAACCCATCGCGGCGATCGCGCAGGAGGCGGTGACGATCCTCCTCGATCAAATCGAGGGCAAGGCGCCGCGTCCCTCATCCGACGAGGCCGGGGCACCCCACGCTCAGACGGTCGAGTTCCCGGGAACGCTGATTCCGGGGCGCTCGCTGGCGGTGTGAGAGCACCTGACAGCTGGGCTTTCAGCGCTCACCGCTGGCCCGGATGGTTTTCCTGTCCCGAAAGGGCCCGACAGATCCGCACGCGGATAGGTTATCCGCGTATGGATAGGTTATTGGTATGCGGATAGGTTATTAAGCTATCCGCATCGTCATAACCTATCCGCGTGTTCGGCCCTTATCTGCGTGTTCTATCCGCGTGTTCGGCCGCCATTTGCGAGCAGGCCCCCGTCCACAGGTTCAGCCATTTGCTGCGAGCAGATAGCTACCCACGAGCGCACATCGACACACTCGGTACAAAACTCCCCCAGCGCCCCCGTTCTACAGCGCTTCCGCGAAAAAGTTCGCCCAGTACACCCCACACCACAACAGAACCGCGAAAAAGTTCGCCCAGCACACCTAAAAACGGCGTTTTTCGCCTCTTTCGCGCCTGCAGGGCGAATTTTTTCGCGCTCACACCCACATCAGGCCGAGCAGGGCGAACTTATTCGCGCAGAGGACTTGACCGGACGCGATGACGGGGCGACTTTGAAACCGCCAACACCTTTGTTCACCATCGACAGGCCTCGCAGTAGCCACAGACTGTACGGTCGACACCAGCAGCGCGAGAACACGAACTCCCCGCGACGAGTGCCACCACAACGAAACGCGCATCCGACACCACCGGCACGACAGACGGGTGGGCGGCACCAGCAGTGCGCTGGTGCCGCCCACCCGTTATGTCAGGAGTGACTCCCGGAAGGCTCAGGCTTCCTTGGGGGCCACGTCGAGCAGCGCGTCGCCGCGCTGGATCTCACCGCTGGCGACCGGAGTCACCGCGCCGAGCTTCTTCTTGTTCGTCACGACGACGGGCGTGATGGTCTCGTAGCCAGCCTCGCGGATCACGTCGAGGTCGACCTCGGCGAGCACGTCGCCGCGGCGCACGACGTCGCCCTTGGCGACGTGGGGCGTGAAGCCCTTGCCGTCCAGCTTGACGGTGTCCATACCAACGTGAATGAGGACCTGGACGCCGGAGGCGGACTTGAGGCCGTAGGCGTGGCCGGTCGGGAACGCGACGGTCACGGTGCCATCGAAGGGCGCCACGACGAGGCCGTCGGCGGGCTCGATGCCGATGCCGGGGCCGAGCATGCCCTTGGCGAAGGACTCGTCCTTGACCTGCTCGAGCGGAATCGCCGTACCCGCGAGAGGCGAGGTGACGGAGAGGTCAGCCACTGCCTCGTGGCTGAAAGACGGGGCGGGCGCGGGAGCAGCGGCAGCCGGGGCGGAGGAAGCGGCAGGCGCACCAGCGGCGGCAGGAGCAGCAGCCGCAGCGGCCACGGGAGCGGCAGTCTTGGCGGCGGGCGCGCGGCCCTCCATGTCGGCCTTTCCGCGCGTCATGGCGTAGGCGAAGGTGAAGCCGAAGGACAGAACGAAGACGAGGACCTCGAGGGCCAGGTACGCGGGGATCGACTTCGGCATGATCGACACGAAGCCGACGAAGCCTGCGGCGCCGAGGGCCTGACCGCGCACGTTCAGCAGGGCGACGCCCGCGGAGCCGATGGCGGCAGCGGCCATGGCGCAGAAGAAGGGCCAGCGCAGGCGCAGGTTGACACCGAAGATGGCGGGCTCGGTGATGCCGAAGACGGCGGACGCGCCACCGGCGCCGGCCAGGCCCTTGAGCTTGGCGTCGCGGGTCTTGAAGAAGACGGCCAGGGCAGCCGCGCCCTGCGCGACGTTCGCCATGGAGGCGACGGGGAAGATGAAGTCACCGACGCCGCCGTTGACGGGCAGCAGCGGGATTTCGATGGCGGGGAAGGACTGGTGCAGGCCAGTCACAACGATCGGGCTGTAGACGAGGCCGAAGAGAAGACCACCGACAACGCCGAGGGTCGTGTAGGTCCAGTTAATGCCCCAGGTGAGGTACTCGGCGGCCACGCGGGTGACGGGGCCGATGATCGTGAAGGCCAGGAAGCCGGTGACCAGCATCGTGATGAGCGGGGTGAGCAGGAAGTCTGCGGTGCCCTTGAGGACCTTGTGCAGGCTCTTCTCGATGAGGCACATGACGTAGGTGACGGCCAGGGTCGGGATGACCTGCGCCTGGTAGCCGATCTTGGCGACGTCCATGCCGAAGATGTGCCAGTAGCTTACCTGTGCCTCACCGGCGAGTGCCGCACCCGTATTCCAGGCGTTGAGCAGGTCGGAGGACACCATGGCCGCGCCGATCGCGGCACCCAGGTAGACGTTGCCGCCGAAACGCTTCGCCGCGGAGAAGCCGACGAGGACCGGCAGCGAGGCGAAGGCCGCGGAGGAAACCATGTTGATGAGGGCCGCGTAGTCCGCGATGCCCGGGTACATCTGGGTCAGCGACTGCTCGCCGAAGAGGCCCTCAGCGGTCATGACGTTGTTGATGGCCATCATCAGACCGCCGGCGACCAGCGCCGGCAGGATCGGGACAAAGATGTCCGCGATCATCTTGATGAAGCGGGAGAAGACATTGCCGCCAGCCTCGGCTTCTTCCTTGGCCTCGTCCTTGGAGACCTCACGTACGCCATGGTTCGCAACCATGTTGGCGTAGACCTGGTCAACATCGCCGGGACCGACGATGATCTGGAACATGCCGCCGGCGGCGAATGTGCCCTTCAGATCTTCGTTGTCATCGAGGGCCTGCTGATTGATCTTGGACTCGTCCGCGATCACCAGGCGGAGACGGGTTGCGCAGTGTGCTGCTGCGCTGATGTTGGATGCGCCGCCGACTGCTTCGACGACCTCTCCTGCCACCTTGGCGTGATCCATCGCTGATCACATTCCTTTCTGAAAACCCCACGCGCAACGCCATTGTTACGCCGCGCTGGGCGGTGTGTAGCAATCGATTGACATACTACGGGTGACAGAGTCTTCAACGCAAGCTGCGACGGGCATCGTCTCAGGTCAGAGCATGAGAGACCGCACACATACGACGAGGCCGTGGCCACTGTGGCAGCCACGGCCTCGTTCATGGGGTGTTCAGTCGGCGCGCGCGGCGCTCACGTTCGTCACGGAAGCGGTGCCCGTGAGGGTCACGCCGGAGCCGTCGCCGTTCAGGAAGCTGCGGGTCGTGAAGACGCGCGAGCCATCGCCCAGGTAGATCTCGGTGATGGAACGGTCGTGGAGGATTTCCACGCGGCCGGCCTCCCCCGCCTCGAGCGTGACGACGCGGCGGCCGCCGTGGGGGTAGCGCGTGCCCGTCAGGTCGACGCTCAGGCGTCCGTCTTCCAGAGTGATCGACAGGCCGGAGCCGGAACCGATCTGCACGGACAGGCCCCCGTCGTAGGAGGCGTCGAAGGCGAGGCGCCACGAGCGCGAGCCAGCGAGCTCCGCGACCCGAGCCCCGGCCTCGTCCCCGGGAGCACCCTCGAGTGTGGCGGGCGCCAGGGGCAGGCCCGGCAGGTACGGGCGGGCGATGACGCGGCCGCCGCGCAGGGTCAGGGCGCGCGGGGCGGTGAAGCAGTGCACCCAGCCGCCGGTGGCGATGGAGGGCTGGTCGTCCTCCCCGGCGTTACCCGCCCAACCGAAGAGGAGGGTCGGCGCGTCAGGCGAGGAGGAGGCGGAGCGAGCCATGACCTGGGGCGCGTAGAACTCGGTGCCGCGGTCGAGCTCCTCGAAGGACCCGTCGGCACCGCGCAGCTCGGTCCCCACGAGCTCGCCGACGATGGCGACGCACGGGAAGACGTTCTCGAAACCCTCCCGACGAGGCGAGATGCCCTGCGGGCAGAAGATGAGGACGTCGCGCGCTTCGCCCGATTCCTCGTCGGTCAGGCGCACGAGGTTCGGGCACTCCCACATGTAGCCGAACGCGTCGAAGGCCCCTCCGGCGTCCGGGAAGGTCATCTCGCCCTCGCACTCCCACGCGCGCAGGTCCGCGGAGCGGTAGAGCAGGGCCGCACCCGTGAGGTTCTCACGCTGGACGCCGAGCAGCATCCGATACGAGCCGTCCGCGTCGCGCCACACCTGCGGGTCGCGGAAGTGCGCCGTGTATCCCTCCGGCTGGTGGCCGATGATCGGGGGCACGCGCTTATCGAAGTGGACCATATCCGTCGTCGTGACGACGCACTGGGTGGCCTCGCGCTCCCCCGTCTCGGGATCCTTGTAGTTGCCGGTGTACCACAGCTCGACGTGGTCGCCGACCTCGATCGCGGTGCCCGAGTAGGCGCCGTTCGCGTCCTGGTGGGTGTCGGGTAGGATCGCGGGGGCGCGGTAGCCCCAGTAAGTCAGGTCACGCGACGTGGCGTGGCCCCAGTAGACGAGCTTGCGAGGGTGCTCGGGCGTGTACTGGAAGAACGCGTGATACGTCCCGCCGATCTCGATGAGGCCGTTCGGGTCGTTCAGGCGGCCCACCGGGGGCGCGACGTGAAAGAGCGGGTAGTCGGGATCTTGCGGGGCGCGCGACGAGGCCTCGGCAGCGAGGGCGGACGCGAGAAAATCTTCGGCCATGACCTCACGGTAACACCCGCAGATAGACGAGCGCGCGGGCGGGACGCATCCATCCCGCCCGCGCGCTGTCACAGGTGCGTCACACCTGTCACAAAACGCGACAGATCAACGAAAAACCCAGATCAGGCGCCCGTCACGTCGTCGGGGTGAGCGTCCGCGTAGCGGGCAAGCTCCTCCTCGACGATGGATTCGTCGAGCTTGACGAACACCGGCGTGGGCTTGGCGATCGGGGTGCCGGGCGTGATCGGGTGGCGCTCCCAGGTGGGCACGTTCGTGTAGTCGCCCGTGATGATCGGGTAGCCGTCGCGCCCCTCGAAGTCGGCGGGCAGGACCTGCGGGTCGAGCTCTGCGACCTCTTCGATGCGAGGCATCGGCGCAATCTCGCCGGCACCCCCCATGACGCGGTCGATGTCGTTGGCCGCGTGGGGCAGGAACGGGGAGAGCATGAGGTTGAGGTCCGTCACCGCCTGGGCGAGGGTCCACAGGACCGTCGCGAGGCGCTCACGCTGCTCGGGGGCCTTGAGCTTGAAGGGCTCGGTGTCGGTCACGTACTTGTTGGCCTCGCCCACCAGGCGCATGGCCTCGGACAGCGCCGCCTTCTGGCGGTGGTGACGGATGAGGTTGCCGACGGTGGCAAAACCGGCCTCGACGGCGTCCAGGAGCGCGCGGTCGATGTCCTCGAGCTCACCCGGGGTGGGGATCTCGCCGAACTTCTTGGCGATCATGGAGGCGGTGCGGTTGACCAGGTTACCCCAGCCGGCGACGAGCTCACCGTTGGTGCG
This sequence comes from uncultured Actinomyces sp., assembly GCA_938041695.1. Taxonomy (GTDB): domain Bacteria; phylum Actinomycetota; class Actinomycetes; order Actinomycetales; family Actinomycetaceae; genus Pauljensenia. The sequence goes on from CALISI010000002.1 coordinate 13,636, forward strand.
GCGCACGAACTCGGCCCACGTGAAGTCGGAGTCCGAGGTCTCGGGGCCGGCCGCGCTGATGAAGTAGCGCAGCGCATCGGCCTGGTAGCGCGAGAGGAAGTCACGCACGTAGATGACGATGCCGTGCGAGGAGGAGAACTTCTTGCCCTCCATGGTAAGGAACTCAGAGGACACGACCTCGGTGGGCAGGTTGAGGACACCCAGGTCGCCGGGAGCGCCACCCTTCGAACCCTGGCCGTTGTAGCCGAGCAGCTCGGCGGGCCAGATCTGGGAGTGGAAAACGATGTTGTCCTTGCCCATGAAATAGTAGGACAGGGCCTCGGGGTCGTTCCACCACTTGCGCCAGGCCTCGGGGTCGCCGGTGCGGCGCGCCCACTCGATGGAGGCACTCAGGTAGCCGATGACGGCGTCGAACCACACGTAGAGGCGCTTGGTGGGCTGGTCCTCCCAGCCGGGAACCGGGATACCCCAGTCGATGTCGCGCGTCATCGCGCGGGGGCGGATGTCCTCCAAGAAGTTCTGGGAGAACTTGATGACATTGGGACGCCAGGTGCCGGACTTCTCGCGCTCGTCGAGCCAGGCGGACAGGGCCTCGGCGAGGGCGGGCAGGTCGAGGAAGTAGTGGACGGACTCCACGAAATTGGGGGTCTCACCATTGATGCGCGAGTGCGGGTTGATGAGCTCGGTCGGGTCCATCTGGTTGCCGCAGTTGTCGCACTGATCGCCACGCGCGCCCTCGGCGCCACAGATCGGACAGGTGCCCTCGATGTAGCGGTCGGGCAGGGTGCGGCCGGTGGACGGGGAGATGGCGGCGCGCGTGACCTGCTCAATCATGTAGCCGTTGTCGCGCACGGTGGCGAACATGTCCTGGACGACGCGGTAGTGGTTGCCGGCGGTCGTGCGGGTAAAGAGGTCGTAGGACAGGCCGAGCGCCACGAGGTCCTCGACGATGAGGCGATTGTTGCGGTCGGCGAGTTCGCGAGCGCTCATGCCTGCGCCGTCGGCGGCCACCAGGATGGGGGTTCCGTGTTCATCGGTGCCGGAGACCATGAGGACGTCGTGGCCGGCCATTCGCATATACCGGGAGAAAACGTCGGAGGGGACACCGAATCCCGCAACGTGGCCAATATGACGGGGGCCGTTGGCGTAGGGCCATGCGACGGCGGACAGAATACGACTCATAGCCCCTAACAATACTGCGTAGCTGTCACAAACGGGGAACCGGCCGCATGGCGAGGAATTGAAATAGCCCTTGGGCGAGTGTGACCGGGGTGATATTCTTGAGGAAATTACTGATTTTTCTGGGAGGTCCCATGCCCCGCGCTCTCATCATTGTCGACGTTCAGCCCACGTTCTGCGAAGGCGGTGCCCTCCCGGTGACGGGCGGTAACGCGATCGCCGAGGCCGTGGCCGCCTACGTGGACGCGCACCGCAACGAGTATCAGCTGATTGTGACCACGCAGGATTGGCACATCGATCCGGGCGAGCACTTCTCGCAGACCCCGGATTTCGTGGACACGTGGCCCCCGCACGGCGTGGCCGGCACGGACGAGGCCGAGCTCCACCCGGCACTCGCGAACGTGAACGCGGATGTCACGGTCAAGAAGGGCCAGTACAAGGCCGCCTACTCGGGCTTCGAGGGAACGACCGAGGATGGCAAGACGCTGGAGGAGGCACTGCGCGACGCCGGCATCACGGATGTGGACGTCGTGGGCCTGGCCGAGTCGCACTGCGTCGCGTCCACGGCTGTGGATGCTGTCCACGCCGGATTCCCGACGCGTGTCCTGCGCAAGCTGACCGCCCCCGTGACCGAGGAACTGGGCGCGGTGGCTCGCGAGTGGATGACGACGGAGGGCGTCTTGCTCGTCTGAGCGGATCCCCTGACGGCGCCCGGGCCTCGTCGCTGCCCAGGCCTCGTCACTTCGCGGCGAGGGCGGCCTTGTAGAGGTCGTTCTTGCGCGCACCCGTCGCCGCTGCCACCTCGGCGGCGGCGTCTTTGAGGCGCATTCCTTCCGCCGCGAGCGCGAGGACCGCGCCGACGTGGTCTTCGGCGCGCGCGCTGCGTTCGTATCCGGCGACGACGATCGTCACCTCGCCGAGGACGTCGTCGGCGCCCTCCGCGAGCTCCCCGAGGGGGCCGCGGCGCACCTCCTCGTAGTCTTTGGTGAGTTCACGGCACAGAGCGGCGCGCCGGTCTGTGCCGAAGACCTCGGCCATGCGCGCGAGAGTGGCTGCCGCGCGGCGCGGGGATTCGAAGAAGATGAGCGTGTGCGGGTCGGTGGCAAGGTCCTTCAGGTAGCGTGTGGCCTCGCCATCCTTGCGCGGCAGGAAGCCTTCGAAGGCGAAACGGTCGGAGGGCAGGCCGGACAACGCGAGGGCGACGAGCGGCGCAGAGGGACCGGGCAGGACGGACAGGGGAACGCCGGCTTCGATGGCGGCGCGAGCCAGTCGGAATCCCGGGTCGGAGACGGTGGGCATGCCCGCGTCGGAGACGAAGACGACGCGCGCCCCGCCCCTGGCGGCCTCGACGATACCCGAGGCCTTGTCAGCCTCGTTGTGGTCGTGCAGGGCGACGAGGCGTCCGCCCAGCGTGATGCCCAGGCGCGAGGCCAGGGCCAGGGCGCGGCGCGTGTCCTCGGCGGCGACGATGTCTGCCCCCTGCAAGGCTTCGACGACGCGCGGGGAAGCGTCGCGCACGTCACCGATGGGGGTGGCGGCCAGCAGGATCGACCCTCCCGGCTGACGGTAGGGTTCCCTTCCGCGCTGCGGATTCGGGGACGAGGCCTGGGCACTCCCAGCGGGTCGGGTCAGGTCGGTTGCGGCTTCCATGCCCGTATCGTCTCACTGCTTGTCCGCGCGCGCACGGCGCGACCCTTTCGATCCGGCCACCCACCCGGGCACGTGGGAAGCGAGGACGCAGGCGCCGCACAGGAGCGCGATGGTTCCGCCTGCGCTCAGGCGCGCCGGTACGGCGATGGCTAGTCCTGCGAGTCCGAGGAAGGCACCCAGGAGTGGGGAGCCAATGAGGAAGGATCGGGCGGAGGGGGCGATGGGTGCCAGGGTTGCTGCTGGGGCTGCGACGAGCGCGATTGACAGGATGGTTCCCACGGCGGGGATAGCCACGGTCACGGCGGTGAGGATGGCGGCCAGGATGATGAGTTCGTGGACGGTGATTCGCCGGGCGGCTGCCGGGTCCGAGGGGTCGAAGCAGTGGGCAATGAGGTGCCGGTGCCCGACGGTGACGACGGCGATGACGAGTGCCAGGGTGATGCCCGCCCAGGCGACGTCCGCGGGTGAAACGGTCATCACGGATCCGGTGAGGAAGGAGCTGACGGCCAGGGGCAGGGGCTTAAACCAGGTCGCCAGGAAGTAGCCGGCCGCGAATCCCGCCGTCAAGACGATGCCCGCGGCTCCCTGGCTGGAGATGCCGGCAATGGTGGCCAGTCGTCGCATGAGGATGACCAGGGGGATGGTGCCGAGGAAGGCACCGATGTACAGGGCTGCCGACATTCCAGCGTGGCCAAAGCCGAGTGCGGCGGCGATGACGACGCCGAGCACGGCCCCGGGGAAGGTGCCGTGGGTGACCGATTCGGCGAAGAAGATGCGCCGGTCGAGGTAGGCGAAGGCTCCGACGAGTCCGCTGAACGCTCCGATGAGTGTCACGTGGAGCGCAGGGTAGAGCAAAAGGGAAAGGATCATTGTCGGCCTTCCACCGATGCGAGAGCTTCGCGCTCGCGGGGTGCGTCCCCTGTTGAGGACAGTGGACCTCGGCGCTGAATGACGGGTCGCAGCGCGCACGCGAGGCCGAAGCAGGCGAGCACGCCCAGGGCGACGCACGCCTGCGGGGACAGGGGCCTGGGTCCGGGCACGAGGGCGACGGCGAATCCTCCCCAGCCGCCGACGAGCGCGCTGAGGGAGGCAAGGACTGCCATCGAACGCGTTCCCGCAGACAGGAGGCGACCGAAGGCACCGGGAACGATAAGGTATCCGACGACGAGGAGCACACCGACGGCGGTTGACGCCGCGACGACGATCGCGCCGAGGGCGGCATTGAAGATTGCGTCGATGACGAGCGTGGACACTCCGGCCACCCGCGCGGCCTCCCGGTCGAAGGCGACCGCGATTTGCGCCCGCCACGTTGCGGCCAGGACGAGTCCTGCGGCGACAAGCACAATGGCGCTGACCCACATGCGCGAGGTCGTGATGTCGAGGAGGCGACCAAACATGAGGGATTCGAGTTGCCCGGACATGTCGCCGATGCGCAGGGAGATGACGATGCCCAGGGAGAAAAAGGCGGTCAGGATGACGGCGGTCGTCGCTTCGGAGGAGTGTTGACGCCGCGAGGCCAGGGTCAGGGCGGCGGCAACGCAGGCCGCGCACAGCGCCCCTCCGGGGATGATGGCTTCGCGCCCGCCGAGGGCCATGCCGACGACGATGCCGGGGAACACGCCGTGGACCATTGTTTCGGCACCAAATTCGGCTCGCCTGAGGTTCACGAGGGTTGAGGCTGGGCCGACCGCCAGGGCGAGGAGCCCGAGGACGATGATGGGGCGCACCAGGAAGGGGGCGATCATGACAGGGCCGCCACCGCTTCGTCTGCTCCGGATCCGTAGGCGCGCGCGAGGATGGAGGGGGATAGGGCGTCGGCGACGGGGCCGAGTGCGATCTGCCGCGAGGCTAGGACGCAGGCGTGAGAACATACGTCACGCGCCAGGGATAGGTCGTGAGTGGAAACGATGACGCCGACGCCGCTGGCCGTTAGTTCGGCGATGAGGTGGGTGATGATGTCTCGGCTGGGGGCGTCGAGGCCGTTGAAGGGCTCGTCCATCATGACCAGCTCGGGACGCGCCACGAGGGCGCGCGCGACGAGGACGCGCTGACGCTGCCCGCCGCTGAGGGTGCCGAAGCGGTGTGAGGCTTTTTCTGTCAGGTTGACTCGTTCGAGGGCGTCGGCGACCCGGGCTCGCATGTCTGCGCTGATGCGCCTGCCCCATCCGGCCTCGGAAATGAGTCCCATTGTGACCACTTCGGAGGCGTTGACCGGGAAGGTCAGGTCCAGGTCGGCGCTTTGAGGTACCAGGCCGATGCGCTCGGCGTCGACTCGGACGCTTCCGGACAGGATTGAGCATCCTCCGACGATACCTCGCATGAGGGTGGTCTTGCCGCCGCCGTTGGGGCCGACAAGGGCGAGGGCCTGGCCCCCGAACACGTCGAGGGTCAGGCCGGTCAGCGCCGGGGTATTTCCATACCCCAGCGCCGCGTCTCGGAAGGAGACGAGTGTCGTCATCACTGGTCCTTCAGGTGCTCGGGCAGCTGCGGGACGGTGCCGCCCCACGCCTGGGTCACGGCGCGAACGTTGTGGATGATCGAGCCGACGTAGGTGGCTCCCTCGGATCCGTCGGGGCCCAGCGAATCGCCGTACATGGCGTCCTCGCCCACGATGGGGGTCACACCGGCCGCGCGGGCGATCGCCTCAATGGACTTGGAGTTGTTGGAGTTTTCCGCAAAGAGCGCGACCGCGCCGGACTCCTTGACGGCCGCGACGGCCTTGGCGATGTGGTCGGCGGTGGCGTCCTGCTGTTCATTGAAGTCGGACAGGGCGGCGCCGATGAAGCGGATCCCGTAGTCCCTCGAGAAGTAGCCGAAGGCGTCGTGGGAAGTAAAAAGCACGCGCTGCCCCTCCGGCACAGTTTCGATCGCCTCGGCGGTCCATTGATCGAGGGCGTCGATGTCCTCCAGGTACGAGGCCGTGGCTGCATTGATCGACGAGGCGGCGTCCGGCGCTGCGGCTGCAAGGCCAGCGCCGAGGTTGGCGACCTGGACGCGGGCGCCCTTCGGGGAGGTCCACACGTGCGGGTCGAAGCGGAATTCGGGCTCCTCGCCGGCCTCTTCGGGCGGGAACGGCCACGGGGCAACGTCGACGCGCTGGTTTCCGCGGTCGATCGTGTAGGGGGTCTGCGGGTCGGCCGCGCCGGGGTTGTCGACGTCGGAGGCGGTCAGGACGCCGGAGGTGACGACCATGCGCCCGTGGAAGCCGGAGGAGGCAACCGCGTCGTCCAGGAAGTGCTCGAGGTCGACGCCGGAGACGGCCATGACGTCAGCGTTGGCCAGGGCCGCGGTTTGAGCAGGGGTCATCTCGTGCTCGTGCGCGGAGGCGTTGGGGGCGAGCAGGCAGGTCAGGCTCATGGTGAGGGCGGCACCCTCAGGGGCGGCGCCCACGTGGCTGCTCTTTCCGGCTGCGTCGGTCTTGTCAAGGGAAATCTCGGAAGAATGAGCCGCGATCTGGGTGACGTAGTCGCAGATCTGCGTGGTTGTGGCGACGACTGTGAGGCCGTGTGCCGAGGAGGTGGGCGCGCACGCCGCTAGGGGCGTGAGGGCGAGGCCGAAGATGGCGAGTGCCGCGCGGCGGGTTGTTGAGGGAATCATCATCGCTCCAACAGATTTTTCGGGTACCCGAACATTATAGAGCATTGCGAGAACAATTCTCAACACCTGGCCGATGCACACCTCCCCGAACGCGCGAGCGAATGTGCACCGCGGTTCTTGTGCCTCGAGGAGGCCGCTAGACTCGGATGCGATGGATACAGCGAACACACACGATGACACGATCGACGAGGCTACGCAGCCCTTCGAGCAGGGAACGACGGCCGACGCCTCTGTCGAGAAACAACATCCCGAGGCCCCTGACGACGGCTCGACGACCCCACCCACGTCCGGCCGCCCCCTTCCCCCACACCATCCGCGATGGTCGGATCGCCTGACCACTCCGGCGGCCGGATGGGTCGCCACCGCGATTGCGACGATCCTCGCGGCCGCCATTAGGCTCCCCGGCCTCGATAATGTCCGCACGCTGATCTTCGACGAGACCTATTACGTGAAGGACGCGTGGTCTCTCCTCACGCTGGGGTACGAGGGAACATGGGCCAAGGACGTCGACGCAGCATTCGCCACCGGCGACGTCTCCGGCCTGTCCACGGTGGGCGGTTACCCGGTGCACCCGCCCACGGGAAAGTGGCTGATCGCGCTGGGTATGAAGATTTTCGGTCAGGCAGACCCCGTCGGCTGGCGCATCGCCGCCGCCATCTGCGGCATCATCACCGTCTTCCTTCTGTGCCGACTGACCCAGAACCTTTTCCGCACGCCAGCACTGACGCTCCTGGCCGGCCTCTTCCTGGCGACCGACGGCATGGCGATCGTCATGAGCCGCACATCCATCCTCGACGGCTTCCTCACGATGTTCGCCCTGGCCGCGTTCCTGTGCGTCGCCAAGGACCAGGAAGCATCCCGGCCGCGACTATTGGCCAAGCTACGGGAATGGGACGGCCTGGGCGCGCCGAGGCAGGGGTGGCCCGACCTGCGCGCCTACCTCACCCGCCAGGACCGACGCCCCTTCACAATCGGCCCGAATGCGGGCAACCGCCCATGGCTGCTCGCCGCGGGAGTCCTCGCAGGCCTCGCCTCCTCCGTGAAGTGGTCGGGCATCTACGCCCTCGCCTTCCTCGGCCTGTTTGTGGCCCTCCGCGAAGTCACGTGCCGCTGGCGCGCCGGTCACCCCTCCCCGATCCGCGGCGCCCTCCTCGCCGACATCTGGTGGGCATTCATCCTCATGGTTCCCACAGCGATCCTGACATACATCGCCTCGTGGTTCGGATGGTTTGCCCACCCCGCCGCGCACGGACACGGTCGATCAGGAATCCCCGGCTTTGCGGGCTCGCTCGCAGACCTGTGGCTCTATCACAAGGAAATGTGGACATTCCATAACGGGCTCAGCACCCCGCACACCTACCAGTCCAACCCCTACACGTGGCTCGCGCAGTACCGTGCGACCTCTTTCCACTGGGCGAACGGACCCGAGGTCACAGGATGCACCTCTGGGAAGTGCACGACCGACATTGTCGCGCTCGGTAATCCGCTCCTGTGGTGGATTGGGATTGGCGCGCTCATTGTCGTCCTCTGGGCAACGGTGCGGTACCGCAACTGGCGAACCGGCGTCATCACGCTGGGCTACATCGCCCTCTACGTTCCCTGGCTCGCCTACGCACACCGCACGATCTTCACGTTCTACACCGTAGCCTTCGCGCCTTTCGTGGCACTCGCCGTCGCCTGGCTCATCGCCGTACTGGCGGGGTGGGTCACCGCCGACGGCCAGCCCCTCGCTGCCCCACTTCCCCGCCGCACCGAGCTAACGGGCTGGGTGCTCGCGGCGGTCCTGACAGTCACGATCCTCGCGTGTGCGGCATACTTTATGCCCCTATGGCGCGCGGACGTCGTGGACTACAGCTTCTGGCGCGCACACATGTGGCTCCCCTCGTGGATCTAGTGACGCGCCAGTGACGCCGTCAAGAAAAAGGGTGGGGCCCGGCAGTTAGCTGCCGGGCCCCACCCTTTCATCCTAAACGCCACCCCATCTCGACCGCGCATTCAACCACTCATGCCAAAGCACGACGCCAATAAGCCGACACCGCGTAACACCGTGGAAAGCCGCTCAGGAAGCCTTCTCAGGCGAGCGATGCAAGGAGCTCGCGGATCTGCGCGCTCAGCTCGTCAGAGGGCTGGAAAACGCCTTCCTGGAAGTCAGAGCCAAGGTTGATGCCAACCTGCTCGTCGCGAACGTCGGCACCGAAGGTCGACAGGATCTCACGCAGATGCGCGAGGGGCTTGACAGCGCCGTACCACGAGTAACCGACGAGACCAACGGCCTTCTCCTTCAGCGTGGCCGGGGGCAGGTAGTCGATAGCGTTCTTCAGAACCGCGGACACCGAATGGTTGTACTCAGGGGTCACGAAAAGAACGGCGTCGTTCGCCTCGATGTTCGTGCGCAGACGAACAGCCTCGGGCAGCTTGGGAGCCTGCATCGACGGGGGAATCTCCTCCGCGAAAAGCGGCAGCTGGTAGTCACGCAGATCGAAGAAGACGGTGGAGACGCCGTCGAGCTGACGCGCCTGCTCCTCAATCCAACGAACGACCTGCTCACCGGCGCGGCCGGGACGCACAGAGCCAAGAACGATAGCAACGGAAGCCATGATGTTTCCTCTCAGAGTCTTATTGAAACATCAACTACTATAGGCGCTGGCTGGACCGCCGCCAAGGATGAATAGCTATTGCTTAGGACACAAGTCCCACAGGCCCGCGACGGTGCGAGTCCTGCGGCCAGTGCGCGCGAACCGTGATGAAATAACGCTGCGGAAAACGCACGGAGGGCCTCACTCGTCTGGGTGAGGCCCTCCGTTTCTGAGGTGTGTTGTGGCGGTGTCCTACTCTCCCACAACCTGGCGGTTGCAGTACCATTGGCGCTGCCGGGCTTAGCTTCCAGGTTCGGAATGGAGGCTGGGCGTTTCCCCGGTGCTATGACCACCACAAGATTGGTGTTCAACACTGTTCCCCACGGTTTGTTGTTTGTGTGGGGTGTGGGTTGATCGTGGTTTGTATAGTGGTTGCGGCAGTGTGTTGGCCTGTTTGTTGTTCACCCAACCCGTGTTGTTGGTTGGGTGGTTGTTTAGTGTTGGCCCATTAGTACCAGTCGGCTCGCGAGCACCTCGCGGTGCT
>CALISI010000003.1 GCA_938041695.1 uncultured Actinomyces sp.
ACCAGTGGTCCTACCACTCGCGCCTCTACGAGGCCGCCGCCCGCGTCGGCGACGAGCCCGACCTCGAGATGGTTCAGCTCAACTCCTTTGGCTGCGGCGTCGATGCGATCACCGCCGACCAGGTCCAGGAGATCCTCGAAGGCCGCGGTGACGTGCACACCGTCCTCAAGATCGACGAGGTCTCCAACCTGGGTGCCGCCAAGATCCGCCTGCGTTCCCTCGACGCGGCGATCACCGAGCGCGCCTCCCTCGCCTCGACAATCGACGAGGCCGGGGCCGGGGATGGCGAGAACGGCGCCGATCGGGCGGAACTGACCCCCGCCTCGTCCGTGGGCTTAGTGTCGGGTTCCGTCGACACGGCCACCCTGCGCGACCCCTCCGGGGACGCCGCCCGCGAGGAGGAGGCCGGGCACATCCAGGCGCGCGCCGTCTTCACCGAGGAGATGCGCGAAGCCGGATACGAGATCCTCGCCCCTCAGATGTCCCCGATCCACTTTCGCTTCCTCATCCCGCTGTTCGCGAGCGCGGGCCTGAAGGTGCGCGTGCTCGAGCACACGAGCCGCACCTCCATGGAGGTCGGCCTCAAGTACGTCAACAACGACTCGTGCTACCCGGCGATCGTCGTCATTGGCCAGCTCCTCGACGAGTTCATCTCCGGACGCGCCGACCCCGATCGCACGGCCGTGGGCATCACCCAGACGGGCGGCATGTGCCGCGCCAGCAACTACGCGGCCCTGCTGCGCAAGGGCCTGCGCGACGCCGGATACGCGCAGGTGCCCGTCATCGCCCTGTCCGTCCAGGGCTTCGAGGACAACCCCGGCTTCCGCCTGGGCGTCACCAACATCCACAAGGCCATCGAAGCCTTCGTCATTGGCGACGCCATCCAGTCGATGCTGCTGCGCGTGCGCCCCTACGAGATCGAACCGGGCTCGGCGATGGACCTGTACCACACGTGGGACGGCTACGTCCAGGAGTGGATCACCTCGGGACGCGTGGCGGCCCTCGGCGGACGCGTCTCCTACGGAAAGATCATCCGCGAGTGCGTGCACGCCTTCGACGCCCTGCCCCTGCGCGACATTCCCCGCAAGCCTCGCGTCGGCCTGGTTGGCGAGATCCTCGTGAAGTTCCACCCCGACGCCAATAACCACGCCGTCGATGTCATCGAAGCCGAGGGATGTGAGGCCGAATTGCCCGGCCTCATGCAGTTCTTCCACAACTCCGTGGCCACCGCCGCGTGGGACAAGGAGAACCTGGGCATCGAGGGCAAGCAGCGCTACATCATGCCGATCGTGCTGTGGGCGCTCAAGAAGTACGAGAAGCCCGTCCACCGAGCGTTTGCTGCAACGAACGGCAAGTTCGAGGCGCACCGGCCCATCGAAGAGATGATCGAGCGATCCCAGGACATCGCCCGCCTGGGCAACCAGGCCGGCGAAGGCTGGTACCTGACCGCCGAAATGGTCGACATGATCGAACACGGATGCCCGAATATCATCTGCGCCCAGCCCTTCGCGTGCCTGCCCAACCACGTCGTCGGCAAGGGCATGTTCCGCGCGCTGCGCACCCGCTACCCCGAGGCCAACATCGTGGCCGTCGACTACGACCCCGGCGCCTCCGAGGTCAACCAGCTCAACCGCATCAAGCTCATGCTGGCCACCGCCCTGCAGGACCGGCAGGAGCGCGACGGCGACGTCCTGCAGCTCGTGGACGCCGAAGAACCGGCGTCGTGCGGAGGATCCGGCTCGGTGATGCTCGGCATGCCGACGATCCCCACGAGGCGTGCAGTTTTCCGCTGACCGAGGCGAGGCCGGGGGCGCTGGGCTCTCAGTCGCATGCGCACGCCGCGCCTCAGTCGTTGCTTGCGCGCCTACATCGGCAACTCGCCGCGCGCAATCTCGAAGCCGGGCGGGGCCCACCCCGTGTTGTAGGACAAACGCACCGAGACCTCGCGCAGTCCTGAGGCAGGCCACGGCACGGGGAGGAAGCCCGTCTCGCCCGGCGCGACATCCAGGGACGCCGAATACTCCCACGTTTCGTGGCCCTCCTCGACCACGCGGCACAGGAACTCCAGATCCGACGTGGACGTGAACGTCATATGGTTGCGTACCGTCACCCCCGAGTACGAGGGTGCCACCGTCACCGGCGCGTAGTGCAACTCCTCGCCTCGCACCTTGCGCAGGTCCGGGAAACGCGCCTGGGAGTACTCCGGGCGCGTCGGATCGAGCGTGTGCACGGCTCGGACCTCGTCCTCGTCCTCCCCGATCGCCCAGGCGATGACGCTCGGGTGCGCGCGATCACGGCGGATCGCCGCCTCGAGAGCCTCATCCCGGGCCGCACCCGGACCATACAGGTGTGACGTGCAGGTGATCACGTACACCCCATACTCGTCCGCCAGCTCCAAGAAACGGGCGTGCCCGGGCGCCTCCCCGACCACGACCGTGTTCACCCCGTGGCGCTTACACCACACGATGTCGTCAATCATCTCCGGCAGGCCGACCGCCAAACCCGTGCGCCCGTCGCATTCGCAGCGGCGCACACCCCGCAGGATCAGGGGCTTGCCGCCTAAAGCAATGCCCTGCGCCGTCGCCTCAACGTCGCGGAAGCCGAGGTCAAGGGAAACCGTGTCCTTGACCCCCTCCTCGTCGCGCAGCGTCACAATCAGCCGGTACAGCGCCGGCTCCTCGGCGCTCCACGGGATCACGTCCAGACCCCGCGCGGTCACAAGCTCATCAGGAGAAGCGACAGCAGACCACAGCCTCTCCTGCTCGGTCTCGTTCACGAGCGCGGCGTGAACCTCGACACCGCCCGTCGTTTCAACCCGCAGTGTCAGCGCGCCCGCGCGACCATCGTGGGACGCCACCGGCACCACGTCCACGATGTGAGCCGGAGGCCTGGCCTCCAACGACACCTCGCGGAACAAACCGTGGCAGCACACCGGCGAATCCATCAGCAACACGACGAGTGTATGCGAGTGAGTAGGCTGCAACGCGCCGGTCACGTCGAAGGCCGCAGGAATGAAACCGTCCGCGCAGAAACCAACGAACGTTCCATCAACCCACGCGTAGAGAGGGCCGGAGAAGCCGCCGAAAGTCAGCGTCATCATCCAGCCGCGCTCAACCGCCTCCTTCAATGGGGCATCGAAGATGAACTCGCGGCGCAGAATCGAGGCGTGCACCAGGTCGGAGGGCTCTTCGTCGCCGACACGGGAGGCGTCCTCCTCGCGGGCCTGACCCTCACCGCGCATCCACGAGCCGTCCAGCTCAAGGACGCCGGGCACAGACGTCGCGCCGAAATTCTGATGAGTGGGAGCACAACGAATCAGCTCCGAAGCGGTGCCAGTGGCACCGGTAACCTGCCAGGTGCTCGACAGCATCTGAAGTGGCCTGCGTGACCTCCACGTCGCGTGCACCGTCAGGCGGTTCACCGACGCCCCCGGGTCCCGCAGCCATGCAATGTCTGGTTCCGGGATGTGCTTCATGTAATGAAAATACCATTTAATTTTTAGTCATGAAATGGCAATTTTTCTGAAATGCAGGTAAATGTGCCTTGATATACGGAATATCTACGGGTGACAAGTGGGATGGCGACCGCATTCTGGGATTTTTGGTCACGGCGATGGGCATAATTGCCGTTCCTGGGAGGTGCCGTTTGGGCATAACGAACCCCGGCCTCGTCCCTGAAAGGAGGAACGAGGCCGGGGTTACGTGCCGAAGGGGTATGCCCCTCGCTCGTGCGTCGCGCGCTTACTTCGCGGCGGACTCGCGATCCGAGTCGCGTGTGATCTTATGGGCGAAGCCGTAGAGCAGCCACGTCGCGCCCGCGAAGAACACGAGGCCCAGCACGTTCGCGATCGGCGTGAAGCCATCGCCGATGAACGGCAGCGCCAGCGGGGATTCCGACCCCGTTGCGCCCGCGATGCCCGCGTAGATGACGCCGAAGAGAGACTCGCCCACGATCAGACCCGTCGCAGCCAGCGTGCCGAAACGCTTCGCGCGCTCCGCGTCCGCCTGCTTGGAAGCCCACCTGTTGTACAGGAAGCCAATCAGGCCGCCGATCGGGATCAGGATCGTGAGGGAAATAGGCAGGTAAATACCCATGCCGACCGCCAGCGGAGGTAGGGCCAGCTTGCCCTTCGACGCGGGGCGCAGGACCTCGTCGATGATGATGACGACAACGCCGATCGCTGCGCCAATACCCAGGAGCTTCCAGTCGATGCCGCCGCCGAGCACGCCCTTCGCGAGCGAGGAAATCAGTGAGGCCTGCGGGGCCGCCAGCGCATCCGGGCCAGCGCCCGGCGCACCCTGGAAGCCGAAGGAGTTCTGCATGAGCTCCAGGACCGGGGGAATGATCAGCGAGCCGAAGACAACACCGATGACCAGGGCGACCTGCTGCTTCCACGGGGTCGCGCCCACCAGCTGGCCGGTCTTCAGATCCTGCAGGTTATCGTTCGCGATCGTCGCGATGCAGAACACGATCGCGGACGTGAACAGCGTGTAGGCGATGAGCGCCGTGTTCTCCTCCGTCGTCGAACCGCGGCCGTGCACCGCCAGGATGACGACCGCCGTGATGACGACGACCAGCAGACCGACGCCCGAAACCGGCGAGTTCGACGAACCGATGAGGCCTGCCATGTAACCACAGACGGCCGCGACCAGCAGGCCCGCAAGCAGAATGAACAGAACCGAAATAGCGATCAGAACCGCCGTGTTGTGCTCGATCTGCGTGCCGCGCATGAACCACCACAGCAGACCCGCGATCGGAACCATCGCCACGAAGATAGAAACGATGACCCACTTGCCGGGGATGTCCTGCTCGGTGCGGTCGATCTGCACGCCGTTCTCCTTGGTGCTGCGAGAGGCGCGCAGCGACTCCGACATGCCGCGGACAATCGGGCCCATGATCTTGATGAGCGTCCAGATGGCGGCGACAGCCATGACGCCCGCGCCGATGAAGCGCACGTCCGTCTTGAAGACCGTCGACAGGGCCTCAGTCAGGTCCTTCGCGCCGTCCAGCTGGCCGTTCGCGTACAGGGGCAGCAGGACGCCGTAGGAAATCACCATGCCGATGAGCATCGCGACGCCCACCGTCATACCGACCAGGTGGCCCACGCCGATCAGGGCGAGGGACAGGGAGGTCGAAATCATCGTGCCCGTCGAACCGATCTTGAAAGCGGTACCGACCTCGGAGGCCGTCACCTTCAGGTAGCCGAACAGAGCCATCGCCGCCGAGGCCAGAGCGCCCCAGGTGATCGCCAGCAGGCCGCGCTTGTTGTCCTCGCCGGAATCCGTCGAATCGCCAACCTTCAGGATCTCCGCGCCCGCCACGCCCTCTGGGTACGGCAGATCCGAACCCGTCACGAGCGCGCGACGCAGAGGAATCGAGTACATGACGCCCAGCGCACCGCCGACCGCGCACACGAACATGGTCTCCCAGTACGGGAAACCGCTCCACCAGCCGACGATCACGAGGCCGGGGAGGACGAAGATGACAGCCGACAGCGTGCCTGCCGCCGAAGCGATCGTCTGAACGATGTTGTTCTCCTGGACGGTGTGATCACCCCAGAAGCGCAGAACCGCCATCGAGATGACGGCCGCCGGGATCGACGTTGCGAACGTCAAGCCGACCTTCAGACCCAGGTAGACGTTCGCGGCCGTGAACAGCAGCGTAATAATGCCGCCGAGGATGATGCCACGCAGGGTCAATTCTTTGAGCGACGTTTGCTTCGTCGCGTTTGGCGCAGACACGAAAAATCCTTTCGCTGCGTTGAGTAGATACCCTGCAAGAGTAGAGCATGTATACGCTGCCGTGGATGGTATGCGGTCGCTTAATCTCGTTTTCAAGCGTTCTAAACGGGGAGGTGGTGGCTGCTTTGTGTGTTGCCGTGTGATCTTGCGGGGTTGTGGCCCTGCTCCCAGCCTGCCCGGTCGATTTGCGCGCGAAGGGGGAGAGTGTAGTAGAGTATACGGGTAAGGTAGCGTGTCCGAGCGGCCGAAGGTGCAGCACTCGAAATGCTGTGTGGTGTCACAGCCACCCTGGGTTCAAATCCCAGCGCTACCGCCACTGCCGCCCGGCCCCAATGGGGCCGGGCGGTTTTGTTATACCTGAATGGTGTGTGCGTGCTTGTTGCTTGTTGCGCCGCTGGTGTTTCGGGCGCCGTCGGGCCCGGCCGCCCGCGAGGCTAGGCGTCCTCACTTCGTTCGGCGCCGCGCCTCGAAGCCCGCCCGGGCCCTCCGGTCCCTCCGGCGCCCTCCACACCAGTGGTGCCTGGTCGCTGATGCGTGGTTCGGCGCGTCGGCTCGTTGTCCGGCCGGGCCCTGTCGCCGTCCACGGGCGCTGCGGCCTGGCCCTGGGTTGCTGCATGTTGCTCAGTTGTGGCTGTCAATCCGCAATTTCGCACGTAATTCCCGTCTCGCTGTTTCAAACTTTGAATTCGTATCGTTGGAATTGCAACGTTTTCGTGAGGTCTCAAAAAATGACCGAGATAAATTACGTGCGAAATTTATCCGGAGCTTGTCTCACCGTTGCGCGTGGAGCCCCGCAGCTGGGCCTACCAATCCCTCCACACCGGCAGCAATGGGGGTTTTACGCCATGCGAAGCCCTCTTACGGCGTGTCGCCGGCGTGTCGGAGCCTTGGATGGCGTAATTTCCCCCGATTGGTGACGGCGAGGCCGCGACTTGAGGTCGCGTGGCTGCCAAAGTGCAGACCCGTTGGGTGAAAAACGGCGAAATAGGACTGTTTTGGCTGAACGGGTCTGCGTTTTGGTGGATTCGGTGTCTGGCGTGGCGTGTTGATCGCACGCGAACCCGCTATTGCGAGTGGTAACCCTCTATGTCGCACGTTAACCCGCTATGTGGAGTGTGGGCGGGGTGCCCAGGATCGTATTAGCGGGTTAACGTGCGCATTAGAGGGCCCGCGTGCGAAATAGCGGGCCTGGAACAACTTGAAGGCTCGTGTGCAGGTGAGGGAGCTCGTCTGTGGTTGAGCTGATGTGGGAGAGTGGCCTAGTCGCTGTGGAAGGGACTGTGTGGGGCGGTGGTGGCAGCTGGCCCCTCTGCTGGCATGGTTAACCCTTCAATGCGCACCTACACCCTATTGGTGGCATGGTGGGCGGCCTGCCCACGTAGCCACCCATCGGGTTAGCGTGCGCGTGGATGTTTGGGTGCCCTGGTGATAATCCGTGTGCTGTGAGTCCGCGGCCTCCGTGCCCGTCGCGGGCGGGCCCGCTGGCCCTTCGAAGCCGCCGTGCCTCCAGAGATATGACAGAGGCGGGACCCCGAAGGATCCCGCCTCTCGTTGTGTGCGGCGGCCGGACAGTCAGTCCTCGAACCTCAGCCCGCAGCAAGCAACCTGACATACGGTCGCGTCAGGCGCGCAGCGCTCAGTTCTTCCACCAGCCCTTGACGGTGTCGATGGCCTGCGTGCCCAGGTCGGACAGCGCGGAGTGTGCGTTGACCAGGCCGGAGGACAGGCGGGCAGCCTGGAAGCGGGAGGCGACGTTCTCCCAGTTCACCAGGTTCCACCAGGCCTTGACGTAGTCGGCCTTGACGTTGAGGTAATCCAGGTAGAAGGCGTGCTCCCACATGTCGATCATGAGCAGCGGGACGGTCGCGACCGGGATGTTGCCCTGCTGGTCGGTCATCTGGTAGGTCACGAGGCGCTTGCCGACGGTGTCCCACGCGAGGACGGCCCAGCCGGAGCCCTGCAGGCCCAGGGCGGCGGCGGCGAACTGAGCCTGGAAGGCCTCGAACGAGCCGAAGAACTCGTCGATGGCGGCGCCGAGCTCGCCCTCGGGACGCGAGGCGCCCTCGCCGGTCATGTTGGTCCAGAAGATGGAGTGGTTGGTGTGGCCGCCGAGGTTGAAGGCCAGGTTCTTCTCCCACAGGTTGATGGCGGCGAAGTCGCCGGCCTCGCGGGCGGCGGCCAGCTTCTCGAGGGCGGCGTTCGCGCCGGCCACGTAGTTGGCGTGGTGCTTGTCGTGGTGCAGCTCCATGATGCGTCCGGAGATATGGGGCTCGAGAGCGGAGTAGTCGTAGGGCAGGTCGGGCAGGGTGTAGACGGTCATGATGCTCCTTTGGGGCGTCGTGCGCGATTTGCTGATGACACTAGCGTAGTCCTTTAGTCCCATATTGCGAAGGGGTTATGTGTCACCTTTCGCGCAGTGCGATCAACGACGAGGCCGGGGCTCGGTCACCCGACCACGCCCCGGCCTCGTGAAACGACAGACGATCAGGCCTTCGTGCGCGCCCGACGCACGAAGGTGGAAGCGCCGACGACGATCCACGCGATAACGGCACCCAGGATGACGCCGAAGACGCCGGACAGGAGAGTCTCGACCAGCCAGGTCACGAAACCGCCGGCCGACGCGACCGCGTGCTCGGCGGCCTCGAGGATGTGGTGGAAGACGGGCACGCCGACCTCGGCGAGGTTCGCGATGACCAGGTGGCCGCCGACCCACAGCATCGCGACCGTGCCGACGACACCGATGACGCTGAAAATGTGCGGCATGACGCGCACGATCGTGCGGCCGACGTTGTCGACGGGCCCGGGGCGGTTGTCCTTGGGGTCCAGCGCGCCGCGAGCCAGACGTGCCCCGAAATCGTCGGCCTTCACGAGCAGCGCGACGAGGCCGTACACGAAGAACGTCATGAAGAACGCGACACCGATGAGGACGGCGACGCGCATGATGCCGGTCTCGTTGGACAGGCCGACCATGGACACGAGCATGATTTCGGCGCTGAGGATCAGATCGGTGCGGGTCGCGGAAGAGACGATTCCCTTCTCGAGCTCCTCCGCGGAGGCCGCGCCGCCCTCCTCGTGTTCCTCGTGGTGGCCGGGCAGCCATCCCAGTTTCTCGAGGACCTTCTCGCCGCCCTCGAAGCACAGGTACGCGCCGCCCACGACCAGCAGGAATGGGAGGACCTGAGGGGCAAGCCACGTCAGCAAAAGCGCGATGGGCAGGATGATGAAGAGCTTGTTAATGAGGGAGCCGCGTGCGATCTTCGCGATAATCGGCAGCTCGCGCGACGGGCTCAGGCCCGCCACGTACTGGGGGGTGACGGCCGTGTCGTCGATGACGACGCCGACCGCCTTCGAGGAGGCCTTGACGGCGCCCGCCGCGACGTCGTCGATTGACGAGGCCGTGACCTTCGCGAGGGTCGCGATATCGTCGAGCAACGCGACAAGTCCACCGGACATGGGTTTCCTCCTCTGATCTGGGCGTGAGGCTCCTGGTTGGGTACCCGCGCATTGTACGCGTGGGGATAGGCTTGAGTCATGACGACTTCCGTTCCTGTCCCCGCCCTCGACCGTGACCTGATTGGGCGCCTGCGCGCCGATGTGATCGCTTCAGCGTGGACTGTTGAGAATCTTCAGAATCTGCTCAGCCAGGGCGCGATGTCGGCGCTCATGCGTGACTCGCGTCTGCCCGCGCTCGTGGAGCTCGCGGGGTCTTCCGATCCCGCCGCGGTTCTCACGCGCTTCTTCATCCTCTGCCAGCCTGAGCGCGCCTCGGCCCTGAGTGAGGCGCTCCCGACCCTGGGTGCGGAGGGCTTGGAGGCCCTCGGCCTCGCGGCCATCATCGACGAGGCCGAGGCCGCCTCCGTTCTCACGGCGTCCCGCGCGTGCGGTGCGCCCAAGCGTGAGCCGAAAGATAAAGACGAGAACGTTCAGGAGGCCTCGGCCCCGAAGGCGCCGAGCCTGCCGACCATGCGCGACCCCGACGAGGAGGCGCCCGAACCCGAGGTCGCGGAAGACCCGTGGATGCGTGCGCTTTTCGACCTGCGTCCCCACGCCGCGACCCTGCCTGACGGCGACCACGAGTGGTGGGTGGCTTCGGACCTGGGGGAGGTGCAGACCGGCAAGCCGCTGGCGGACGACCACGTGCTCGGGATCGGCGGCGCGACCCTGACCCTGCTGGAGATGACGGTGCGCGAGCGGGTCGACTCGGCACTCGACGTGGGCTGCGGCTGTGGCATCCAGGCGCTCTACCTGGCCACGCACGCGGGCCGCGTGGTGGCAACCGACCTGTCGGCGCGTGCGTGCGCGATTACCCAGTTCAACGCGGCCCTCAACGAGACGACGATCGACGTGCGCGAAGGCTCCCTCTTCGAGCCTGTCGAGGGCGAGGCCTTCGACCTGATCGTCACCAACCCGCCCTTCGTGATCACGCCGGATTCGGTGCGCGGCGCGGCCGGGCTGCTCGAGTACCGCGACGGCGGCATGGAACGCGACAACCTGATCCGCGCGGTCCTGCGCGGTGCGCCCGCGTGCATGAACGAGGGCGGCACCCTGCAGATGCTCGCCAACTGGGAGATCCCCGAGAGCCGCAACCCCGACACGCAGTGGTCGTGGCGCGTGGATTCGTGGCTTGAGGGCCTGCCGGTGGACGCGTGGGTCGTCCAGCGCGACGTACTCGACCCGGCGCGCTACGTGGACATGTGGATCCGCGACTCGGGCGGCCAGCTGATGGAGCGCGCCGACTACGAGCGCGCCTTCACCTCGTGGCTGGCCGACTTCCGCCGCGCGGGCACGGGCGCGATTGGCATGGGTTTTGTGGCGCTGCGCAGGCTCGACGAGGCCGAGGCGGCCTCGGGCGGCGAGCGCGCCTACGACCTGTCCCTCGATGGGCACGCCCCGCGCGGGCGCGACGTGGCCTGGGCGCTGGCCTCCCTGCGCGCCCCGGAGCTGTGGGACACGGCGCTGACGCGCGCCTCGGACGTGCGCGAGGAGCGCCACTACGTGCCGGGCAGCGCCGACCCGGAGCTGATCATCATGCATCAGGGCGGGGGACTGGGCCGTTCTGTGCCGGTCTCCTCGGCTGTTTCGGCGGTCGTGGGCGCTTCGGACGGCGAGCTCACGGTCGGGCAGATCGCGGCGGCCGTCGCGATGCTCACGTCGGTTGAGGTCGATGACGTCCGCGCCGAGATTGAGGCGCCCCTGCGCGACTTGATCCGCTGGGGATTCCTGACGTACTGATCGTTGTTGTGTGCGCGGGCGCCGCGGCTGCGGGGGCAGCCGCGGCGCCTCGCTGTATCAGGTGGACTTTATGGCGTCATTCTGGGCATTTTGCGGTTGTCGGCACGGGAGTGCACGAGGTCGACTCCAGATGTGGGTGCCCTGTGTTAGCCTGGCGCCACAATCACGCGAAGGAGCGACATGGACTACGAGCTGGCCTACCGATATGGTGCCCCCTCGCGCCTGGATGAGGGCGCGGGGCTTGCGCTGGCGACATCGGGAGGTTCGACCCCCGAGGGGGAGGCCGCGCATCCCTATTTTTTCTCGGGCTTCATGGAGCGTCCCAACGTGGTGGCCGCCGGCCTGCTCGCGGTCGCGC
Organism: uncultured Actinomyces sp.; assembly: GCA_938041695.1. GTDB lineage: Bacteria > Actinomycetota > Actinomycetes > Actinomycetales > Actinomycetaceae > Pauljensenia. Next base: position 11,332 of record CALISI010000003.1, read on the forward strand.
GTGTGGCACGCACCCGCTTCTACGTGCCGCCAGGCATGGTCGTCGCGCCCGGCGGAGGCTTGACACGTATCGGGATGCTCGACCCGGTCGTGACCAGCACGGCCGAGGGCCTGCGCTTCGAGTCCTTTAGTGTCTGCTGCGGCGTGTACGCGAGGCTCGACGTGGAGGCCTCGGCCCTGGACGCCACCCACTGCGCGGTCGGCGTGACCAACGTGGATGTTAACCAGCCGCTGCGCGCCGCCCTGGCATCCCTGCGCGCCGGGGAACCCCTGCACCTGGGTGTAGGCGAGGAGGGGCTGACGGCCACGACCCTGGACGAGGAGGTCACGGAAGAGAAGGTGCCGCTGTCCCTGCGCTGGCTCAAGGGATTCGCGGAGACGCAGATGCTCTCCTCCGCGATGATGCCGCTGCACGCGTTGAATACTGTGCAGGCGCGCGCCTTCATCCGAGGCCTGCCAAAGTCCAGCGCGACGGGCACGGTCATGTGGGCGGGGCGGGCCGTGCGCGGTCTGCGTTTGGGGACCCGGCCCGCGCCGGGGGCCGCGTGCGTCGCTGGCCCCGAGCGCTTGCGCGTGTTCGAGCCGCTCCTTCATCTCATCACCTCGCTCGAGGCCTACAGTCCAGACGTGGACGCGGGCAGCGAGCCGGTCGCCTCCCTGTGGGTCGCTCGCCTGCCCGGCGCGCGCCTGAGCGTGGGGCTCAGCCCCGCCAAGTCGCGCGGCTTCTCGGGGGAGGGCGCGGTTCTGGCATCCCTGGGGGATCCGCGCGTCGAGGAGGACGCCGACATGCTCTCCGCCCTGCTCTCCTTCGAGCCGCGCATCGACACGCAGCTTATGGCGGCCCGCTCCGGACTGGCCCCTGACCGCGTGGCCGGCGGCCTGGCCCTGCTGGCCTCGAGCGGGCAGGTTGGCTTCGACGTCACCGAGGGTGCCTACTTTCATCGTCCGCTGCCTGTACCTCCCGACGCGCTCACCGCTATGCATCCGCGCCTGGCAGGGGCGCGCACGCTTATTGAGCGCGGCGCGGTCACCCACGAGGAGGGGGCGCGATTCCACGTGTCCTCGGGCGCGAACCGCTACCGGGTGGAGGTGCCCGCCGACCCTTACGCCATCGGCGAGTACCGCTGCACCTGCCCGTGGTGGATGAAACACAGGGGCGGGCGGGGGCCGTGCAAGCACGTCCTCGCTGTCTCCATCATGCTCAAGGAGGAATCGTGAGTTCCACGCAATGGCTGCCCGACACCCTGGACGAGTGCACTGACTTTTGGCGGCTGCACCTGTGGGTCCGGCAGCATCCGGGCCAGTGGAGCCTGGAGCAGGTCTACCCGCGCATGCTCGAGATCAACGAGGGGCCGCCCACGGACGACGACCTGGCTATGAGCGCTCGGCTGTCCGACCCCTGGCTCGAGGGGATCGGATTCTTGCGCCTGGCCGAACTGCACGGCGACCTGACCCTCGACCACGATCAGCGGTACCTGACGGCGCTCATCGGCCTCGAACCCGGACTGCAGCTGCCCCTCATGCGCGCCGATCGGGAGCTGCGCGAGGAGCTGGTGTGGGGGATGCTGCGCCAGGAGGGTAACCGCGGCGTGTCCCTGTCTGCCTCCGACCGTTCTGCCACCATGGGTTCGGAGC
>CALISI010000004.1 GCA_938041695.1 uncultured Actinomyces sp.
AACCAGCACGAAACACTCAGAATGCTGCGCAACCATCACGCACATCCTCCCACCCATATTCCCATAACCGCACGGATGTGCATGCCCAGCCCCGGCCTCGTCCATTCCTGTAGACGATCACGACGGGAGGCCGCCGAGTCAGTTACGGGGTGAACCCACCGAGTGCATCAGACGTTTCCTACAGGAGCCGATCCAACGCCTCGCGGATCTTCTGCTCCTCCCCGGATCCGATCGTGGGCAGACGCAGGACGGGAACTCCATACGCGGACATGATCGAATCTTTGAGGCCGTCGCGCTTCTGCTGCTTCTGGCTCATGCCGTGGAACGTCCACCCGTCTACCTCGATGGCAAGGAGAAGGCGCTTCGTCACACGCGAGTACACCCCGAAGTCGAGCGCGCTGTCCCGGAACACGAAAGCTCGCTGGTCCTCGTTCAAGCGGCGCGTATTTGGCAATGCATCCCGCAGGAACACTTGGGTCTGATACCCAAAGCGCGCGTACCTGGGTTCTGCGAGCACATCTCGCAGGCATTGTTCCGCGACATTTTCTGCGGGCGAGCGTCGACGATCAGCCCACTTAACCTGAGAATACCGCTCGAGCGACTCGCTATACGCGTTGTAGAGGACGTCGAAAATGGACACGATGTCCGACTGGACGACGGCGCTCGGATCGCACATCTCGATGTACTCGAGCAAGGCTCTCACGTTTCGGCTGAGACGGACTCCCCCATGCGTGGTCACGACGACGAAGCGGTCTTTGGCTCGCGACACAATCACGTTCGTCAGGGCATCCGCGTCGTAGAAGGCTTGCGGGGCCGAGCGGTCGTTGGCGTTGAGGACTGTGGACAGGATGATCGTGCCCGCACCGCGCCCCTGGAATTTGTGCGCGGTCTCCGCCAGCCATCGGGGATGAGCCCCATCGCCGAGGCCGCCACGAATCCTTTTACTCATATTCGTTGCCTGTGCCCGAAACGGAGTCACGACGCCCACCACGAAGTCGCCCGACTCGTCTGTCCCCTCGAGCTCGACGCCGTCCCGGATGCTGCGCACATCCTCAAGGTCGGTGACGATGTCGATTTCCCGCTGCGAGAAGAAGCCACTGCCGCGCGATGGGCGTCGCGCGTGGTTTCCGGGCGCTGCATAGATGATCGCGAGCGGATCGGGTGCATCGTCGGCAGGGACGCGCATCGGAATGAGCTGACCACCGTAGTACATACGGTTGCAGAACTCGATGATCGCGGGATGACACCGGTAATGTTCCTTGAGCAGAGTGCTCGGCACCTGCGCCGACTCCGGCATTATTTTGATGGAGTCGAGCAGCGAGAGCGAACGGACGTCGAAGCGCGGCGTGGGCGGCTCCTGCTTGCTCTCATCCCACCCCTGGAAGATCGGGCCGAGCTGCTTGTCGTCACCAACGATGACAGCGTTACGGGCCTTGCTCAGTGCCGCCATCCCCTGGGGGAGCAGAACCTGAGAGGATTCGTCGATGATGATCCAGTCGAGCAGCACTTCCTCCGCCAGGTTGTTCCGGATCGAAAAACACGTGGATGCCACAACGGGGTAGGTGCGCAGGAGGATATCCGTCTGCCGCTTGAGCCGCTCGGTTGGGCTGAGGCGGCTCGGACGCTCGCGCATGAATCGGCTGAGCAAGGCGGCATCCAACGCTTCGCGTGAGTGGCGGCGATACTGCGCGCTCACTTCGACGAGGCCGTGGCGGGCAGCGCGGGCCTCGGCTTGCTCGATGCGGTCGGATAGTTCTTGCTCGTTGGCCCGGTAGAAGGCGAGCTGGAGCGCCGACTGGACGTGCGGGTCTCCCAGGTCAACGCCCTTTAAGGAGCCGTAAACGAAGTAGCGACGCACCCGCTCGATGAAGCCCCGAGGACCACGCCCCACCCTCGGCGCGCAGCGAGCGAGGGCAAGCAGGTCACCGATGACCCCAGAGCGGCGCCTCGAGATAGCCAGATGAGAGATGTCCGCAATCGAGCGGCGACTCTCCTGTACCTTTTCCTCAAAAAGACGCTGCTCACGCTGAGCCGCCGTCAGCTGCGCGCGGATCTTCGGAATGTCTCGAGCATCCTCCCATAGAGCGACGAGGCGATCTTCTTCGACCCGCAGCGCAGTCTCGTCGGCTCCGGCAGGCGCATCCGACGACGCAGCGGACGCCTTGCGAGCCCACGCTTCGCGCCTCTGTTCAAGGACACCCTCACGCTCGTGGAATTCCTTGACGCGCTTCGTTTTCCCGAGGTTCGCGACGAGGAAGCCGTAGCCTTCCTCCGTCAGCTTGTCGACGACGTTGTCGACCGCAGAGTTCGCCCCCGCGACGACGCCGACGGTCTTGCCTTGCGCGATCAGGGAGGCGATGAGATTGAGGATCGTCTGCGTTTTACCCGTACCGGGAGGCCCGTCGATGATGGACAGTTGGTGTGTGAGCGCGGCTCGAATCGCGTTGCGCTGATCGATATTGGAGGGGAAGGGCATGATCAGTCGATCGCTCGCGCCCGTCTTCGTGGAGGACGTACCGGCGAGGAACGCTTCCAGGGCGGAACGACGCGGCGCCTGAGGGAGCCATTCCCACACGTTCGCGAGGATCGCCTCGGGCAGCATCTTCTCACCGCTCACCCAGCGGGGATAGTGGGCTGTCGGGTTGAGCGTCGCCCCAGCTCGTCGAGCCTGCGCGCGCACTTCCTCGCGGACGTAGTTGAGGGTGGCGGCGTTTTGTCGATCCTCCGCTGTCGCGTACCTTACCCGTACTTCGTCGTGCCCGTAGCGATGGAGTTTAAGCGTGCCGTCAGCCGTGCGGTACGCGAGCGTGTAGCGAGGATCGCGCGGGTGGCCGGAGCGGCGGAGCGTCCAGATGATTTCAACGTTGTTCCGGCGCTGGCCGCCGATCCGAACCTCATCGAGTGCGTCGACTGTTCGACGCTCGACCTGGTCGTAGAGGCGCGCCCTCTCCTCGCCGTATGGAAACTCTTTGCTGCTGGTGGTGTAAGTGACGACGATGCGCTTCCCGTCGCGGCGTGCCTTCGCGATTTTCCAGGTCTCGTCCTGCCAGGTCAGCGTTTTTTATCGCGAATCAGTACGTGCATCGTGCGCGGATCGACGGGCTCCATGCCACTCCCCCTTGAGTTTTACACCCAGGATAGGCGACTTATCAGACCGGCGGTAGGTTGTTGAACACCCACGTTGAGCCGGGCCGGACGCAGATGTGCACGGCCGTTCGTAGACTGCGCGCATGGGTATGTCGCTTGTTTTTCTCCTCGTTGGTCTAGTGGTTGGCGCGCTCCTCGGGTACGTGGGCGCGGTGGCACGCCGGGCGTCGACGCCTGACCAGGCAGGCACGCTGCGCGCGGAGGTTGCCCGCTGGCAGGCGCGCGCAGAAGAGCTCTCCCGGCGGGTCGATTCTGCCGAGGCCCGCTCACAGGGTGATGCTTCCGTCTTTCAGGCGCTCGCCCCCGTCCGAGCGCAGTTGGAGCAGATGACGCAGCGGGTTGATCAAATGGAGCAGATTCGCGCGCGTCAGCACGGCGCCCTCGCCGAGCAGCTGCGCGAGTCCGCGAGGCGCGAGGTCGAGCTTGCGCGCACGACCGCCTCCCTGGAGGGAGCTCTGCGGTCGCGTAGCGCACGCGGCACGTGGGGCGAGGTCGAGCTCGCCCGCATCCTGGAGGCTTCCGGCATGATGCCGCACGTGGACTTCGCGGAGCAGCGTTCGATTGGCTCGCTCACTCAGGGACGAGGCCGGGGCGCAGTTTCATCGTCGGGCGACCTCGGCCGTCCCGACGTCACGATTCACCTGCCCGGGCAGGGGTTCCTCGCGCTCGACGCGAAAGCCCCCATGGACGCGTACCTGCGGGCGTGCGCCATTGAAGAGAGCGGAGAAGACGCCGAATCTCGACGCCGCGCCGAGCTGTCGGCACATGCAAAGGCGCTGCGCTCTCACGTCGAGGCTCTGGCTGGACGCGACTATGCGCAGTCGCTTGGCGCGTCACCCGAGCTGGTCATCTTGTTTGTCCCATCCGAGGCCGCACTGTCGGCGGCACTGCGCACTGATGCATCGCTCCTGGACGACGCGATGGCCCGAGGCGTGGCCCTATGCTCCCCCATCAAGCTACTGGCGGTCGCACGCACGTGCGCCACCGCGTGGGCGCGGACGTCCATCAACGAACAGGCGGACCAGGTCATCGCGCTCGGCCGCGAACTGTACGAGCGCCTCGGCGTCGTCGCTGGGCACATGGAAAACCTGGGCAAGCACCTGGCCAAGACCGTGGACTTCTACAACAAGACCGTGTCGTCCATGGAAAGCCGCCTCCTGGCCAGCGCACGGTCCGTGAGCGCACTTGAGGAGGCCTCGAAAAAGACCATGACGGTCACGCCCATCGACCCGGATGCCGCCAAGGTTCGCTCCTTCACGAAGCCGGAGTTGACGGACCAGTAAGCGTGTCGGCGATCCCATCCAACTGTGCGCGGATTTCGTCAAAGGGGCGGTCCAGGTCGAGCGTCGTCGCGCCGATTCGGTTGCCACTCATGCGATAGCTGAAGTCGGGCTGGACGTCCTCGTCGGTCGTGGCGTAGAGGAGCATGCCCGACACCTCAACGCTCTCCCCCGCGCGCTCGAAGGCAATCTGTTTGTTCTTCACGTACGCGAAAATCTGATACAGGTTCCCCGAATGCACGGTTTTCTTGTCGAAGTTGCTCTGCATTGTGGACTTGTAGTACTTCGCGTCGATGATGAGCACGCGGCCGCGAGCGCTCAGCGTGATATCACTGCGCATGGCAGGCAGGCCCTCCGAGGCCTCGTCGTCCAGTGCCCACTCAATGAAGGACGCGCTGGCGCTCAACTGCGGGTGCTCTCTGCGGTAATACTCGAGGATGAACTTCTCGTAGAGGCGGCTCATGCGCTGCTCGTCGAAGAAATCCATCATGCGCGTGGTGCCGTCACTCTGGGTTTGGAGCAGTCCCTTCACGACGAGCCAGCACACCGCCATCAGCATTCGGTACGTGCGGTTGTTGCGGTCGTAGCGCATGTTCCAGTCGACCGTACGCAGATCGATCTCGCGAACGTCCGCGAAAAACACCATGAGCTTTTTCAGGCTCTTTTTGCGCGCCTTCGAGATATCCGAACGCACCAGCAGCGCGACCGTCGCCTTGATGGTGCGATTCATCGTCGTGTCGACGCTGAACTCGTCGTAGGAGCACACCAGCCGGCGGCGCAGGATCGCCTGCGATTTCACGGACTCTGTGACCTCGATTTTGCCGCGCAGGGAGGAGCGCGCCTCGGTCCGACTCACGTACTCCTGCCCGAGGCCTCGTTTGAGTTGCAGGGACACGCCTCGCTCGAGGATGGCGGCGCACAGCTCGGCGGCGTTGTCGAAATCCTCCGTGGCCACGGCGCGGTAGCCCTGCTCGGTGAGCGCCGAGAAGGCGTAGGCGAGCATGTGGAAGATGTTGCGGACGCGAATCACCGCAGCGTCCTGCGCAGCCTGTCGGTCCACTCGCGGACCTTTCCGGGCTCGTCGAACCAGTATTCCTTGAGCATCGGGATGAGCTCGTAGTCCACGATCGAGGCCAGGGCCGCGTCAGTGCAGGAGTCGGCGTCCATGTTGCAGAAGTAGCTGTGGCCGATGCAGAAGCCGTCGCCGAGAGACTCGTCCTCGGCGATCGCACGGTTGAGGGATTCCACCTCGCGCACCAGGGCCTCGAACCTCGGATTATCGAGGCCGGAGCAGTAGTCGCGGAAGCCCTCGGAGTCGAAGGCGGGGCGCAGTTCCACAAAGGCGAAGCGGCGGCGCAGCGCGTAGTCGAGCATGGCGAGGCTGCGGTCAGCCGTGTTCATCATGCCAATGATGTGGACGTTCTTGGGCACGTAGAAAAGCTCGCGCGAGTAGAGGAGCTGGAGTTTGTATCCTCGCTTATCGCTCTCGATGAGCATGAACAGCTCACCAAAGATCTTGGAGAGGTTGCCGCGGTTAATCTCGTCGATGATGAAGAAGTAGTCGTTCTCCTCATCATCGGCAGCCTTCTTACAGAAGGAGTAGAAGGCACCCTTGACAAGCTCAAATCCCGCGCCGGAGGGCCGGTATCCCTCGATGAAGTCCTCGTAGGAGTAACTCTGGTGGAATTGGACCAGCATGACGCGTGAGGCATCCTTAACCCCCATCATCGAGTAGGCAAGGCGCTTGGCGGCGTAGGTCTTTCCTACACCAGGCGCTCCCTGCATGATGATGTTCTTCTTCGTGCGCAGCAGCCCCACGATCGCGTCGTAGCGTTCCTCGGGCATGTAGACCTCGTTGAGGAATTGCCGGGTGGAGTACTCCGGGAAGATGACAAGTGGTTCCTCGCTCTCAACGTCGTCGTCACTGTCCTCGAAGAACGTCTCAATGCGAGAAAGGAGTTCAGGGTAGTCGGTGATCTCGGTGAGGGTCTTCATCGGGAGCTGTTGATCACTTCGCCAGCTTCCCTGACGCTTCCACGACACCTCGCGCAGGTGCGGGTATTCCCCACCATCCGGGTCATAGACGTAGTCACCCATGACGACGCCACGGCCGATGATCTCCTTCAGGCCGCGTTTCACGAAAATAACGTCGCCTGGCTTCATCTCATTCGCGAACTGCCAGACCGCCCGCGCCGAATTCGTCTGGGACGTATTATCGTCGCGAGTTTCGAGCAGGCGTTGACGCATCTCTTCCTTAGTGGCGTACCCCCTCAGATCACCGAGCTGATGCCACCCCAGCCCCATAACGCCACGCTCGTAGAACTCTTCCCACATGCAGGCGCCCCTGCCGGGTGCGTAGAGCCAATAGCGCACGGTCTCCACGTCGGCATCCCCCAGGGCAGCCGCCTGAGTAACTTCTTCCTTGTCGTTGTCAGCCTCTTTGTTCTCACGGTTGACCAGTTTGGAAGGGCGCAACACGCATGCGGAGAGCTCGGGGAAGGTTGTGTATGCGTATTGTCCCTTCTTCATAGCACCCCGGATCATGTTGCACCACATCAAATAGTCAGAGCCGGTTCCGATACGTCTGATGGAACCCGCCCATGTTCCGATTAGCTCGGGCATACGCCCGGGAATGCTGAGAAACTGACGGTCTCGTAACCACAAGTTAGCGTACGTATACGGGCGAACCCAGAATAGCCCCATCGTAATGTTCCAGCTGACCCCTTCCTGCTTAACAGCAGAATCGAAGTAGGAGCAGAAATTAGTTTCGTCGATTACATTTGGCTTGTCCGCATAGCGGAGCGCACAGGCGAAGAGTAGCCACAAGGTGTCGATCTCAGCCTCAGTATTCCTTGCGCTGTCAGAAAACCTTGCATTTCTACCACTCAGGGCTGGGATGACAGATAAGTCCTCCGGTATCGCAGCGACCACCCGAAAGTGCCGAGCCATACCCAGCGCAACCCTCTCGCGGTCTAATTTGGACATGGTTCGATTAAAGAGTCCAAAGACCGTAAACGGATCAATATCCGTCGGATCACCACTGGAATCGAGCGTCGGCAGAGCCATTCCGATCTGCGCGTAGACCCGCCGCAGAGTTGCAATGAGCGCCTGCCGATCACCCTTGAAGGCAAGCAGCTTGTCTGCTAGTTCCATGTAGAAGCTGGTCCACGAGTACTGGCTATCCGTCGTCATGGTCTCACACTATCACCCAGGTGACCGGCGACACGATCACGGCTGGGCGGCGTCCTCGCGTGACCCGGCCGTTTCCTCATGAGAGTTCATGTGCGTTACTCAAAGTCCGCCGCCACACCCGCGTCGCGCGCGGCCTGACGCAGGCGCTTGCCGCGTGTCCACAGTGACACGCCAGGGGTCACGACAGCGCTCGCCAGGAGCGCCGCATCGACAGCACTGAGGCCCCTGCCCCACAGCCGCCGCTCCTCGACGAGGTGCCGTACACCTTGATCGTCCACGTTGAGAACGAACATCAAGCGCTCGAGTGCTTTCAGGAAGACCGAACGATCCTTGAGGTTCCCCAACGCAAGCTCGGTGATAATGCTCTGATGCACGCACACCTGGTCGCGTTCAAGCAGATCGACCAGGAGCGGCTCAGTTCTTCGCAGGTGATCAATCCAGATACTCGTGTCAACGAGGACTCTCATGCGTGCTCTCGACTCCGAGGCACGACCTCCGCCGCCGGATCACTGCCGCCGAGCGCAGCGAGCTGCCGTCCAGTCTCAATGCGGACGAGGAGCTCAACCGCGTCCCTAATCAAAGCGGATCGTTCGCTGATCCCAGTCAGTTCCTCAGCGCGCGCAAGCAGATCATCATCGAGTGTCACAGTGGTTCTCATGCTTACCTCCACCCTCAGCATAACACCACAGCGATCATCAGTTGATTCGGATTCTGATGCAGCTTCTAGTCCACCCAGCTCACGTAACAGCACAGCCGGGCCACGCCCTCGCACGACCCGGCCACGGCCTCGTCAGGAACACCCACGCCTCAGGCGACTTCCACCGTCGCAAGCGGAACGATTCCGCTCAGCGCATCCCCCAGCGCGTCTTCGGCACGATCGAGCTCGTAGCGCATCTGCAGGTTCATCCAGAACCCCGGGGTCGTACCGAAGTAGCGGGACAGCTGCATCGCCGTATCAGCCGTAATCCCGCGCTTCCCGTGGACGATTTCATTGATACGACGGGGCGGAACATCGATAGCGACGGCAAGCTTGTGCTGCGTAATTCCGAAGCCCTCAATATAGTCCTCCATGAGGACTTCACCCGGGTGACTCGGAGCAATCTTAGTGGTAGTCAACGATCTCAACCCCTTCTGTACCAGTATCATCCAGGCCGTCACCCATCACGAACGTGTTCGGAGAGATACCGCCACTGAACGGCACCCCCTATGGTTCTCAACGACCCAGTGCTACCATCCTACTAACCGCGTCGGGCTTGGACCGGCGCACTCTACTACGGGGATCCTCGCCATCACGGCGAGGATCCCTTGGTATTTCAAGAGCATCGCACACTTCGTCACGCAGACGTACCTACTCCTCTCACCATAAGCAAGCGACCGAGCCACGCCCTCGCGCGACCCGGCCACTGCCTCGTTCAGAAATGATTAAACATTAAACCTGAACTCAACCCAGCGTCCGCTCTTGTTAACGCCAGCTAAGCCAAGCACGCTTTGCAGTGTTAGCTTTGAGTTCTCGCGTCGAGATATTTGTTTATCGCGGCCACGAATCTGATTTTCTCGAATTTCCTTAGATACACGAGAACTGGTACCGAATACAATGAGCCCAGCTGCCCCCGGACGCCCTTGATTTGTCGGTCCAGTTGGGCGCAGGTCTTCTTCAATCCTTCGCGCTCATTCCTTTCGGTCGTCGTTAGGCCACGACGACCCTTAAGCGCCTCGTATTTTGAGAGCGCCTCCAGTCGCTCGCTCTCCAACTCAAGCAACTTGGCACGCACCAGTTCGGCTGTGTCCTCAGCAGTCTTTGCAAGGCAACTTTTGAAATGCTCTGAGAAAAGGAGCTCGTTGATCTGAGCCGGAAGAGGCTTCAGGACAACTCTGTAGAACACGAACAGAATCACGATTTGCATGAGCAGAAAGAAAACGAAGAGGATGATCCACCCCATACAATCCCAATCCTTCCTTACGATTGCCAAGTTCAGTACCCAGCTGAATCAGGCTACACCCGTCCGTCGTTGAATAAGAGCGACCCTATGGGCCCTGACGGTGAGTCTTGCAGCCCTTTGAATATGCTTCTCTTCCAGACTCTTGACTGAATACAGCATCTCGATGTGACCCGCCGGGTTTCAAGTCAGAACCCATATAGATGCTGACGGGCATTGAAGGCTGCTGGCCCGCCCTCGAGAATGTTCTCCGCCAGAGAGCGGATGGTTCGGTCATCAAGCGAGCCAACACCCGAATCAGACGGGCGCCCATGATCCCCATCGTTTTCGAGGACCACGATGAGCTCTGCGTCGCCAAGCACGGGCACGTTTGCATTATGGGTGCTCGCGATGATCTGCCGCTTACCTTTCAGTTCACGTAGGTGCCGGACCACTCCCTTATAGATGAAATTGTTGTCAAGGTCGTCTTCTGGCTGGTCGATGATCAGAGGCGCGTCGGAAGCACTGAGAAGAAGTAGAAGCAAAGCGGTAGCTCGCTGCCCCTTCGAGAGCTGATCGAGGCTCCGGAGCCCCTGCAGTCCGTCGATCATGAGTAGCACCTCGACTCCGAGGCTTAACGTCAGCTCTTCCAGCTCGCGGGCCAGTTCCTCTCCAACCCCGAGCAGGTTCGACGCCTGCGCCCCCCGAATCCCCAACTTGGCGAGTTCTTCAGTGCCAGCCCTGATCGCCTCGGCGAGCGCTGGCGGGGAGAATGTCGGTTCTTGGATAGCCGCGACTATCTGCTTCTTCTGACCGGAGACCTTAGCTTTAATCAAGTCGACGACGTGTGAGCGGTCCTTGGCCGGCAAGGGCTTCACCACCACAACGCCCCCCGCGGCATTGTTCGCAGACCTGATCGCCTCGTGCAGGCGCTCGGTCGCGTCCGTCTCGTGAGCACGGAGCTCGTCAAGCATGCCGCTGCGCGCTTCGAGCAATTCCCGGATCACCTTGGCGTTTGCATCCAGGCGAGGCGCTGCGGCCTTAATCGACGCCAGCCTCTCCTTGGCTACGATGTATTTACCAGGATCAAGCCCCTCATCAGCGAGAGATCGGAGCACCTCTCCGTAGCCCTCCCTCTCAACGCTAGTAGCAGCTTCCCAATCAGCCTGGGCAGCCTGGATCTCAGCCTGCGCTGCATTGATCGCGGCAGCGGCCTGGTCGCCAAGTTCTTCCAGCACTCGACGTAGCCCCTCCAGAGTGGTCTTCACGCGAGACAGTCGCTCCATCTGCGGTGCACCGTCAATGTTGTCGATCACCGCATCGAGATTCGTCAGCGATGCCGACTTTCGGCACTGCTCCAGCAAGGTTCTGGCCGCAGCTATCCGCGACGTCCCTTCTGTGAATACCGCTTGATCCAAAGTAATCTGCTCGTGCCCGCGAAGCTTACCGGGCACGTCGGTTTCCTTATACCGATCGAGTTGCTCCTCAAGACGGTCAGCTTGTGCCAACTCCTCTTCAAGCTCGAGCTTGGCCTCCTCAGCTTTCCTGAGTTCTTCTCGATTCTCACGCAGCCGCTTGCGGACGTCCTCCAACGCCGGATCTTCTCCGACGGAGCCATTAAAGCGCCTGATGAGCTTGGCAATGCTATCTGAATCACCAGAAAGCTCCGCCAGCCCATGCTGGCCGAATACCTCCACCGCCCCGATTACGTCAGCAGGAGCGAGACTGGTACGTATGCCCGCAGAATCCAGCACAACTGGTGAATGTGGTACCTCTCGTTGGATGGTGTAGCTCTGGAGAGTCGGAGCAACGCTCTCAACCTCAACGCGCACAATCGTGCCCACGTTAAGCACTTGGTCAACGATTGCCTTGTGATCCCGAACCATCTGGGCCGATATCGGCTGGATCTCGAGCGCATAACGGATACTCTCGATCACAGTTGACTTTCCAGCGCCCCTTCCACCGATGAGCGCTGTCAAGTCAGAGGAGATCGGCACAGTTACCCCATCGAAGTATCCCCCGACCCACGACACGCTCTTGATGCGGGGCTGTGGCTTCGACTGTGGGTCATCGAGGGACACTCTCGTCTCTGGTGTCCTCACTGCAAGTTTCAAGCTCTCAAGCGAGCACGAACTGACCTTGAACCATGTGCTTGCACCGGGTTGACGCAGCTGACGAGGACCCATAACGTCGTCGGCATGGATCACTGCTAAAGGGTGAACACGCTCAAAGATCCCGCTCCCGTTGACAACCGCCTCCTGATCCTTGGCTAGTTTGGCATTTGGCGATACGCCAATGGCATGAAGATCCTCGTGCAGAATCATCATCGCAAGCGGCTGGCCCGAGCGAGTCGTCAGCAGCCCGGCAGGCTCTACGTTCACATGGGCGGGAACAGGTAATGCTCCAGCAGCGGTCATGTGCTCCATGATCTTCGCAAATGGTTCGCCAGTAGTCCCATTGTTGCACCCAGGGGTGGCTCCGCACCGACCAATAGCAGCATCGATTGTCGCAATAGGTGTCCCAGCCTCGAAGATGACCAGGATGTGAATTCCCTCCGACGAGTTCGCCTCGAACCCTGGAAGGGCGACGATTCCACGATCCTCAGCGGCAGCGATAAGGCCCGCTGCCGAGTCGACGCACCAATGGTCGGTCACAGCGATCATGCTGATACCCAGCTTCTGGCACTCATCCAAGAGCGCCGAGTTATAGGCCGCCTCGTTCTTGAAGAAGCTCTTTGGCGCGTTACGCCCCTCGTAGGTGAAGGGGTTGACTTGCAACGCAGCCCGGATCCACTGTGCACCGGGACCGGGGATTGTCACTTCTTACCTCCAGACGTTAGTCCGCTACGAAACTCCACGACGTCTCCGTCCGCCATGACGTAGTCCTTGCCTTCCATGCGGACCTTGCCTGCGGCCTTCGCGGCGGCCATGGAGCCGGCCTCGACCAGGTCGTCGAAGGAAACGACCTCGGCCTTGATGAAGCCCTTCTCGAAGTCTGTGTGAATGACGCCGGCGGCCTTGGGGGCGGTGTCGCCCTTGTGGATCGTCCAGGCGCGCGCTTCCTTCTCGCCGGCGGTGAGGTAGGTCTGCAGGCCGAGGGTGTCGAAGCCGACGCGGGCCAGCTTGTCCAGGCCGGACTCGTCCTGGCCGGATTCGGCGAGCATCTCGCGGGCGTCCTCGTCGTCGAGCTCGACCAGCTCGGCCTCGAACTGGGCGTCCAGGAAGATGGCCTCGGCAGGCGCGACGAGAGCGCGCAGTTCGTCCTTCATCTCCTCGTTGTCCATCTCGGCGGCGTCCATGTTGAACACGAAGATGAAGGGCTTGGAGGTCATAAGCTGGAAGGAGCGCAGCGCGTCCTGGTCCAGCTTGGCGCCCTCGGGGCCGGACAGCAGCTCGCCGCGCTCCAGCAGCTCGAGAGCCTGGCGGGCGGTTTCGAGGACGATCGGCTCGGTCTTCTTGCCGCGCACCTCCTTTTCGAGGCGCGGGATCTGCTTTTCAATCGTCTGCATGTCAGCGAGGATCAGCTCGGTCTTGATGGTCTCGATGTCCGAGGCCGGGTCCACCTTGCCGTCGACGTGCACGACGTCAGGGTCGGAGAAGGCGCGCGTGACCTGGCAGATCGCGTCGGCCTCACGGATGTTGGCCAGGAACTGGTTACCCAGGCCCTCACCCTCGGAGGCGCCGCGCACGATGCCGGCGATGTCCACGAAGGACACGGTGGCGGGCAGGATGCGCTGGGAGCCGAAGATCTCCGCGAGCTTGTTCAGGCGCGGGTCGGGCAGGGGCACGACGCCGACGTTGGGCTCGATGGTCGCGAAGGGGTAGTTCGCGGCGAGCACGGTTGCGCGGGTCAGGGCGTTGAACAGGGTGGACTTACCGACGTTGGGCAGTCCGGCGATACCGATAGTAAGAGACACGCCCCCATCCTATCGGAGCAGGCCCGGTGGCGTTGCCCTACTTCGTGTGGTTTGGCCCAGCGACGCGGGGCGCGTGGGGGCGCGCGGGTGCCATGCCGGCGTTCTTGAGGTCGGCGCGCAGGTCGCGGGGCAGCGCGAAGGTCGTCGATTCGGTTTCGGTGCGGGCCACCTCGACGGTGGGGAATCCGCGCTCCTGCAGCCATTCGATGACGTCGCGCACGAGGATTTCGGGCACGGAGGCGCCGGAGGTGAGGCCCACGGTCTGGGCCCCCTCAAACCAGGATTCGTCGAGCTCGTCGGCCTTGTCGACGCGGTAGGCGGAGCCCGCCCCGGCCTCGAGCGCGACCTCGACGAGGCGCACGGAGTTCGAGGAGTTCGCCGAGCCGACGACGACCATGACGTCCACCTGGGGCGCGATGAATTTCACGGCGCCCTGGCGGTTCTGGGTGGCGTAGCAGATGTCGTCCGACGGCGGGTCGATGAGCTGTGGGAAGCGCTGACGCAGGCGATCCACGGTCTCGCGGGTCTCGTCGACGGAGAGCGTGGTCTGGGAGATCCACACGACGCGCGAGGGGTCGCGCACGACGACGCCCTCGACCTCGTCGGGGGTGCCGACGACCTGGATATGGTCGGGGGCCTCACCGAAGGTACCCTCGACTTCCTCGTGGCCCTGGTGGCCCACCAGGATGATGTCGTAGTCTTCCTTCGCGAAGCGCACGGCCTCGCGGTGCACCTTGGTCACGAGCGGGCAGGTCGCGTCGATCGTGGCGAGGTGACGGGTGGCAGCGGCCTCGTGGACGGCCGGGGAGACGCCGTGCGCGGAGAAGACGACGCGAGCCCCCTCGGGCACCTCGTCGGTCTCCTGCACGAAGATCGCGCCGCGCTTGGTCAGCGACTCGACGACGAACTTGTTGTGGACGATCTCCTTGCGCACGTACACGGGCGCGCCGTAGAGCTCGAGGGCTTTTTCGACGACGTCGACGGCGCGGTCCACGCCGGCGCAGTATCCGCGGGGAGCCGCCAAGAGAATGCGGCCGCTGCCCTCGCCGTGGGAGGCGGGCAGGGGGGATTCGGCGCTGGCACGCAGGTCGACGTTTTCATTCATGCATCCACACTAGCGCCCGGGGACCGAGGCGTGCGCGCTCTCGTGGCAATCACACACGCTCCTCATCGACGAGGCCGGGGCTGCCCCCACTCCCCGACCGCCCTGGGCACGGGGCGGGCCCGGGCGCCCCCGCTCGCTCAGCTGACTGGGCAAGAGGGGCTGTCCACAGGGGCGGGGCGCGGCAGCGCGGCGGGGCTATTCGTGTGGCATGCTGAGGGACGTGACATTGCCTCAATCCCCTGCTGCACCGCCTCCGGGCAGCTCGCCCCAGCCTCGTCCGCCCGCTGTGAAGGCGGCTGATACGACGCGGGATAATCCGTGGCCGCTGCGCAGGCTGACGGAGAACATCAAGGTGTACGTGGACCGCATGAGCCCCCTGTGGGTGGAGGGCCAGGTGGTTGAGTACAAGGTGCGTCCGGGCGCGAAGATGCACTTTTTGACGCTGCGCGACCTGCAGACGGACACGTCGATGACGGTGACCGCGTGGGCGGGCGTCATGGATTCGACGCCGCTGACCGAAGGCGCGCGCGTGGTGACGCGCGTGAAGCCGGTGTTTTGGGAGCGCTCGGGCCGACTGAACCTGCAGGCCGCGGAGATTCACCTGCAGGGCGTGGGTGACCTGCTGGCGCAGATTGAGGCACTGCGCGCCCGCCTGGCCGCCGAGGGCTTGTTCGCCGATGCACGCAAGAAGCCTCTACCGTTCCTGCCGCGCACGATCGGACTGATTTGCGGGCGCAACGCGAAGGCGAAGGACGACGTGGTCGTCAATGCGACGGATCGCTGGCCGGCCGCGCGTTTCGAGATCCGCGAGGTCGCCGTCCAGGGTGATCACTGCGTACCCGAGGTGGGCCGCGCGCTCCTCGAGTTGGCCGCGATGGATGGCGTGGACGTCATCGTGATCGCGCGCGGTGGCGGCGCGGTCGAGGATCTCCTTCCCTTTTCCGACGAGCGCCTCGTGCGCGCCGCCGCAAACGCCCGCACCCCCATCGTCTCCGCGATCGGGCACGAGGGCGACTCTCCCCTGCTGGACCTGGTGGCCGACTACCGGGCGTCGACCCCGACGGACGCGGCTCGCCGCATCGTGCCGGACCGCGCCCGCGAGCGCGACGGAATCTCCCAGGCGCTGACCCGCATGCGCGGGGCGCTGGGGGCGCGCCTGGCGACGGAGCGGTCGAACCTGACGCTCATCGCCTCGCGCCCGGTGCTCCAGGGCCCCGAGGTGATCATCGAGGGGCACCGGGTGGCCCTCACGCAGAAGGTGAGCGCGCTGAGAGCGGCGATCGAGCGTCGGCTCGCGTCGGAGCGCCAGCAGCTGACGCGTTCGCGCGCGACGCTGACGGCTCTGTCCCCGCAGGCGACGCTGGACCGCGGCTACGCGCTCCTGAAGACGCCCTCCGGCGCGCTTATTACATCCTCGGCGCAGATCAAGAAGGGCGACCTGATCGAAGGCATCCTGGCATCGGGCCGCATGGTCGCCCAGGTCGTAGGCGCCACGAACCCCACTCCCGCCCCGAACACCCCCGACACAGACGCCTGACCCGCAGGGCCCGCCCCGGCCTCGTCCCACGAGCCTCTCACGCAAAGGAACACTGTTATGACCACGAACGACCAGCTCCCCGATCCCCAGTCCCTCGGTTACGAGGAGGCGCGCGACGAGCTCGTGCGCATCGTCCAAACTCTCGAGGGCGGACAGGCGCCGCTGGAGGACACTCTCACGATGTGGGAACGCGGCGAAGCTCTGGCAGCGCGCTGTTCCCAGATCTTGGACGGCGCCCAGGCACGTCTTTCTGAACGCACGGTGACACCCGGCGCGGAAGCACGCTAATGTACGTTCTGTAGATCCGCTCACACGCAGGTGAGGAGACACCATGACGGTGCAATCTGGCCCCCACATTCTCGCGATCGGCGAGGCGCTCATCGATGTCGTCATGACGTATGAGCAGCCCGACTTCCCCGTTGAGATCCCGGGTGGTTCTCCCGCGAACGTCGCCCTGACGCTGGGGCGTCTGGGTCGGCCGGTGGCTCTGGCGACGTGGATCGGTCTGGATGAGCGCGGCCGCCTCATCGATTTCCACATGAACGATTCCGACGTGCACGTCACCGCCGCCTCGCGCGGTGCCTCGCACACGTCGACGGCCCTGGCACGCCTGGACGAGTCGGGCGCAGCCTCCTACACCTTCGACCTGGAGTGGGCGCCGACTCCGCCGATCAAGGTTCCGGCTACCGCTCAGATCCTTGAGGCCGGTTCGATCTCCGCGATCATCGAACCCGGCGCCTCCGCGGTCCTGGATGCGCTGACCCGAGGCCGCGAGCACGCGCTCGTGTGCTTCGATCCGAACGCACGCCCCTCGATCATGGGGGAGCCGGAAGCGGCATTCGCCGCCCTTGAGCGTTTCATTGCGCTGTCGGACGTCGTCAAGGTGTCGGATGAGGACATCGAGTGGTTGACGGGCGGTGCTCCCATCGACGAGGTCGTGGAACGCTGGCTGGGTATGGGGCCCTCGCTCGTGGTGGTCACGCGCGGCAAGCACGGCAGCGAGGTCGCCACCGCCTCGGGCCTGCGTTTCACGAAGACGCCGGGCGACGTCGCGGTCGTCGACACGGTCGGTGCGGGTGACTCCTTCATGGGCGGCATCATCGACGCCATGTGGGGCATGGGCCTGCGCGGCGCAGACGCTCGCGAGACTCTGCGTACCCTGCCCGAGGAGCAGGTCCGCGCGATCATCGACCGCGCGAGCGCCGTGTCCGACGTGACGGTGTCGCGCAAGGGCGCGAATCCGCCCTGGGCGCACGAGCTCGCCTGATTCCAGCGCACACGTTCACGAGGCCAGTCCCCCATCGGGGTCCGGCCTCGTTCGTTGGTTGGTGGCGTTCGGCGCGCACTCACTTGCCCATGCGGCGCTCGCGCTGCGCGTAGGAGCGTAGGGCGCGCAGGAAGTCGACGCGCCGGAAGTCCGGCCAGTAGACCTCGCAGAAGTAGTACTCGGAGTGCACGGACTGCCACAGCATGAAGCCCGACAGGCGCTGTTCGCCCGACGTTCGGATGACGAGGTCGGGGTCGGGCTGGTCCTTCGTGTACAGGTGGGCCGTGATATCCGCGTCGGTGAAGGAGTCGGCGAGCTCGTCGAGGGTCTTGCCCTGGGCCGAGGCTTCGCGCATCATGGCACGCACGGCCTCGGTAATCTCATGCCTGCCGCCGTAGCCGACCGCGATATTGACGGTCATACCCTGCACGTCCACGGTGCGTGCGACGGACGCACGCAGGTCCTCGGAAACCTTCTCAGGCAGCAGGGACAGGTCGCCCACGACAGCCAGCTTCCAGCGCCCCTGGTCTGCCAGGAGCGAGACGGCCTCGCAGATGATGCGCAGCAGCTCGCCCAGCTCGCCGGCCTCGCGCGACAGGTTGTCTGTCGACAGGAGCCACAGCGTCACGATCGACACCCCTGCATCGTCGGACCACTGGAGGAACTCGCTGATCTTGCCCGCGCCCGCGCGGTGTCCCTGCGAGGCGGTTGCGCCCAGGGATTTTGCCCAGCGGCGGTTACCGTCCAGGATGACCCCGATGTGGGCGGGGACGGCGGCGTCAGACAACTCAGCTTTGAGGCGACGCTCATACATGTCGTAGAGCATGTTCCACTGGGCCATGGTGTCCCTCCTGATGCTGTCGCACCCCGCGGTGCAGCGTAGTCTTATGCCATCAAGGGTATCGCGCCCGGGGACACAGGGAAACAGAAATACTCTCGGAGTGCGAGAACACTCCTGTCACAATAAGTTACGGCGTAGTAACCTACGGACTCGTAAGAAATGTTGACAGCTCGATCGGGGGAACGAATGAACATCGCATCGCTCACGCCCAAGGAGTGGTTCTCGGGCCAGCTCGTGCAGATCAAGCCGAAGCTGCGCGGATGGCTACACCTGGGCGCTACCCCGCTGTCTCTCGCCGCATCCATCGTCCTCGTCTGCCTGGCACCCACGACGGCGACGAAGATCGGATCCGCCGTCTACCTGGCATGCTCCCTCATTCTCTTCGGAGTCTCCGCCACCTACCATCGCTTCTACTGGGCGCCGCGCTGGGAGATCATGTGGAAGCGCCTGGACCACTCCAACATCTTCCTGCTCATCGCGGGTACGTACACGCCGATCACGATCGCTCTCCTTGAGCGATCCGACGCAACCGTCCTCCTGTCGGTCGTCTGGGGCGGGGCGCTCGTCGGCATCCTCCTCAACCTCTTCTGGCCCACCGCCCCGCGCTGGCTGACTACCCTCGTCTACGTCGCGCTCGGGTGGGTCGCGGTCTGGTACCTGCCCCAGCTGTGGGTGGGCGGCGGCCCGGTCGTCGTCTGGCTCATCGTCGCCGGAGGCGTCCTCTACACGCTCGGAGCGATCGTCTACGGCACGAAGAAACCCGACCCCTCCCCCGCCTGGTTCGGCTTCCACGAGATCTTCCACGCCTTCACCGTCGCCGCGTGGGCCTGCCACTGCGTCGCCGTCTACCTGGCAGTCTTGAATTCCTGACCCGCCACCCAGGCGCCCAACACCCGAGGCCTGGCGCAATGTTGCTACACTCGACACCATGCGCGCAGGCACCCGTGTCGGCGCTCGATTACTGACACGTCATTGGAGGAACCATGGCTGACACACAGTGGCTCACGCAGGCACAGTACGACCTGCTCGCGAACGAGCTGAAGGAGCGCGTCGAGGTCAAGCGCGTCGAGATCGCGCGCCTCATCGATGCCGCCCGCCAGGAGGGCGACCTTCGCGAGAACGGCGGATACCACGCCGCGCGCAACGAGCAGTCCATGAACGAGACCCGCATCCAGGCCCTCCAGGAGATGCTTGAGCACGCCGAGGTCGGCGAGACCCCCGCCGATGACGGTATCGTCGAGCCCGGCATGGTCGTCACCGCCCTGGTCGCCGGCCGCGAGCAGAGGTTCCTGCTCGGTTCGCGCGACGCCGGCGGCGACCTGGGCATCCAGGTGTTCTCCGCTCAGGCTCCCCTGGGTGCTGCTGTCATCGGTCACAAGGCCGGCGACAAGCTCTCCTTCGAGGCCCCCACGGGTCGCATGATCGACGTTGAGATCATTGAGGCCGTGCCCTTCGAAGGCTGAGCCGAAGCGCAGAGGCCCACACGGCCTCGCCCCCCATCAACGTGTAGCGGGTCCCACCAACCGGTGGGACCCGCTACCGCCGTCTACGCACGGGGAGGCTCAGGCCTCCACGTGGGGCGTCGGAGGCTCGCCAGGCTTCTCATTCTCGGTGGCTGCGGGCGCTTCCGCGGAAGCTCCCTTCTCAGCCTCCGCGTGGACCTCGACGTGAGCGTCCAGCGACGCCACGACCTCGTCCTCACCAGCCTGCTCGCGGGCCACGTACGGGCGCGTATCGGGCTTACCCGCGTAGGATGCCGCGATTTCTTCCTCAAGGACACCAGGAGGGCCACCCGGGCGGTCCTCAGCCGTCGCCAGCTCAGGCATCGGGTCGTAGCCGTGCAGATACATGACGGTCGCGTTGATAAAGGCCGCAATCGGCACTGAGAAGATCGCGCCCGCGATACCGGCAATCGCAGATCCCGCGGTGATCACGAGCATGACGGCGACGGGGTGCAGGGAGACCGCGTTCGACATCATGAAGGGCTGCAGGATGTTGGACTCGATCTGCTGGACGACCAGAATGATCACCAGCATGATGATCGCCTTCGTCAGGCCGCCATTAACAGCCGCCACCAGCACAGCGATCACACCCGACGTCAACGCACCCAGGATCGGCACGAAGGCAGCAAAAAACGTGATGACGCCAATCGGGATGGCCAGAGGTACGCCCAGGAAGAACGCACCCAGGGCGATGCCGATCGCGTCGATGGCCGCCACCTGAATCTGCGTACGCACGTAAGAGCCGAAGGTCGCCCATCCGCGGATCGCGCTCTCGTGAACGGGGACGCGGGCGGGGGCTGGCAGCAGGCGCACGCACCACAGCCAAATCGACCGCCCTTCCTTCAGGAAGAAGAACAGGCAGAACAGCATCGTCAGGCCGGACGTGGCCAGCGTACCCACCGACGAGGTGATGTTCAGGGCGCCAGTCGCCAGCGTTTCCTTATTCGTGTTGAGCCAGTTGACCAACTCGGTTCGCAGCTGTTCAGCCGCGGACGTCAGGACGGTCGTATCAATCTTGAACGGGCCGTTCTGCAGGAACTCGTTGTGCAGGATCGCGTCAAGCAGGGCGCGGAAACCATCCGCGGCCTGCGTCGCCAACTGCGGGACCTGTTGAATGAGTTCGGCGGCTGCCTGGCTCAGCGCGCCGGCGACGACCGCGAAGAAGACGAGTAGGCCGACGGTCGCAGCCAGCGACGCTGGGAGGTGCAGACGGCGCCGCATCCAGGACACGAGGGGTTCCAGAAGCACCGCCACCGTCAGCGCAATCGCGACCGGCATGATGACGATCGTCAGGCGCGCGATACCCCACAGGACGGCCATCACCAGGCCGAGAACGACCAGGGTGCGCCACGAGAACGCGGCGGCCACGCGCAGGGTCCGCGGGACGGCGACGGTCACGTCGCGTTCGTCCTCGTGTTCCTCGCGCACGGACACCATGACGGGGGCGGGTGCCGGTCCGTCAATGTGCTTTGCAGGCAGCGCGGCGGACAACCTGCCCATGAGGTCGGATAGTTTCCAGCGCGGCTGTTCCTGAGTTGCGGCCACGGTCCCTCCTTTTCATTCACCCACAAGCGTACCCGCCCGCTCCCTCATTTCCGTCCGCGCAGCGCGCCATGTACGCGGTTAGTGGCGCATACTGTCTGGCATGAACAACATCTTCACGCTCGCACACACGGATATACGGCCCACGACGCACGCGGTCCTCGGCTCGAATATGAGGGCCGAGTCCGGGGCAGGCCAGGAGGTCATCTACCTGGCCGCAGGGTGCTTCTGGGGCGTCGAGAAGGCACTGTGGAACGCACCCGGAGTCGTCACCACCGCGACGGGGTACATGGGCGGGCACACCGCCAACCCGACGTACGAGCAGGTCTGCTCTCATACGATGGGCCACGCGGAAACCGTGCGCGTCATCTTCGACACGTCACTCACGAGCGCCGCCGAACTCATTCGTCTCTTCTTTGAGATCCACGACCCCACGCAGGTCGGCGGCCAGGGCAACGACATCGGCAACCAGTACCGCTCACAGATCTGGACGACGACGCCGGAGCAGCTGCGCGACGCGACCGCCCTGCGCGTGGCCTACCAGGAGGCCCTCTCCGCGCGAGGCTTCGGGCCCATCCAGACCGTTCTCTCCGCCGCGCCCGATACCGATTCCAACGCGCGATTCTGGTACGCCGAGGACTATCACCAGCAGTACCTGTTCAAGAATCCGGGCGGCTACGAATGCCACGCACGCACGGGCATCGCCTGCCCGGCTCTGCCCAGCGAGTAGCGGGCATGTCGGACCACACATGAAACGGGGGCGGGTCGGCACACAAGCCGACCCGCCCCCGTCAACAACGAGATCAGTTCACACCGAGGATGTCGGTGACGAACACGAGGGTCGCGCCGCCGGGGATACCGGCCTGCGGGACACCGCGCTCGCCGTAGCCAAGCTCGGCGGGGATGGACAGCAAAACGCGGTCGCCCACGCGCTTGCCCACGAGGCCCTCATCCCACCCGGGGATGACCATGCCGACGCCAATCTGGAAGGACAGGGCACCGCCGCGGTCGAAGGAGTTGTCGAAGTCATTCTTCGAGCCGAAGACCGCACCGTAGTAGTGGCACGTGATCGTGTCGCCGGCCTCGACGATCTGACCGTCGCCAGCGCGCAGGACCTCGACGACGAGCTCGTCGGACGGGGTGCCGTCGAAGGCGAGGACGGGCTTACGGCCGAATTCGCCGGTCACAGAGATGTTTTCCATGGTGTCTTTCCTTGAGGTGTATCGGTGGGGCGGCGCGTCAGTTGCGGCGCATGAGGTAGGACAGGATCCTCAGGATCTCGAGGTAGATCCAGATGACGTCGGTCATGATCGCGAAGGTGCACAGCCACGCGTACTTCACGGGCACGTTGCTCGCAACACCGACCTTCACCGCATCAAAGTCGCGCACGAGGCACAGCACGCCGATGAAGACGGCGAGAACGCCGATGATGACGCCGAGCGGAATACCGAAAACCGTGATGCTGTTGACGGACCGCATGTCCACCATGCCGGTGACCGACAGCGCAAAGGTGACGAGGTAGTAGAAGAAGAAGGCAACGGAACCGATCCCCGCGACGCGGGTCAGCGTCGACGAATTACGCACGAAGCCCATCATGAAGGCAGCCAAGGTCGTGCCGATGACGACGAGGGTCGCCAGAACCGCGCTGATCACGATACCCGGGAAGAAGGCCTCAAAGGTGTAGGAGATCACGCCGAGGCTAAAGCCCTCAATGAGAGAGTAGGTGACGATGGCACCCGGGCGAATCTTCTTCGACAAACGGATGAAGATCGCCAGGCCCAGCGTCACAGCGCACGAGGCGAAGAACAGCACCAACGCGAGACCCATCGCAACAATGCCCGTCATCCACCCGGCCGTCGCACCCACAAGAAGCAGGCCGAAGCACATGATGGACTTGACCACGACGTCGTCGAAGGTCATCGTCCCGCGGTCCACCGCGTCGGCCGCGGGAGCGTTCATCATTGCCTCGTAGGAGGCCATGGAGTCGGCATAGGCGCCCTGCTGGCCCTGAGGAACGCCGTACACGGGCGCACCCTGGGGCGCCGGATAGGTCGTCTGCGCGGCGTCGCCGACTCCGCCCTGCGCGTAGGGGTTCGTCGAACCGCCGTAGGGATTGGGCGCCTGCTGCGAGGCGGGCTGGTACCCCGGCATCGCCGGGTATCCGGCGGGAGTCGTCTGCTGGGTCGACCAGTCTTTCACGATCGAATTCATCACCGGGTTGGCCATATTTCCTCCTTGGTCAGTGATGTGCTGCCACTAGTGTCGCACGTGGCGCCCACAAGTGGGAAACGTTCCATTATGCGCGCAGCGCAACCCGGCGTCCACGCGAGGTCAGGAATGCGCGCACCGAGCCCCAGCCTCGTCGATGAAGCAATCGTCAGTACCCCCGGTGGGACTCGAACCCACAACACACCGATTTTAAGTCGGTTGCCTCTGCCAATTGGGCCACGGGGGCGCGCCGGGGCACAGGTCCAGCCTACGGGAGGCTGGCGCACACCTCAAGCTACCTCAGATCATCGCCTGGGCGATGCCGTCAAGAATGTCGTGCTCGGAGGTAACGACCTGCTCGATCGGGTGCCCGGCCGCCTCGGCACGGTCGAGCACGCGCGTCACGATACGACTCCAGATGAGCGCGCCGGCGGCGATGACGTCCTCGCGGCCCTCAGGCATGAAGCCCAGGGAGGCCTTCACGGACGTCGGCTGATCGACCATGAAACGCACGGCTTCCTCGAACTGCGCGGCGCTCAAGCGGGCGCCGTGGATGCGTTCGGGCTGGTAGGAGGTCAGGCCAAGCGCCTGAGCGGTCAGCGTGGTCACCGTGCCCGCGACGCCCACAAGGGCGCGCACACGCGCCAGGTCCACGGACTTTTCGGCGCGATCGAGCTGCTCGTCGATCCACGCAATCGCGCGCTCCTGATCCGCTGCGGGCACGCCGCCGGCGGGGTCCACGTCGGCGAGGAACTTCTCGGTGACGCGCACGGCGCCCATGTCGATCGAGATCGCCTGCTCGACGCGTGTCGCGCCCAGCACAAGCTCAGTCGAGCCACCGCCGATGTCGACGACCAGCATCGGGGCGGCGACGGACTCGCCGAGCCCACTCACCGCGCCGTTGAAGGACAGGGAAGCTTCGTCCGTGCCGACGACGACCTCGGGCTCCACGCCGATGACAGCCTTGATCTGGCGCACGAAATCCGCACTGTTGGAAGCATCACGCGTCGCCGAGGTCGCCACGAAGCGGGTCTTCGTCGCACCCAGGGCCTCGATCATGCGCTGATACTCGACGGTGGCTTCCACCGTGCGCTCAATCGCCGCAGGATCCAAGTAGCCGCGCGCGTCCACGCCCTGCCCCAGGCGTACGATGCGCATCTGTCGGGTCAGGTCTGCAAGGTGCGGGCGACCGCTTTCATCAATATGCCCGTCGGCGACGAGCAGTCGGATCGAATTGGTTCCACAGTCAATGGCAGCTACTCGGGTCATCGCTTCGTTTCTGGTGGGTTCTTTCCCGGACGAGGCCGGGGCTAGTTCATGTGGGGCCGCTCAGCAGGAGCAGCGCTCGGTGGAAAACAGGCCGCGCTCGGCGAGCATCGCGAGCGCACGATCCCCGATGGGGTTGACGCCGGGGCCCGCGGCCAGGGAGTGCCCGACCAGAGCGTGCAAGCACTTGACGCGCGTGGGCATACCGCCCGCACTGACACCCGAGATTTCAGGGACATCGCCCAGGGTCAGGCGCGCCTGAATGTACGCCTCGTGGGCACGTGCGTAGGCGGCGCGCAGCTCCTCGTCCTGCGCCAGCTCCTCATTGAAGGCCTCCATGACGTGCTCGGCCTCAAGAGTCGAGGCACCCTTCACGGCAGCCGGGTGCGTCAGGTAGAACGTCGTGGGGAACGGCGTCCCATCGGGCAAGCGCGGCGCAGTGGCCACGACAGTGGGCCGACCGCACACGCATCGCGCGGCGATACCGACGACTCCACGGGGAACGCGGCCCAGCTGGCAGCGCAGGACCTCCAGGTCCTCTTCGGTGGCGTCGGTGGTGTTAACGAGGCTCATTCTCCGCTTTCTTGGCCGGTGGTCGTCGCCTGTCCCGACTGGCTGGTGTCAGCCGACGGGATGGGTGTCGTGGTGGGCGGTTGATCCGCCTTCCCCACTAGGATAGCGAGCTGCTGCACCCAGGGGCGCGCCGGTCCAGTCGAGGCCGCGGCGGCAGCCAAGGCGGAGTCCTGGTATTGCGGCCCCGGATCCACCACCGTGTATTGAGTCTCACCAGGGCGAACGTATCCGAGGCGTTCGCGCGCCTGCGTTGAAATGTAGTCGGGGTCGTTCCACAGGTCCAGCTGTCGTTGCATGCCGGCGTTCTTGTGCTGCTGCTGGGCCACCTGAGCCTTAATCTGCGCGAGTTCACGCTCCTGCTGCCACCACTGGTACAGGCTCGGCACGAGCATGACGGACAGGATCGCCGCGACCGTGAGGACAACGATGAGACGCGTCGACACGTCGAGGCCGCCGATCGACAGGACGGAGCGTCCCTCCCCCGTCGGTCGCGTCGCGGTCTTCTTCTCCGCGCGCCTCTCAGAGCGGAAGAAGCGGCGACCGGCGCCCTCCTGCGGCTTCTCCTTCGTGGCCGTCGCGCGCTTCTTCGCCGGGGCCTCGGCCCCCTTCGAGGACTTCGCAGCCTTCGCGGCAGCCCTGCGCTGACGCGACTTTTCCGCGTTAATCTCACGCGTCGTCCGCGCTGCCTCCGACGAGGAGGAGCGGCGACGCGAGGAGGGGCGGGAGGAAGGACGACGGCTAGCCATTCTTCTATCGTGCCCTACATCGACACATTTGGCTCAGCCCCACGCCGAAAAGACTCCGCGCGGACCCTTGCGGGCCCGCGCGGAGCTATGCGGCTAGTTGCCTAGACTCACTTGAAGCGAGGGAAGGCGGAGCGGCCGGCGTACACGGCGGCCTCGCCCAGCTGCTCCTCGATGCGCAGCAGCTGGTTGTACTTGGCCACGCGCTCGGAACGAGCGGGAGCACCGGTCTTGATCTGGCCGGAGTTGGTGGCAACAGCCAGGTCGGCGATCGTGGTGTCCTCGGTTTCGCCGGAGCGGTGCGAGGTCATCGAACGGTAGCCGTTGCGGTGCGCTTCCTCGACGGCGTCGAGGGTCTCGGTCAGCGAACCAATCTGGTTCACCTTCACGAGCAGCGCGTTCGCAGCACCCAGCTCGATGCCCTTCTTCAGGCGGGCGGGGTTGGTAACGAACAGGTCGTCGCCGACCAGCTGGACGCGGCCACCGATCTCAGCGGTCAGGGCCTTCCAAGCATCCCACTCGTCCTCATCCAGCGGATCCTCGATGGAAACCAGCGGGTAGTTCGAGATGAGCTTCTCGTAGTACTCCACCATGTACTCGGTCGAGCGGCCTTCGCCCTCGAACTGGTACAGGCCGTCCTTGAAGAACTCGGAGGAGGCGACGTCCAGGGCCAGGGCGACGTCCTCGCCCGGCTTGAAGCCGGCCTTCTCGATCGCGGAGACGATCAGGTCGAGGGCCTCAGCGTTGGAGTCCAGGTTGGGGGCGAAGCCGCCCTCGTCGCCCAGACCGGTGGACAGGCCGCGATCCTTCACGACGCCCTTGAGCGTGTGGTAGACCTCGGCGCCCCAGCGCAGGGCCTCACGGAAGGAGGAAGCGCCGAGGGGAGCGATCATGAACTCCTGGATGTCAACGTTGGAGTCCGCGTGGGAGCCACCGTTGAGGATGTTCATCATGGGGACGGGCAGAACGTGAGCGTTGGGGCCGCCCAGGTACTTGTACAGGGGCAGGTCCGCGTACTTCGCGGCGGCCTTGGCGACGGCGAGGGAGACGCCGAGGATGGCGTTCGCGCCGAGCTTGCCCTTGTTGGGGGTGCCGTCCAGGTCGATCATGGCCTGGTCGATGTAGCGCTGATCGTCAGCTTCCTCGCCGATGAGCTCAGGAGCGATCTGCTCGACGACAGCGTCGACGGCGTCCTGGACGCCCTTGCCGAGGTAGCGGCCCTT
The DNA here is from genome assembly GCA_938041695.1 of uncultured Actinomyces sp. Taxonomy (GTDB): domain Bacteria; phylum Actinomycetota; class Actinomycetes; order Actinomycetales; family Actinomycetaceae; genus Pauljensenia. Next base: position 27,259 of record CALISI010000004.1, read on the forward strand.
GTCGCCATCGCGACGCTCGACGGCCTCGAACGCGCCGGTGGACGCGCCGGAGGGAACGGACGCGCGCGCAGCGGTGCCGTCCTCGAGGACGACCTCGACCTCAACAGTCGGGTTACCGCGCGAGTCGAGGATCTCGCGTGCACCAATGCCTTCAATAACTGCCACGTCATTCTCCAATCGATGTTGTTGCGTGGAAGCGGTCAGTACAACGGTAATACGGACCGCCATATGTGGTCACCCCCGGCGAGGGGGACGTTGTGTTGTGCGGGGCTTTGCGCCCCACTTCTGCGCACCGACAAGCGACATTAGTCCCTGTCGAGAGCACTGTGAGCGAATACTCACACGTCCGTCAGTTGGCGCTGCCGCCGCCCATGAGCGACGCCAGGTTGTTGTCCTTCTGACCGGAAACTGCATCGCCGAACATCGGCGTCGTCGCACCCTGCGCTCCACCCAGCGAGGGCTGGATGAAACGCGGGTTCACGCGCACGTCGGAGCTGTCGCGGGCCTGCGCGAGGACCTGGTCAAGCTGCTGCACGGCCGCTGGATTGGACTGCGCGACCTGGTTGAGGTTCTGGGTGAGCAGGAGCGACTTCACGGTTGCGCGGGTGGCGGGACCCAGCGTGCCGAGAGACTGATCCCCCAACTGCTCGGAGGCGCGCGCGGCAATCTGGTCGATCTGCTCGTCGGAGACTTCTGCGCCCACAGACGCACCGGCGGCTTCAAGAAGCGGCAGGTTCACGAGCTGCGTGCGAATTTGCGCATCGGTGATCTGCTGGCCACCCATGAGCACAGACATCTGCTGGGCGGCCTGCGCAACCTCCTCGTTGGAGTACGAGCCGGACGAGCTGACGACGGCGGCACCGGGATGGGAGGAGCATGCCCCCATTCCCAGTCCTGCGGCCACAATCAGGGCGGCGGTGGCGAGCTGGCGTGTGTAGCGCACGAGCATTCCTTCCTCAGATGTGTTGCGACGCAATAGGACCAGTGTATTCCACCACAGGCACTACTCGCCAAAAGGCACAAGAATCTTGGTCACCAGAGTCTCCACCCACTCTAGGAGCGGACCGTCGGTGAGCGGGGACCCGCCGACACGCGACGTGAGCGGCAGCGGCACGAGGACCTGGCGCACCGCGGCCTTGATAACGGTTCCGGGGTACAGGCGCTTGAGGCGCATGATCTGGGAATCACGCAGCTCGACCGGGGAGACACGCAGGTACTTGCCCTGCGTGACGACCTCGGTGATGCCTGCCCGGCGCACGATCTCGCGTAGCCTGGCGACCGAGAAGAGCAGGTCGACCTGGGGCGGGATGGGACCGTAGCGGTCGACGAGTTCCTCACGCACGTCCGCTTCCTGTTCGGGTGTGGCAATAGCCGCGATCTTCGCGTACACCTCGAGGCGCAGGCGTTCGCCGCCCACGTAGCCATCGGGGATGTGCGCGTCGACCTGGAGGTCCATGCGCACGTCCGTCTTCTCGGCGGGGGCGTCGCCTCGGTAGGCGGCAACCGCGTCGGAGACCATGCGCACGTAGAGGTCGAATCCGACGCCCTCGACGTGGCCCGACTGGGCCCCTCCCAGGAGGTTTCCGGCGCCTCGGATCTCAAGGTCGCGCTGGGCGACGGCCAGGCCTGCACCCAGCTCGGTGTTCGCGGCGATCGTCTTCAGGCGCTCGTGCGCGGTTTCGGTGAGCGCCTTGTCGCCGGGGTAGAAGAAGTACGCGTAGGCACGTTCGCGGCCTCGTCCGACGCGCCCGCGCAGCTGGTGGAGCTGAGACAGGCCAAAGGTGTCGGCGCGGTCCACGATGAGCGTATTCGCGTTGGAGATGTCCAGGCCGGTTTCGACGATGGTCGTGCACACGAGGACATCGAACTCGTGATTCCAGAAGTCCTGGATGACGGCCTCAAGCTGGTGCTCGTTCATCTTGCCGTGGGCGGTACGCACCCGGGCCTCGGGGACCAGCTCGGCGATGTGGGCTGCGACCGAGGCAATCGAGTCAACCCGGTTGTGCACGTAGAAGACCTGACCGTCGCGCAGGAGCTCGCGGCGGATCGCGGCGCTGACCTGGGCATCCGTGTAGGCGCCGACGAAGGTGAGGACGGGCTGTCGTTCCTCGGGCGGGGTCTGGAGAATCGACATCTCGCGGATGCCGGAGATCGCCATTTCGAGGGTACGCGGGATGGGGGTGGCGGACATGGACAGGACGTCCACGTCGGTGCGCAGGGCCTTGAGGGTCTCCTTGTGTTCGACGCCGAAGCGCTGCTCCTCGTCGATGATGACCAGGCCGAGCTTCTTGAAGGAGACGGTGCCGGTCAGCAGCGAATGGGTGCCAATGACCAGGTCCACTTCGCCCGAGGCCAGCCCCGCCTTGACCTCCTCGGTTTCCTTCGGGGTCGAGAAACGCGAGAGCGTACCGATGCGCACGGGGAACCCGGCGTAGCGCTCGGCGAAGGTCTCCGCGTGCTGGGTGACCAACAGGGTCGTGGGCACGAGGACAGCGGCCTGGTAGCCGTCCTGGATGGCCTTGAAGGCGGCGCGCACGGCGATCTCGGTCTTGCCGTAGCCGACGTCTCCGGTGAGCAGGCGGTCCATGGGGACAGGCTTTTCCATGTCGGCCTTGACCTCGTCGATGGTGACGAGCTGGTCGGGGGTCTCAACGTAGGGGAAAGCGTCCTCAAGTTCGCGCTGCCAGGGGGTGTCGGGGCCGAAGGCGTGGCCCTTGGTCTGCTGACGCACCGCGTACAGGCGGATGAGTTCCTTGGCGACCTCGTTGACGGCCTTCTTCGCGCGAGCCTTGGTCTTGGCCCAGTCGGCGCCGCCCATCTTGGTCAGGGACGGCTCGTCGGATCCGGTGTACTTCGAGATCTGGTCGAGCGCGTCGGTGGGCACGAAGAGCCGGTCGGCGGGCTGGCCGCGCTTGGAGGGCGCGTATTCGATGACGAGATAGTCGCGCGTCGATGCCGCGTCTCCGCGCCCGATTGTGCGGGAGACCAGCTCGATGAAGCGTCCGATACCGTGCTGGTCGTGGACGATGTAGTCCCCTGGATGCAGGGTGAGCGGGTCCACGCCCTTGCGTCTGCGCGAGGGCATGCGTCGCATGTCGCGCGTGGATGCTCCCGCGCGCCCGGTGAGATCGCCTTCGGTGAGGATCGCGATCTTGAGGTGGGGTGCGACGAATCCGACGCCCGCCTGCGCGGTCGTAATCGTCACGAGGCCGGGGTCGGGGCGCGCTTCCACGTTGTCCGCGAGCGCGGCCGGGCACGAGGCGTCGGTGAGGATGGAGCGGATGCGCCTGCCCGGGCCGGGGCCTTCGGTGGTGACGACGATGCGCCAGCCGCCTCGGGCCAGGTCGGTGAGGTCTGCGGCGGCGCGGGCGAAGTCTCCGCGGTAGGGGTGCACGTCGCGGGCGCCCACGCGCATGAGGGTGGGCGAGACGACGACGGGCGCGGGGCCGTCCGCTGACGGGGAGTCGGCCTCGGCCTCGTCGATCGCGGAGGCGAGGTCGGCGGGAGGCAGATCGGTGAGCTCCCACCAGGGGCGCGTGCCGCTCCCCCACAGCTCGCTCAGGTCGAGGAACGAGGCTTTGGATGCCTCGAGCGGGGTATCGCCTCCCCCTGCGGCGGCGCTCCACGCGGCGGCGAGGAACTCCTCGGTCGTGGCGACGAGGTCGGCGGCGCGCGCACGGATGCGCTCGGGGTCGGAGGCGAAGATCGGCGACCCGGCGGGCAGCAGGTCGAGGAGGGACTGCATGCCGCTGACCAGAATCGGGGCGAGGGATTCGATGCCGGGGGCTGCGATCCCTTCGGCGGCGAGGGTCAGCATCTCAGCGGCGCCGGGCAGGCGGTCGGCGGCCTCGCGAGCGCGGGCGCGCACAGCCTGGGTGAGGAGGAGCTCACGGCAGGGCACAGCCCACAGACCGTTGGTGGCCTCGCCGAGGGTTCGCTGGTCAGAGACGGAGAAGGCGCGGATGTCGTCAACTTCGTCGCCCCACAGTTCGACGCGCAGCGGGTGGGGCTCCTGGGGCGGGAAGACGTCGAGAATGCCGCCGCGCACGCTCATCTGACCGCGTCCTTCGACCATGTCGACGCGCTCGTAGCCGAGCTCGGCCAGTCGGTTCGTCACGTCGGTGAGGTCGAGGATGTCGCCGGTGCGCACGCGCACGGGTTCGAGGTCCGCCAGGCCTGAGATGATCGGCTGGAGGAAGGCGCGGATCGGCACGACGAGGACGGACAGCGGGCCCGCGCTCTCGTCCCCTTCGATGGGGTGGACGAGGCGGCGCAAGACCGCGATGCGACGCGCCATCGTGTCGACCTGGGGCGACAGACGCTCGTGCGGCAGGGTCTCCCACGCGGGCAGCATGGCCACGCCCGGGATCCACGAGGCCAGGGCGTTGGTCAGCGACTCGGCGTCGCGCCCGGTGGCCGTGAGGACGACGAGCGGCGTGGCCGCGCGCGAAGCGACGGCCGCGAGGAGGGGTGGCCTGATGCCAACGGGAGCGACGATCGTGCCCGAACGGCCCGTCTCGATGGAGTCGGTGGCCGTCTCGATCGCGGGATCAGTGGAGATATCCGGGAGGAGTCCGGTGAGTAGCACGCGCTGCCTTTCGCGGTGAGAGTACGCGGCGACGCCCGAGGGCGCCGCCTCGATCAGGCCCCGGTGTGCAGGGCCATCTGGGTGGGGGCGAATCCCTTGGTGACGATGTCCTCGACGACGTCAGCGGCCTGCTCGAAGGTGACGTCCCAGTCGGGGCGCTCCTTAGTGGGCAGGGCCCCCAGAACGTAGTCAGCGGGGTCCATGCGCCCCGGCGGGCGCCCCACGCCGATGCGCAGGCGGGCGTAGTCGCGCGTGCCCAGATGTTGGCTGAGGGACTTCAGGCCGTTATGGCCGCCTTCTCCCCCACCGACCTTGAGACGCAGCATGTGCGCGGGCAGATCCATGTCGTCGTGGATGACGAGGATACGCGAGGGCGGGATCTTCAGGAAGGATGCGAGCGCGCTGATCGGCCCGCCGGACGTGTTCATGTAGCTGTCGGAGCGGGCCAGGACCACGCGGGGACCGGGCACTCCGCCGGGGCCGATCCCCAAGCGCACGTCGGCGGTGTGCGTGCGCGAACGATGCGACGTCAGGGTCGCACCGCCGCGCGAGGCAAGCACGTCGAGGGTCAAGTACCCGACATTGTGTCGAGTGGAGGCATACTGCGCGCCGGGGTTACCTAACCCGACGACGAGCCACGGTCCGTCAGTCGTCATACTCCGATTGTGCCACCCGCGCCGAGAGCATGTCCCACTGGGGAGCGTCCTCGACAACGGGGGCTGCCTCACGTCGAGACTCGGCCCACGCGTCGGCGAAGAGCTGCGCCCACTTGGCGTAGGCCGCCGAATTGGGGTGGAAGAAGTCCGCCGCGTGGTAGGTGAAGGTGTAGGTCGGCAGCGAGTATTCCTGGGTAAGAGAACGCAGATCAACCAGGTGGGCGGCGCTGTCGGCAACCGAGGCACCGATGCGGTCGGACATGTCCTGCGCGCGGCTTTCCTGCGGCATGATGCCGAAAGACGGAATGGTGGAAACCAGGGCGTCAGCAGGCAGGGAGGCGAGAACGCGGCGCAGGCGCTCCTCGAACTGTCCGGGTGCCATGTCCTCGGTCATCACGTCGTTGCCGCCGATGGTCAGCGTGACCAGGTCGGGGCTGTAGGGGCCATCCAGGAGGCCCAGGCCTCGCATCTGCGGGATCTGGGTGAGTTCGACAGACTCGATCGTCGCGCCCGATAGGGAGAGGTTGAGCAGCAGGACCTCGCGGTCCAGCTGGGCGTTGATGGCCGAGGCGAGGCGTGCCGGGTAGGACTCGGTGATGCGCGAGGCCCCCATTCCCTGCACGGACGAATCGCCGAGGGAGACGATGAGGTAGGGACGCTCGCCCTCAGGATTCTCATCACACTCGCGGAGGCGATCCAGAGTTGCCAGGTTGTGGTCCTCCCAGGCCTTGCGGTAGTCACCGCGCTGGGAATCCAAGCGCAGGAGGCGTCCGATCGCCAGGCCACCGCCGAAGAGGCTCGCGCCGCCGGCCGCCGCGCCCGCTACCTGCCACGCTCGTTTGCTGATCCCCATCGAAGTGTCCTTCCCTCGTTTGTCCTGCCTCTCAGTGTAACGAGGCCGGGGCCGGTGCTTCAAATGCTGAAGCACCGGCCCCTCGGTTTGTCACAGATCGCTCAGCCGAGGCGTCCAGCTGGCGCTCCCGGGAGGGATCGGATGAAGTGCAGAGGCTCCCATCCCCGCTGGGTATAGGCGGCTCCGACAGCTCGCGCCACCCCCTCCACAGCGTGCGCGTCGACGAGCGCGATCACGCTGCCACCGAAGCCACCACCCGTCATGCGAGCACCATGAGCGCCCGCCGCGCGAGCCGCCTCCACGGCCACATCCAGTTCCTCACAGGACACTTCGTAGTCGTCACGCAGCGAGTCATGCGAATCATTGAGGAGCGCGCCCGCGACCGCCAGACGCGTGTCCTCCAGGGGCACCTCATCGAGAAGCTCGATAAACGCGCGCGTACGCGCAATCTCGGAGACGACGTGGCGCACACGCGCAGCCAAACGCTCGTTGCCCAGGGCCGCCGTGGCCTCGTCCAGGTCGGTCACATCCACGAGCCGGTCCACCCCCAGGATGCGCGCAGACTCCTCACAGTCCGCGCGGCGCGAGCCGTACTGGCCGTCCGCCAGCGAATGCTTGGCCCGCGTGTCAATGACGAGGAGCTCGAGGCCGACCGCACCCAGGTCAAAGGGAACCTGGCGCGTCGACATGTCGCGACAGTCAAGGGCCAGCGCGTGGCCTTCGCGGCAGCGCAGGGAGGCCGTCTGGTCCAGGCCTCCGGTATTCGCGCCCGCCACCTGGTTTTCCGCGACGCGCGCGGCGTCCACGAGGACCTTACGCCCCTCGTCGTTGGGGTTCTCGACCGTGCCGGCGAGTCCCAGGGAGCACACCTCGTCAAGGGCAACCGCGGTCGCACACTCGAGCGCGGCGCTCGACGAGAGGCCACCACCCAGCGGCACGCACGACCACAGGGCCGCATCAAAACCGGGCAGGGGCCCGTACCCGGCTTGCTCGAGTGCCCACGCGACACCCGCAAGGTACGCGGTCCAATGATTCGTCACCTCGCCGGGGGTCCCCTTCGGGCCGATCACATCGAGATCGAGCACGTCAATCGCCTCGCGCGTCTGCGGCGAAATCAGGCGAATCGTCCGATCCGCGCGCGGCGCCAGGGCCACGTAGGCACGGTGCGGGAGTGCAATCGGCAGGCACGGCCCGCCGTTGTAATCCACGTGCTCACCGATGATATTGACGCGCCCGGGCGCGCTCCACACGCCCCGAGGCTCATATCCAAACGCGTCACAGAACAGATTTACTGCCTGGTCTGCGCCTTCTTCGGGAGTAGCGGCGTCGGCCCACACGAGATCACTCACAAGATCCTCCTTGGTCTCACTCCCTCAAAGCTACGTGAACGCCCTCACACCATTCAAGCGCTGCGGCCTCATCGCGCACGCCCCGGTACAGTGAAGACATAACAACCGCGACACAGGTAGGCCCCATGTTCCTCCCCCAACGACTCCCCGGCCAGGAATGGCTCGGCGTCGTCGTCGCGATCCCCGAACCCTGGGTCACCCAGCTCACTGACCTGCGACTACGCCTCGGCGACCTCGCCGGCTCTCGCATCCCCGCGCACATTACGCTGATGCCCCCGACGCCCGTTGCCCGTGACGCGCGAGCTGAGGTCATCGACCACTTGCGCTCCATCGCCTCGCGGCATTCCCCATTCCGCATCACCCTGTCCGGCACGGACTCCTTCCGCCCCGTCTCCAACGTCGCATTCATGACGCTCGCCGAAGGCGCATCCGACTGCACCGACCTTGCCGAGGAGATCCGTTCAGGCCCCCTCGACCACGAAACACGTTTCCCCTATCACCCGCACGTCACACTGGCGCAAGACGTCGACGACATCGCCTTGGACCTCGCCCTCGACATCGGCGCAACTGTCGAGGCCTCGTGGATCGTCCCCGGCTTCCGCCTGGACCGCATCGATCCATCCGGCATCTATTCATCGATGGCGCTCTTCGATTTCGACGCCTCAGGGCACTGATTTCCTGCCTGCCAAGCTTTCACACGCTGACGTTCCGGGTGCCGTCGGGCCCACCGGCGCCCTCCACGCCGACGCGCTCTGACTACTGCGCGCAGCCGTGCAAGATCGACACTCCCTATATCCCCCTCCACAACTGGCTCCCAATGTCGCATGCAATTCCCCTCCGACTACTTAAATTCTTGAAATCGAAGCGTTGGAATTGCAACGTTTTCAGACTTTACTGAACCTTCAACCAATCGAATTGCATGCGAAATTTTGGGAAACGGTGCCACAGGCCACAGACCAGGCCACGGGCCACCCGCAGACACGAAAGGCCGTGGCCCGGGAACCCGATGGTCCCAGGCGGCCACGGCCTCGTCGATGAAACGTCAGATCTCGTAGGTTACCGAGACCGGCGCGTGATCTGAGAAACGCTCCGCATACTCGTCGGCGCGGTCAATCTCGAAGGAGCGTGCACGCTCCCCCAGGGCCGGCGTCGCATACTGATAGTCGATGCGCCAGCCCGCGTTGTTGACGAAGGCCTGGCCGCGCCACGACCACCACGAGTACGGCCCCTGTACGTCGCCGGCCAGGTCACGCACAGTGTCGCGCCACCCCTCGTCCACCCACTGGTTGAGGAAGGCAATCTCCTCATCGAGGACGCCGGCGCGCTTGTTGTGGTTCGGCTTCCAGTTCTTGATGTCGGCCTCGCAGCGCACGACGTTAAAGTCGCCGCACACGAGCGACGAGATCCCCCCAACAGTCTCCTCGGCGAGCAGCTCGGCCATGCGCGCGCCAATGCGCGGTAGGTGCGCCATCTTCGCCTCCTGCTTGGGCGTATCCTTCTCGCCCGAGTGGAAGTACGCCGAGACGACTCGCACCAGGGTCTCCCCGCCCTCGGAGCGCACGATGGCTTCGAGCCAGCGACCGGAATCCACGTCCGTCTCCACGTCGTCGAGGACCAGACGAGGCTCGCCCTCCAGGCTCGCACGCCCGCGTCGCACAGCCACGCCCACGCCCGCACGCCCCTTGATGCGGCACGGAACCCACACGCTCTCCCAGGCATCGCCCATGATCTCGCGGGAGATCTCCTCGGGCGCGCGCACCTCCTGCATGAGCAGCACGTCCGTGTCGCTCCCCTCGAGCCAGTCGAGGAAGCCACGCTTGTGGGCAGCGCGGATGCCATTAAGGTTTACGGTCGTCACCGTCAGGGTCATCATTTTCTCCTTACGCGAGTTTTCTTCAGTCTAGAGGAACGAGGAGGCGCGGAGAGGAATGGATATCCTCACCGCGCCTCCGTTGCGTTCGCGCGCGACCTCCACGTTTGCCGAGGCCGCGCACCGCGAGTCAGTTCGCGCTGATTCCCGCCTGACGTTCAGCCGCCTCGACGACGTTCGTCACGAGGAGGGCTCGCGTCATCGGGCCGACGCCGCCCGGATTGGGGCTGAGCCAGCTGGCCACCTCATCCACGCCGTCAGCGACGTCGCCCATGAGACGAGCCTTGCCATCCTCGCCCTGCACCCGACTCACGCCGACGTCAAGGACGACCGCACCGGGCGCCACCATGTCGCGCGTGATGATCCCAGCGGATCCCGCCGCGGCCACGATGACGTCCGCACGACGCACGTGATCAGCCAGGTCGGTCGTGCCCGTGTGGCAGACATCAACCGTCGCGTTCACTTCCTTGCGCATGAGCAGCAGGCCAATCGAACGCCCCACGGTCACACCTCGACCAACGACACACACGTTCTTACCGGCCAGATCGATCCCATGGCGTTCCATGAGTTCAATGACCGCGCGCGGCGTGCACGGAAGCGGCGAATCGATAGGACCCGAACCCCGCAGGACGAGGCGCCCGAGGTTCATCGGATGCAGGCCGTCCGCGTCCTTCGCCGGGTCGATGCGCTCCAGAACGGCGTTCGTGTCGATCCCGCGAGGCAGCGGCAGCTGCACGATGTAGCCCGTGCAGGCAGGGTCCGCGTTGAGCCGATCAATCGCAGCCTCCACCTGCTCCTGCGTGGCGTCGGCAGGCAGGTCCACGCGGATCGACTCAGCGCCGATTTCCGCACAGTCACGGTGCTTGCCGGCGACGTAGGCGACGGACCCGGGGTCTTCGCCCACGAGGATCGTGCCGAGGCCCGGGACGACCCCGGCCTCGCACAGACGATCGACGCGTTCCTTCAGCTCCGCCTTGATCGCGGCAGCCGTCGCCTTTCCGTCCAGGACCCCTGCGGGGCCTTCCCAGGGAGCCCTCACGATCAGAGCCCGGCGTAGAGCGGGTGCTTGTCCGTCAGCTTCTTGACGCGGGCGCGCAGGGCGTCCACCTCAACGTTGCCGCCGGACGCGCCCTGCGACAGGGTCGTACCGATGATGTCCGCGACCTCGGCGAAGTCCTCGGCGTCGAAACCGCGCGTCGCGAGGGCGGGGGTGCCGATGCGCAGGCCCGAGGTGACGGCCGGCGGACGCGGGTCGAAGGGGACCGCGTTGCGGTTGACGGTGATGCCGACCTCGTGCAGGAGATCCTCGGCCTGCTGGCCGTTGAGCTCCGACTCGACGAGGTCAACGAGGACCAGGTGGACGTCGGTGCCACCGGTGACCAGCTTGATACCCGCGTTCTTCGCGTCATCCGCGCCCAGGCGCTCCGCGAGGATCTGCGCGCCCTCGAGGGTGCGGCGCTGGCGATCCTTGAACTCCTCGGTCTGCGCGACCTTCATGGCGATAGCCTTCGCGGCGATCACATGCATGAGGGGGCCGCCCTGCTGGCCGGGGAACACTGAAGAGTTCAGCTTCTTGCCCCACTGCTCGCCGCGCGAGGACAGGATCATGCCGGAACGAGGCCCGCCCAGGGTCTTGTGGACCGTCGTCGTCACGACGTCGGCGAAGGGAACGGGGTTCGGGTGCAGGCCCGCGGCGACGAGGCCGGCGAAGTGCGCCATATCCACCCAGAGGGCGGCGCCAACCTCGTCTGCGATGTCGCGGAAGGCCTGGAAGTCGAGGTGACGCGGGTAGGCCGACCAGCCGACGATGATCACGCGCGGGCGCTCCGCGAGTGCCGCCTCACGGACCTTGTCAGGCTCGATGCGCATGGTCTCACGATCGACCTCGTAGGCGACTGCCTTGTAGTGCTTGCCCGAGAAGTTCAGCCGCATGCCGTGGGTCAGGTGACCGCCGTGGGCCAGGGACAGGCCGAGGATCGGGTCGCCGACGTTCGCCATCGCCATGAGCGCAGCGGCGTTGGCCTGCGCGCCCGCGTGGGGCTGAACGTTCACGTAGTCACCACCGAAGACCTGCTTCGCGCGTTCGATGGCGAGAGACTCCGCGACGTCCACAAACTCGCATCCGCCGTAGTAGCGGCGGCCCGGGTAGCCCTCGGCGTACTTGTTGGTCAGGACCGAGCCCTGTGCCTCGAGGACTGCGCGCGGCACGAAGTTCTCCGAGGCGATCATCTCGAGGGTCTCACGCTGGCGGCCAAGCTCGGAGTCCAGAACGGCCTGAATCTCAGGATCCAGCTGGGCCAGCGTCATGTCGTTGAGGGAATCCATGGGGTTCTCCTATTGATCATCCGATGATGGTTGGCAGTGGCCTCTAGCCCAGGCGGGCGGCTATCGATGCCGACGCGTCGCTCCCCGGTGGTGGCCCACCTATTCGCCAGTCACGACACGCTCATCAGTTTATCTCTCGGCGGATTTCTACGCATTCTGCCAAGGCGTCAGCACGCTACCAGGCGGTCACGGCGCTTTCCGATCGCACGCGCACAACTCGCCAGGTGCACGAAATCACAGCCTTTTTTCGCTTGCACTTAACCCTTTGGTTAGCAACCAAGCTAACCATATGAACAGACTAGGGTTAACACCTAACGGTAACTGAGTTACACCAGGGACATTTACCCAGTACGGACAGCAGTCTAGAGTGAATTTACCTCCTCTAACCGACATGCAGTATTTTAGTTTAATGAAGTAGACGGAATGCGCACAGATGACAAGTTTGACGAAGCCCACCGCACGAGCCGCATCCACGGCTCTCACATTCGAGCACGCGTCGGATCTTGCCACCTCCACCGACAACACCATCGAACGAATGTGCGACATTTTCGCAGCTTTTTTCAGCATTATCCCACTGACTTCGCTGTCGATCATCGTCGTTGCGATGGTGCGCCTGAACGACGGCGGCCCCGCTTTCTTCACTCAGGAGCGCATTGGCCTCAACGGCAAGCTTATTACCATGTTGAAGTTCCGCACCATGCGCGTGGATGCCGAAGAGCTCAAGGTCTCCCTCATGGAGGCCAACGAGGCCGACTCCTCGGCGAAAATTCTGTCATGTTTAAAATGGCCAACGATCCGCGCATTACGCGCATCGGAACCTTCCTGCGCAAGATGTCGATCGACGAGCTGCCCCAGCTGTTCAACATCCTGCGTGGCGACATGTCCCTCGTGGGCCCGCGCCCCCGCTCCCCAGCGAGGTCGCTCAGTACGAACCCCGCGTGATGGGCAAGTTCGCCGTCCATCCCGGCCTCGTGGACGTCCCTTTGAGCGGACCTCAGCGCGAGAAGACGACCGTTCGGTTGCCGTTCATGAGGACGCGGTGCTCCGCGTGAAAGCGGACGGCCTGGGCGAGGACGCGGCGCTCCACATCCTGGCCGAGGGCCACCATGTCGGGCGTGGAGTCGGCGTGGGAGACGCGGGTGACGTCCTGCTCGATGATCGGGCCCTCGTCCAGGTCGGCGGTCACGTAGTGGGCAGTCGCGCCGATCAGCTTGACGCCGCGATCGTGAGCCTGCGCGTAGGGGCGCGCACCCTTGAAGGAGGGCAGGAAGGAGTGGTGGATGTTGATGACGCGGCCCTGCATGGCGCGGCAGACCTCGTCGGAGAGGATCTGCATGTAGCGCGCCAGGACGACGAGCTCGACATCCTCGGAGGCGATGAGGTCGAGGAGCTGGCGCTCCGCCTGAGCCTTCGTGTCCTTCGTGACGGGGATGTTGAGGAAGGGGACGCCGTAGAACTGGGCGACGGGCGCCAGGTCCGGGTGATTGCCAACGACCGCGATCACGTCGATGGGCAGACCCTGGGTTTGCTGGCGATACAGGAGATCAGTGAGGCAGTGGCCCTCGCGCGAGACCATGATGATGGTGCGCAGCTTGCGGCCCAGATCGTCAACGCGGTAGGTGGCGCCGAATTCTTCGGCGACGCGGGCGAGGCCCTCGTCGATCGGGGCGCGCCCCTGCGGGGAGTCCACCTCGACACGCATGAAGAAGGTACCCGTGTCGGAGTCGCCGAACTGCTGGGACTGGATGACGTTGCCACCGGCCCCGCCGATCACGCCGGTCACGGCGTGCACGATTCCGGGGCGGTCCGGGCAGGACAGGGTCACAACAAGCTGCGCGTTTTCAGTCATAGGGGCCAGTCTAGCCAGGTTCATACCCACGAACGAGGCAGGGGCAGGGTTTGCGGGAGATGCCACGGGGTTGCGGGCTGTTGTTGCGTTGTTGCGGGCGGGACCATGACAGTTTCACGCGCGTTTCACGAGCTCGAAGCCCACACTGCCCCATCGGGACTAGCAGGCGGGTAACAAACGTACTGTCGGAGGCACCTATCATTGACACGTGCAGATTCGAATCGCCTCTCCTGATGACCTCGAGTTCATCGAGGGCGTGTACGCGCACGCTCGGGCGTTCATGCAGGCGAATGGGAATGCGACACAGTGGCCTAAGGGGTATCCAGGCCGCATTGACGCTGAAGAAGACATCGCACGCGGACACTGTTTCCTTGTGTCCGACGATGAGGGGCCGCTTGCTGTCTTCACCCTCGCTCCAGGGCCGGACGAAACCTATGCCGAGATCGACGGCGCATGGCATTCCGATGCCGACTACCACGTCATTCACCGCATGGCCGCGGTGCGAGGACAAGGTGTCGCTCGGGCGATCTTCACGTTCGCAGCAGAGCGCGCGGAATACCTACGCTGCGACACACATAAGAACAACGCACCAATGCGGCGCGCACTCGAATCCTTTGGATTCCGCGAGTGCGGCACGATCACTGTAGCCAACGGTACGCAGCGCATCGCCTATGACTGGATCAAAGAGTCACGACACGACAGCACCTCGAGGCCGTAAAGCCCAGTCAGACGCAGATGCGTCCCCCACACTTTCGCATGCAATTCCCCGCCGACACAGATCGACAACACATCAGAAACCGCATGATTCCAACGGTTCGGTTTCAAATTCTGAAATGCTGTCGTAGGAATTGCATGCGATTTCGCGGTACTGCACCCGTTATGGAGCATTACACCCGATCAGTGGGCATTGCACCCGATCAGAACGGGTGAATCGTCACTGATGAGGAGCACGACCCATCGGCAACAAGCGACAGCGCGGATACACGTCAGGGACAGCTCGGCCCCCGCCAACGGGTCCGACACTACGCACCATTTCACTGACCCGCAGCCGCTCACATAGTCCTCACCAACGCGTAGTAGCCATCAGGCCGCAATGATGCTTGTTTCTAAGTGGTGTGACACCACTTAGCGGGGCATTACACCAGCTCGGAGCTAGTGCAATGCTCCCTAGCTGGTGTCATGCTCTCTCACCGGTGCAGGGCTGCCCAACATAGCTCGGCTGGAATCTCATTGGAGCAGCAATGGGGTAGGCCGCGCCGCGCATGGGCTTGTTGCTCAGTGGCATTGCACTACTTAGCGCAGCATTGCACTGGATAGTAAACAGTGCAATGCCTTGCCATCTAGTGCATTGCTGCTGCATCTAATGAATCCCTCCATCACGCGGTACTACCGCAAGTCGCCGAAGCGCTGCGACCGCGCCACACTCACAGAGGAAGCCCCAACAACCCCGCGCGCGGGCGCACGCCAAGCCCACGACCGAACACACGGCCCCCATACATGCGGGTGCGCGCCCGGCCAATCAGCCGGGCGCGCGCCCTTCCCACCAAACGCCGCGAGGGCGGTAGCCTCACTTGATGAAGCCGAGCGCCTTGACGGCGTCGTACTCTTCCTGGAGGGCCTTGATGTTGTGGTCGATTCCAGCGCGGGTCGCGTCGGAGATCTCGAGGCCGTCGACGACCTGCCACTCGCCACCGTCGGAGGTGACGGGGAAGCCGAAGTTCAGGCCTGCGGGGACGCCGTAGTGCGTGCCGTCGGACATGACACCGGCGGTGACCCACTCACCGGCGGGAGTGCCGTGGATCCAGGAGTACATGTGGTCGATCGCGGCGTTGGCAGCGGAGGCGGCCGAAGAAGCGCCACGAGCCTCGATGATGGCGGCGCCGCGCTTGGCGACGGTGGGACGGTAGTAGCTGGACAGCCACTCTTCGTCCACGAGCTCGGTCGCGGGCTTACCGGCGACAGTCGCGTAGGAGACGTCCGGGTACTGGTCGGCCGAGTGGTTACCCCACACGACGACGTCCTTAATGTCGGCGTTCGCGGCGCCGGTCTTGTGGGCGAGCTGCGCGACCGCACGGTTGTGGTCCAAGCGCATCATCGCGGTGAAGCGCGACGCGGGGACGTCCGGCGCAGCGTTCTGGGCGATGGTGGCGTTGGTGTTCGCAGGGTTGCCCACGACGAGGACGCGCACGTCGTCGGCGGCACCGTCGTTGATGGCCTTGCCCTGGGGGCCGAAGATGCCCGCGTTGGCCTCGAGCAGGTCGGCGCGCTCCATGCCCTTACGGCGCGGCATGGCACCCACCAGGTACGCGACGTTGGTGCCCTGGAACGCACGGTTCACGTCGTCGAAGATCTCAACGCCGGCCAGGGTCGGGAACGCACAGTCGTCGAGTTCCATCGCGGTGCCCTCGGCGGCCTTGACGGCCTGCGGGATCTCCAGCAGGTTCAGCTTGACGGGCACGTCCGGGCCGAACAGCTGGCCGGAAGCAATGCGGAACAGGAGGGCGTAGCCGATGTTGCCGGCTGCGCCAGTGACGGTGACGATACGAGGTTCTGCCATGATGTGGCACTCCTTTACAGTCCTATGGGCGTGTGCCCTTCAGTCGCGGGGTTCCCCGCGCTCTGCCTCCTAGGATACGTCGTCCGTCACACTGCGACCCGGGCACCCAGTCCCAAGAAGAGACAGCCGAACAGTGATCTGCAACATACATGTTAGGTTAGGCTCTCCCGCACTCATGCCACCACGCCGTAGAGTAGGGCATATGTCCGACAGCAACCCCACCGCCCTGCACGAACCCGCTCCCTCCCGGGAATCAGCCCCTGCCTCGTCCCACGTCGACGAGGCCGTGGCCCACTCCCACAATCACGTGCACTCTCCGGGCACCGAGCACGGCGCGCACTCGCACGATCACTCCCATTCGTCGGCGTCTGCGGCGCGCCTGGGGTGGGCGCTCGCGGTCACGGGTGCCGTCGTTGTCGCCGAGCTGGTCGGTGCTTTCTGGTCGGGCTCCCTGTCGCTGGCGGCAGACGCGGGGCACATGGTCGTGGACGCCTCCGGCCTCGTTATCGCGCTGGTCGCTGCACGCCTCATGCGGCGCCCGCGCGACGAGAAGCACACGTGGGGGTGGGCGCGCTCCGAGGTCTTGGCCGCCGCCCTGCAGGCCGGCATGCTCCTCGTCATCTGCGTTATGGTCGCGTGGGAGGGCGCGTGGCGCCTGGTATCCCCGCCCGAGGTCGAGGCCGGCCCCATGCTCCTCGTCGGCGTCATCGGCCTGGTCGCGAACGTCGCGTCGTTGGTGATCCTCGCGGGCGGGCGCGAGGCGAGCCTCAACATGCGCGCTGCGTTCCTGGAGGTCGCGAACGACGCGCTCGGGTCCCTCGCGGTCATCGTCGCGGCCGGCGCCGAGTGGGCCTTCGGGTGGACCCGCGCCGACGCGATCGCATCACTCCTGATCGCCGTCCTCATGGCACCGCGAGCGCTCACGCTTCTGCGCCGCTCCGTTGCGATCCTCATGGAGCAGGCACCCGCCAGCGTGGACGTGGCCAAGCTGCGCTCGCACATGATGGGCGTCGACGGCGTCCTCGACGTGCACGACCTGCACGTGGCCGCAGTCTCCTCGCACCTGGTCACCGTCACGGCGCACGTGACCGTCATGCACGAGGCCGACGGCCCCTCGCGCGACCGGATCGTCCACGAGCTGGGCGAATGCGCGTGCCACCACTTCCCTATCGCGCACTCCACGTTCCAGCTCGAATGCCCCGAGCACGCGCGCCACGAGCACATCGAGCACTAAGCGACACTTCACCTCCATACACAAACGGTGAGGCGGCGGGAGCTTAACGCTCCCACCGCCTCACCACAGGCACAACTCTCGGCCACGCCTTGTGGGGTTTGAATCAGCCCTCGCGGAACATGATGCCGAAGCTACCGCGCGGGTAGTGCCACTTGAGCACACCCTTCGGTGCCACGGCCAGGCAGGTGCCGCACTCGAGGCACGCCGCGTACTCAACGCCGACGGTGCCGTCGGCCTCGACCGAGTACACCTTTGCCGGGCAGACACGCTCGAGCAGAGCGCCAGCGCCAGTGGCGCGAGCGAGTTCCTGATTGACCTCGATGTGGGATTCTTCCTCATCCAGGTAGTAGGTGTTCCCAGCCAGGCGGGCGGGGACACTCTCGATGACGAATTGAGCCATTGCTCGTCCTCCTTTCAGAAATCCCGTCACAGGGCGCGGATGCCCACGAGGACATCGCCCATGATCAGCGTCAGCTTCAGGCCCGACGCCTTGAGGGCGTCGAGTCCGACCTTGCGGATGTGGCGCCTCGGCGTCAGGTCATGGTTGAAGATGCCATAGAACACCTCGGCGGCGAGCTTGCCGTAGTCCTTGTACATGCGCGGGTGCTCCAGGAAGGCCGGGGCCTTCGCATAGGTCGCCATGTCCTTGCCGACAAAGCTGGTGTCGAGCAGGACGCGGTACTGGTCCATCGACTGCTGGCCAAAGTCCATGGTCTGGAAGGCCTTCTCGATGGCTTCGGCAGCCGCCAGCGCGGAGCCAGCCGCCAGGTCCATGCCGCGGATGGTCAGGCCCGCGTTGAGGGTGAAGCCCGCGGCGTCGCCGATGATCATGAGACCCAGGCGGGTCAGATCGTGCGCCACTATGGCGGGACCGTCCTCAATCGTGAGGTGGCATCCGTACTCGAGGCAATCAGCGCCTTACCCAACGGGTCCTCAAAGACGTACTGCAGGTAGACGGGGTGTAGATGATGGAACTGCCGATGGAGACCAGAACGAGCAGGAAGAAGCGATGGGAAGGCGTCAGATCATTCGCGTGACGCTCCTGAGTGAGCATGCTCAGCACTGCGACCACCTTTCATGAATTCAAGGGGCTGGAATATCAGGTTGTTGACATCGCCCCACAGCCGTCATTCGATCTTCATCGATGAATGGATAATCTTCGATTTTGTCGACATTGAGCCACTATTCTGATCACCGTTAACCATGAAGCGTGGTCACCAGCAGCACTCGCGGGACCTTGTACTGTCAATGTTATTGACAAGGCTTGCACCCTGTCCTGACCTTGGTCCCAAATTATTTCTCAGAATTCCGGACCTCACTCGTCCAAAATCGACCTATATCAATACTGGCGCGGAACGCGTTAACGTCGCCTATATTGCGGACGATCTGGGTCCAATTGTTTGCTCATTTTGCATTCTAAGATCACTGAGACGTGGCTCTCAAAGCGCAAAACAGTCGTCTGACGACTAAACAGAGGCGCGCCTAAAGTTCGCATTACAATTTTGTTCCAATTAGTATCAGACAACTCTTTTGGATAGTTACTACAAATTCCCTTTGATGCGCATACGCGTACCTTCAACCCTGCACTGCCACCTTCACCGCATTGATTATCTGACATACTTTCTTCAACATGCGTGGGGCTATTCAATCGACAAACATGATGAATTATCCGACGCTCATCGTCGGTAATAACACGGTGTGCTATGAAGCCGGATTCTTCAGGCACCACAGGTGCGAGACAATGGACCACCAGACGGCACGAGACAAACTATCCCTACGCAGCCCACGACAGCTTCGCCAGTTACGATCGCCAGCACCACAAACCGCTACCGCCCCACAGATCTTGCTAACACGCGATGACCCGCGCACGCTCGACTCGGCGCAACCGCATGTTCCTCAGTCGCGCTCGCCCGATACCCTCGCACAGTTCGCGGCCCACAGCCCCGTCAGGGCAGCCGAGTCCGACCACGGGAACGCCAAGTAGTCACCCGCCAGAATCACCGAGCCACCGCGCTCGCTGCGGTAGCGCCCAACCTGAGTGGATCGGCCGACCCGACAGGTCGGCATCGCCGCGGGGATCCTCACGACGCGACTCGCTTCCCGGTCAACCGCGTTCTCCAGGGAGGGTGCAAGCTCGCACAGCGCCGCGACCGCCCGAGTCATCACCTCGCCGTCGGGTTCCCCCACGGAGATCGAGCGCTCGGCGACCCGCCCGTCGAACATGACGGTCAAGGCGTCTGAGCCGGGCGCCGCGTGCCCCGCGCGGCTCGCCACGCACAGCGCCGCGATCGGACCGTCCTGGCTGGGCGACGAGAGCAGGCCGTAGGCGCCCCCCAGCTCCCGTTCCTCGAGACGACGCCTGCACGCGAGGACCGCCAGCAGCCCGGAACTATAGGGGGTGGACAGGAGACTCCCTTCGAGCGGGGAGGGATCCGCGAGGAGGATCCTCGCAGCGGGAGCCGGCACCGCCAGGACAACCCGGTCCGCCTCGACCGTTGTCCCGTTGGAAAGAACCACAGCCGCGCCGGCCTCGTCGCGTTCGACGCGAGCAACGCGAGCGTCGTAGTGAACGGTCAGGCCCGAGGCGAGCGCCTGGGGTATCGCTTCAAGCCCGGGATCCGCGGTGAGCGTCACGAAGGGACGCGCACCGTAGGAGACCATGGCGAGCGCCGCGGAGGCCGAGGTGTCGGCGAGATCTTGGAAGTAGTAGCCCCGAAACGAGGAACCAATGACCGCATGCGTGAAGGCCTGACCAAAGCGAGCGGAACACCATTCATCGGCGGGCACGTCGATGTCGCGCCACTGGGCGGGGTCAGCCGGGTTTGCTTTAGCGAGGCGCGGTAACTGACGGACCAGCTGCCAGCCCGCCCGGGCGGCGTCGCCCCAGCCGATCACTCCGGCGCGCACCATCGAATAAGCGGAGGGAGCGTAGGTGAGCGCCGCCGAGTCAACGATGAGTCCTGCGCGCGAACGAATGGGACGCAGCGGCACCCCCAGGCGCTGCGCAATCCGCGGCATGACGCGATAGGTTGACGACAGGAAGTTCGCACCGACCTCAACCCGACAATCGGCGACCGTCGCCGTTTCAATGCGGCCACCCGCTCGCCCGCTCGCCTCGTAGACCTCCACGTCCGCGCCGCTCCGAGCGAGCGCGTCCGCGCACGCGAGCCCGGAAATCCCAGCGCCGACGACCACAGTTTTCATAGCTCCATGATAATCAAGACGATAAGGGATGGCGCCGTGCCCCGGACAATGCCCCGGAAATCGTGCGTGGGCGGGTACCGACGGCAACGAGTGTCGGCTTTCACTCGCCCCCTTGACAGCGACGTAGGGTCACAGTGTTCCATGGGTCCCATGAGAGTCAAAGAGCTGGCTGACCTGGCGGGGACGACGACGCGGACGGTGCGCTACTACCACCGCCTCGGTCTGCTCGCCGTTCCCCCAATCGTTCGAGGACTCCGCGACTACGGAATCGAGCACTTGGCCCGCCTGCTGCGAATTCGATGGCTGGCCGAATCTGGCGTCCCCCTGGCCAAGATCGCCCAGATGCTCCCCGAACACCCCACCGGGGGGAGCACCGACATCGAGGCGGACCTGCTGGCGACCCGCGCCCAGATCGATGCCCGCATCGAGGTCTTGAAGGATCAGCGCAGCAGGATTGACCAACTCGTCGCCAGGGTGCGCTCCGGCGAGGTGTTCTCTCCCCTCCCGGTCGTCCTCGAACGTTTCTACGATCGCATCGAGGTCCTCGTTGAGGACCCGGCCACCCTGCCCATCGTGCACACGGACCGGCGCATGGTCTTGGTGCTGGCGATCTCGGGACTCATTCCGGCCTCGCTGGGTCCTTTCATTGACGGACTCAGCGACGAGGACCACCGAGCGGTGGCGAGCATGTTGACCGTCTTCGCCAAGCTCGACCGCAACCGCTACCCCAATGCTTATGACGACGAGGAGAGGGAGCGCGTCATCAAGGAACTTGAGGAGACCGAGTGGGCAGTCCTTGAGCGCAACAGGTCGACCGCCCTGGCAATGCTACGCGACCTGCCCAGTGGCGGGCCAGGACACCTCTTATGGAAACGGGTGGCCCGTCTGTCCAAGATTGGCTACCCCGAGCCGGATCAGAGACGAGTCATCGAGCTGTTGCTTCGTCGCGTTCGCGAAGACCCAGAGTTCGGTCCGGTACTTGAGGAAAGAACAGGAAAGGACTGGGACATTGTCTGAACTCATCGAGGCTAAGGGCCTCGTCAAGAGCTTCGGGAGGGTCAAGGCCTTGGACGGCCTCAACCTGGGGGTCGCGAAGGGCCAGATCCACGGTTTTCTCGGCCCCAACGGTGCGGGAAAATCCACGACGATCCGAGTGCTGCTCGGCATGTACAGAGCGGACTCAGGCTACGCTCGGGTTATGGGGATGGACCCCGCCCACAGTGCCTCCGAGATCAACCGGCGCCTCGCCTACGTTCCAGGGTCGGTGAACCTGTGGCCAACCCTCACCGGCGGGCAGGTGCTGGACACCCTTGCCGGACTGCGCGGCTCACGCGACCGGGCACGCGAGGATCAGCTGATCGAGCGCTTCGACCTGGATCCCACCAAGCGAGTGCGCACCTACTCCAAGGGCAACGCCCAGAAGGTCGCGCTCGTGGCGGCCCTGTCGGCCCCCGTCGACCTCCTCATCCTCGACGAGCCGACATCGGGGCTTGACCCTCTCATGGAGCGAGTCTTTACCGAGACCATTAGGGAGGCCACAGACGAGGGCAAGAGCGTCCTGCTGTCGAGCCACATCCTGGCCGAGGTCCAGGAACTGTGCACCCACGTCACCATCATCAAGGACGGTCGCACCGTAGAAAGCGGCGATCTTGCGCGCCTGCGCTCCCTCGCCCAGACCTCCATCCGCGTTGGAATCGCGCGGGGCGATGAGCGGCGCTTGAACCTGGAGGCGAGACTGTCCACCCTTAATTCCCCCGTGCGCACGACCAGCACCCGCTTGGAGACCCACGTTGCCTCGTCCCAAGTACCCCAGGTCCTTGCCGCGATCGCGGGGCTGGGAATCACGGACATCCAGGTGGAACCGACAAGCTTGGAGGACCTGTTCATGAGCCACTACTGCGATCACTCGGGAGCCCCGCAATGAGTACCGTCACAGGACTCACGCGCTATCTGTCCCTGGCAAACAGGCGCTACAGGTGGAAAGCAATCGCCTGGATGTTGCCCCTGTGGGCATTCCTCCTGTTGCACCCGATTGCCCTGGAGCGTTTCTACCCCTCTTCCGCTGAGCGCAGCGCGCTCCTTGCCCAGATGCGCAACGCGCCCGGCGTTAGCCTCCTCTTTGGTCCCGTTCCCAACAGCGCGGAGCTCGGCAGCTTCGTCAGCTGGCTCGACGGCGCTTACATCCTGTACCTGGTAGCCATCATGGCGATCATGCTCACAACCGCGCTGGCCAGGCGCGACGAGCAGGAGGGACTCGTCGAGGTGGCGCTCGGAGCGGGCGCCGGGCGCTGGACGCCCTTCGCATCGGCGGCACTGTGGCTCCTGGGCGTCATGACGCTCACGGGGGCAGGTATGACGGTGTCTCTGGTGGGCGTGAACAGCGCCGCCGGGCAGACTCCCCTGCCCGGTTCCATCGCGTTCGGAGGAGTTGTCGCCGCGCAGGGCCTAGCCTTCTGCGCGATCTCATTGATCCTCTGCCAGCTGGTTCCGGACGTCTCCACGGCCCGAGGCCTGGGACTGGCAATATTCGGGGCATCGTTCGCTCTTCGCGTCCTGGCAGACAAGACCGGGCTCGCGTGGGTTCGTTGGCTCAGCCCAACGGCCTGGCGCGACATCGTCAATCCCTTCGACGGCCTGCACGCGTGGGCCTTCGCGGTCTTCGCCGCTGCGATCGGGGCTGCGGTGGCGCTAGCGGCGTTCCTTCACTCCCGCCGTGAACTCCTGGCTGGAATACTCACGGGAAGGTCTGCGTCGCGCCGAAGGTGGCGCTTGCGAGGGGCGGCCGACCTCGCCGCTCGCCTCGGCGCCCGCAGGCTGGCCGCCTGGGCGCTGGCCGTCGTGCTGCTCGGCTCCCTCTTTGGTTCGATGGCCAGCGGGCTGACGAAGCTGATCGAGAGCACCCCGACCAGCGCAGCCTACCTCGACGTCGCGGTCCCGCAGGCCGAGCCGATCGTTCAGTACACGATGCTGCTCACCGTCGTGATGGCCTCCGTCGTGGCGGTCGCAACGGTGCAACGTATCCTGGCCCTCTTCACCTCAGAGGAGCATGGCCTCGCCGAGATCACCATCGCGTGCGGCGTCTCACGCACGCGTATCTTCCTCACAGCGCTCGCGGAGGCGATAGCGGTCGGCTTCCTGCTGTTGCTCGCCTCGGGGGCGGCGATGGCCGCGTCCACGGCGCTGCAGTTGAGCGACGAGCACGCTCCCGGCCGAGCGTTCGTCTTCGCCGTGAGTCACCTTCCCGGCCTCTCGGCTGCGATTGGTTTCACCGCCGGCCTGGTGGGAGCAGCCCCGCGGTGGCGCTCCCTGGCGTGGGCGCTCATCGCATGGAGTTCTTTCGCTCGCATCTTCGGAGGCTTCATGGACCTGCCAAAGTGGGCGCAGGACCTCTCCATTCTCGGGCACGTGGCCGATCCGTGGGGAACGACCCACTGGCTGCCCATGGCCGTCCAGCTTGGGGTTGGAATCGCTTGCTGCGCTGGAGGACTGATCGCCTACCGCGTGCGCGACATTCCCGCGTGAGCGACCTGCCTTCCCTGTCCTCGCGCCGCGCCCTCACGAGGCCTTGGCGCCCTCACGAGGTCTCGGAGGCTCGGCGGACCGGTATATCCGCCGCACCGCCACAGCGAGTATAACGGTGACGACCAACGCCCAGGCCTGCGCGGCGATCACGCTCAGCAACCCGACCTGGTACAGGGCTGCACCGACGTCTGCCAGGGCGTGGGCGAGGATCGCCCCGAAGATCCACCAGCGGCGGATACGCGCGGTGAACGCCATCCACACCAGGACCGACAGGGTGATGTGCAAGGCGATGGCGATGGCGCGTTCGCCAATGCTGAGCAGGTAGAACGGCGCGGGGGTACTGATCAGCGATTCGAGTTGATGGGCAACCGCGTCGCGCTGGGATTCGGGTAGGCGGGAGAGGAAGGCGTCGCTGGCTCCCGCGTTGATGATGCTCACGGAGGTCACGATGCTGGAGATCATCGCGACGCCCACGAGCGCCATCGCCTCGATGCCTCCGTGCCCGATGCCCGCCCCGATGGGGCGCCCAACGTCGTCGGGTCCGCGGCCGCTCCTGCGCAGCACGGCAAAGCCACAGACCCTCCCAAGTTCCTCGAACACTCCCGCGGCGAGCGATCCGTAGAGCACGTAGAGGGCGCGATTGCTTCGCAGGATCGGCGCGGCAGCGAAAACGAGCGAGTGCGTCGCCGATTCGAGGATCAGGACCGCGACGACGAAGACAAGCGCGCCGACCGCGCACGACCACAGCGAGAAGTGCCACCTGCGGCGGCCGAGGATGACGAGGACGACGGGTAGGACGACGGCAGCCAGGGCCGTCAAGCCCATGCACACCAGGGACAGCGTTGACACCATGACAACCTCGATTCAGCGTCGTTCAAGCGCGGCCGCGCCGGTACACCCAGGCTAGCGCCCCCGGCCTAGCGGCACTACCGCGTCTTTGTTTGTTGTCCCCCAAGGATCTACCATTTGTGACATCCATCTCAACGGTGATGAAGTAGATTCAATGATGAAACCCCTCTCGCTCGCCATCGCGGCACTCCTATCCCTGTCCCTCTGCTTCGCGTCGGCCGACCCCGCCTTCGCCGACTCAGCCCAGCCGGTCACGCCCGATTCCCTCACGGTCGCCACCTTCAACGCCAGCCTCAACCGAGAGGCACCCGGTGAGCTCATCAACGATCTTGCCACCCCACACAACGCCCAGGCATCCAACGTCGCGGAAACCATCCAGCGTGTAGATCCCGATATCCTGCTCATCAACGAGTTCGACTACGATGCCAGCGGCGCGGCAGTCGACCTGTTTCGCTCGAACTACCTTGAGGTCCCGCACAACGGCGCGCAACCGGTGTCCTACCCCTATGCTTGGTCGGGCCCAGTGAACACGGGCGAGCCCAGCGGCTTCGACCTGGACGGGGACGGGACCACGACCGGCCCCGCCGACGCATGGGGTTTCGGAAAGTTCCCGGGCCAGTATGGCTTCGTCGTCTATTCCAAGTACCCCATCAAAGCGGAGCAGGTTCGCACCTTCCAGCACTTCCTGTGGAGGGATATGCCGGGCGCGCTGCTGCCCTCCAACGCCGACGGCACCGGCTGGTACTCCGAGGAGGTTCTTCAGCGTTTCCCCCTGTCGTCCAAGACACACGTGGATCTGCCAGTGGACGTTAACGGCACGACGATCCACGTCCTGGCCGCACACCCGACCCCGCCGTCGTTCGACGGAGCCGAGCAGCGCAACAAGTGACGCAACTTCGACGAGATCCGGCTGTGGGCCGACTACGTGGCGAACCGGGCCGACTACCTGTACGACGATGCCGGGGTGAGGGGCAGCCTGTCCACCGATGCCAACTTCGTGATCCTCGGGGACTACAACTCTGACCCCCTCGACGGCGACTCGTATCCGGGGGCCATCGATCAGCTTCTGGACAGCCCCCGGGTGGTCGACACGCTGCCGAGCTCGCTCGGAGGTGCCCAGGAGTCGGAGATTCAGGGAGGGGCGAACCTGACTCACAAGACGGATCCGAAGTACGACACGGGCGACTTCGGCGACGTCCCGCGGCCCGGCAACCTGCGAATCGACTACGTCCTGCCGAACGTCGGCACTCAGGTCGATGAGGCGAGGGTCTTCTGGCCGACGCGAGAGGAAGAGACGTTCCGCCTTACCGGACTCTACCCTTTCCCGACCTCCGATCATCGCCGGGTGTGGACGAGGCTGCGCTTCCCGATCGCCCCCGCACCTAGCGCGTCCCCCTCCCCGCGGCAGGACACCGCGTCCCCCTCCGCATCGGGCGAGGAATCCAGGCTGGCCAATTCGGGCACGCACGCCGACCTTGTTCTTGGGGTTGGCCTCGCCTCGGGCGCGTCGGGCGCGTCCCGGGGATCCCGCCACGAGGTGACTGCCGCAGCACCGGGGTCGCACGCGCCACGCAGCGTTGCCGAGGGGCAGCCCGCGCCCCAACACAGCCACGTCGAGTGTCACACATCACACTCAAGCCCCTGCAGCCTTCTCCGAAGAAGCGGATAATTCATATATACATGTTTTGCATGTTATATCTGATCCGACAAGGAGGCTGACAACATGACCCCGCGAAACCCCTCACTGAGCGGCCCCGGCGGACGCGGATTCTTCGGAACCGTCACCGTTGGCACCCGAGGACAAGTCTCCATCCCCGCCCAAGCGCGCAAGGCCCTCGGCCTCGAGCCCGGCGACCAGCTGGTCGTCCTCACCGACCCCGCCCAGGGGCTCGCCCTCATCCCACTCTCCATCCTCCTCGCCCAGCACGCGGACACCAACCCCATCGCCGCCCTCGTGCGCACAACCATGGCGGGCGGCACGCCCCCCGAGGCGGACAACGATCCCGAAGACCAGACCACCGCCTCGTAACCACCCCCCTCCACACCCTCAGGAGAAGTCATGACCACCCCAGCAATCCGCGCATCGGACGTCACCAAGCGCTACGGTGACCTCACTGCCGTCGACTCCGTGTCACTGGAGGTCCTGCCCGGCGAGATCTTCGGAATCGTCGGCCCCAACGGCGCGGGAAAGACGACCTTCATGGAATGCCTCGAGGGCCTGCGCCGACCCACGAGCGGCGACATCAGCGTCCTCGGAGAGGATCCCTCCCACCCGACCAGGCAATGGCACGAACGCATCGGCGTCCAGCTGCAGACCGCCGCCCTGCCGCCCAAGATCACCGTCAACGAGGCGATGGCCCTCTTCGCCTCCATGTACACCGACCCCGCCGACCCCGGCAAGCTCCTCGAAGAGCTAGGCATCGCCGCCAAGGGCCGTTCCTACGTCGACAAGCTCTCGGGAGGACAGCGCCAACGGGTGTTCATCGCGCTCGCACTCCTGGGCAAACCCGAACTTGTCTTCCTCGACGAACTAACCACCGCCCTCGACCCCCAGGCGCGCCTGGCCATGTGGGACGTCGTACGCTCCATCCGCCAGGGCGGCGCCACGGTGGTCATGACCACCCACTACATGGAGGAGGCCGAGGCTCTGTGCGACCGAGTCGCCGTCATCGACTCCGGAAGGCTCATCGCACTCGACACCGTGCCGGGGCTCATCGCCTCCATCGCGCAGGGCACCAAGGTCCAGCTGCGAACATCCCGTCAGATCGCCCCCAACGTCCTGGAGGGCATCGACGGCATCAGCGACGTCATGATCGCCGGAACCTCCGTCTCGATGCTGTGGTCGGGCACGGGCATCCCTCAGGCTGCCGTTGAGGCCATCGAGGCCACCGACACCACGGTCGCCAACATCCAGACAAGCTCCCCCGGCCTGGAGGACGTGTTCCTCGCCCTCACCGGCCGCGACATGCGTCAGGAGGCATGAGCCATGACCACCTTCATCCAACTGTGCCGCGTCACCGCTCTGCGCACGCTCCGCGAACCCGTCTCCGTCATCTTCATGGTCCTCTTCGCCCCCGCGTTCATCGGGTGCATGGGACTCATCTTCGGCAACGACCCGGTTCCCGAGTTCGGCGGGAAAGGATTCCTTGAGGCGAACTTCACGGCGTTCCCCGGAATCGTCATCGCGATCACCGCTCTCATCATCGTCCCCGTCGACCTGGTGACCCAGCGGGGAGCTGGCGTACTGCGGCGCTTCCGCGCAACCCCACTCAACCCCGCCCTCTACCTGGCGGCCGACATCATCTCGCGGCTGGTCCTCGGCCTGGTGTCCTTCGCCGCCATGTACGCCATCGCGATCCTCGGCTTCGGGGTCCGACCCGCATCGGTCGGCGCTTTCATCTCCGCGCTGGCTGCGACGATGCTGGGATTGGCGGCGTTCCTGGCCGTGGGATACCTCATCGCCGGGCGCTTCCGCAACGTAGGCGCCGCCCAGGGGCTCGGCAACATCCTCATGTACCCGCTGATCTTCACCTCGGGCGCCGCGGTTCCCCTCGCGATGCTGCCTCCCGGAATCCTCTCCATCGCGAAGTACTCGCCGATGACCCAGCTCACCTACCTTACGCAGGGCCTGTGGGCGGGCGACGGGTGGGGCCAGCACTGGGCGGCCGCTCTCGTCCTGGTCGTCTTCGGCGCCGTATGCGCCGCGGCCGCGGCGCGCTTCTTCCGCTGGGAGTGACGCATGCGCGCTCGGACGGGGCAAGACCCCACCACGGGGCTTCCACCCCAGCGTTGGGCGAGAATCGCCTGCTGGACGGCCCTCATCAGTGCCCTCGCACCCGTGGCGTGGAGGATCGCGATGCTCTGCGGCGTGGACCTCGGCTTCTCCCAGGCAGAGTTCTTCAGGTCCAACGCCTCGGCCATCGCCTACGTCCTGGGTCTCGAGGCCATCCAGGTCCTCGCTGGGACCCTGGGTCTGGGCCTTATCTACCCCTGGGGCGAACGCGTTCCCCTCTGGTTTCCCTTCCTCGGTGGACGCGAGATCCCCAGGGGATTGCCCCTCGTGATCGGAGGGGTTGGCAACGCCCTGCTCTACTACATCAACGCCACCCTCCTGATCAGGGTCGGCTCCGTCTGGCTGGGCCTGGCCGAGGGAGCGACACCCTCGGATGGCATGAACGGCTGGCAGCTTGCAGTCTTGGTCGGAGCCTACGCGCCCATGCTGACCCTGTGGGCGCCCGCGCTAACGGTCGGCCTGATCGGCTACTGGCGTCGGCGCACAACCCGATAACACAGAGGGGACCGTGCCACAC
>CALISI010000005.1 GCA_938041695.1 uncultured Actinomyces sp.
GGCCGACCTTGGCGAGGTCGTAGCGACGAGAGTCGAAGTAGAAGTTGTTGAGCAGGGTCTGGGCGGCGTCGACGTTCGCGGGCTCGCCGGGGCGCAGCTTGCGGTAGATGTCGAGCAGGGCCTCTTCCTGCGTGGCGACCGTGTCCTTTTCGAGGGTTTCGAGGAGGACGGGGTAGTCGGCGAAGGTCTCGCGAATCTCGGATTCGGTCATGCCGACGGCCTTGAGGAAGTGGGTCACCGACTGCTTACGCTTGCGGTCGATGCGCACGCCGACGGTGTCGCGCTTGTCGATCTCGAACTCGAGCCATGCGCCACGCGAGGGGATGACCTTCGCGCCGAAGGTCTCCTTGTCCGACGAGCGGTCCGAGAGCTTCTCGAAGTACACGCCGGGGGAACGCACGAGCTGGGAGACGACGACACGCTCGGTGCCGTTGATGATGAAGGTACCGCGGGGGGTCATGAGCGGGAAGTCGCCCATGAACACGGTCTGGGACTTGATTTCGCCGGTCTCGTAGTTCATGAACTCGGCGGTCACGTACATGGGTGCACAGTACGTGTAGTCCTTCGCCTTGGCTTCCTCCATGGAGTACTTGGGGGATTCGAGGCGGTGGTCGTGGAACGACAGGCTCATGGTGCCTGCAACGTCCTCGATGGGGGAAATCTCGTGGAAGATTTCTTCGAGGCCGGAGACGTCGGGGACGTCGTTACGGCCGGATGCCTGAGCGGCTTCGACGCGGGCCTTCCACGCGTCGTTGCCCAGCAGCCAGTCGAAGCTTTCGACCTGCAGACCCAGCAGATTGGGGGCCTGGAGGGGTTCACGAAGCTTGGCGAATGAGATGCGGTGCTTGGGCTGTTTGGCGGTGCTGTTGGCAGCCAAAGGGGATCCTTCCCTGCATGAACGGTGCGCACGCTGCCTTATCACCCATTATCTGACGCGTCCTGGTCCGTCAAGCGCCTGTTACGACGGCTGGATACGGGTCACCTCGGGCATGATAAGGCGCAAATACTCAGGATACCGTGAGTCGCATCGCGAGTCAAGGCAGCGTGTGATATGTGCAGGGTTTCACGAGAACGAGGCCGTGGCCAGCTGGCTCGTCAGGCGCGACGCCGGCGGACCCTGGTGTGGGTGGTGGTGCCCCAAGTCGGGCTTGAACCGACGACCCACGGATATGTCTCGAATCTCCGCGGGCTTTCCTTACTGGCCGCCCTAGTCATCCTCGATGTTCTTGCCCATTTGCCAGCATTGCCACTTGTGCCAGCGTTACCGACACTGCCAGCTACGCCGGCATTGCCGCTATTGTCAGCGGCGGATGATGGGTCCCGTCATTTCCACGTAGATGGAAACGTTGGAGACCATGAGCACTCAACGTCATCATGTCTTGGAACTACCGACCCCTCTCATGTGGGAGGGCCACGTTGACAACTTCGTCGTCTTCCTGCGCTCTCAAGGGCTCGTTGCGACCTCAATCCACACCAAACGCAACCATGTGCTCCAACTGGCCCGCGCGTTCCCCGATATACCTCCCACAGAACTCGATCCCGGCTCCCTGGTGGAGTGGTGCGGTACACGAGCGTGGGCTAATGAAACGAGACATGCCTACTACAGCACGTTTCGGAGGTTCTTCGGGTGGCTCGACTCCAGACACCACTGTGGCAATGTTTCCACGGTACTCCCCCGCATCCGCCGCCCCTCAGGAGCCCCACGCCCCATCCCTGACTCCGTCCTGGTCGACTGTGTTGATCGTGCGAGTCCACGTGATGCTCTCATTCTGCGGTTGGCGGCCGAGGCTGGCCTGCGGTGCGTGGAGATCGCTCAGGTCGAGGCCGGTGATGTATACGAGGATGCTGACGGCTGGAACCTCTTCGTGCGAGGGAAGGGGGGGACGGACGAGAACTGTACCGATCACGGCTGACCTGGCTCGGGCAATCGCCGACAGATGTGCATCGACGGGGCAGTTCGCATTTCCTGGGCGCTGCGGCGGACATATGGCCGCCAATTCCGTCTCACAGATCGGACGCCGTATTTTGCCTGGCACATGGACGCTGCACAAGCTACGCCATCGGTACGCAACGAAGGCGTACTCGGCCGAGCATGACCTGCTCACTGTGCGCGAACTCCTGGGCCATGCATCGCTCCAGACGACCGTCCGCTACATCGCACCATCCCCCCGAGCTCGCAACGCAGTTCTCGCAGCAACCCGCATCCAATCGCCAGCACCGCCAGCCTAACCGGCACGGCTGGCAATGCCAGCCACCAACAGCCCCAACGATTTCAGAGAAACGAGAAACCATCATGCACGTCATCGCGATCGCCAATCAGAAAGGTGGGGTCGGCAAGACAGTGACCACCTTCCACCTCGCCAACGCCCTGGCCCACGACGGCCACCGCGTCCTGGTTGTCGACCTGGATCCCCAGGCCAACGTCAGCTCTCTGCTCGCCTCCCCTCCGCTGGTTGAGAATCAGGCTGGTGTGGCCAACGCCCTGTCGGCGCACTCTGAGATCTCGCTCCCCGACATCATTACGACCACCATGCGGGACCGCGTATTCCTGGCCCCGTCGGGAGGGGAGGCCTTGGCGGGAGTGCGCGACGAGCTCGTCATCGCTGGACCTGGCCGCGAAGCGCGGCTTGCTGAACAACTCGCGCTTGTCGAAGAGGACTTCGACGTGGTTCTGATCGACTGTGCGCCGGCCCTGGACCTGCTGACCTCGAACGCGTTAGCCGCGTCCGCCGGTGTCCTCGTCGTCACCCAATCGAAGCTGCTGTCGACAACAGGCCTGGCACATCTGCTCAACACGATCAGTGTTGCGCGGCACTACCTCAATCCGACTCTATGCGTCGTTGGGGTCCTGGTGAACATGCACGAGGCGGGTACTGTCGCTGGTTCGCATTGGCTTGACGATGTGCGAGATGCATGCAGGTCGAAGGGGCTTCCCCTGTTCGCCCCACCGATCCCCCGGCGCGTGGTGATCTCCGATGCTGCGGAGGCCCAAATGGGCCTCGATGAGTACCCTGGCGCCCCTGCCGAGTTGTTGGAGACTTACGCGCACCACGCTGCAACGATGCTCACCAACCTTGAGGAGAACGGTCGATGACTCCGCGTAGGCCAACACCGATCAAGTCGGACCTCAGCACTGGTCCCGCTGCTGTTATCGCACCCCCACAAGGTGTGACATCTGCCAGCCGTGCCACACGTGCCAGCAAAGCCGCCAACCCCGGCAATGCTAGCAATGCCAGCGATGCAGATGAGCGTATTGTCAAGGTGACCGCGCGAGTGAGCGCCGACATCGCTGGCCGGTGTCGCGCGGCTTACATCGACGGCGTGCTCGAGGGGGGACCTGCCTCATTCGAGGCATGGATCGTCGAGGCAATGACTGCCGCACTCGCTCGGGCAGAGAAGAAGCGGGGGCGCAGGTATGAGCCGCTTGCCGCGGACAGGATCCCCAAGGGGCGACGGTAGGCTTAGTTTCCAAGCAACGTGCTTCCGCCGAAGGACCTCAATAGGAAGAAATAGAAGACGATCATGGATTTTCAAGGGTGCCTCAGTCTACTGGGAGTCATTGGCGGCCTTATCTCCGCAGCCTGCGCCGTCGTTTCGGTGTTTCAGGCGCGCAAGTCAAAGGAGGAGAGAGAAGCAGCCGAGAAGGTAGCCCAATCTCTGGAGGTACTGGCAAATGCCGTCGCAAAGCAGCAGCAAGCGCCACCGTGGGAGTTGCGCTGGTCCAGCGGGGCTCGTTACCGACTGGTGAATACGGGTGCGGAAACTGTTAACGATGTCGTCATTGAATGCCTCATAAAACCCGTTCGCTTCACCGTTGAGGGTGGCCCAGGCCCGAGGAGCATCGACTCTAACGCGTCTGTCTCCTTCATCTATGCAACATCACAGCAGACACGTGGATCAAAGAGTATCTGCATACACTGGACACGGCTCGATGGAACGAGGGATACATGGGAGTCCTCACTTCCCCCAAAACATGACTGACACTGTCCAAAAGGGGGAACGGACACCCCCAGTTGAATGCCAGCAATGCCGGTATTGCCAGCACTGCCAGCAATGGAATGCAACATTAGTGCTGTTGATGGGTGTGCGTGAGAGAATTGGGGGGCCTCCGCGGCGTCGACCCCGGACCAGCAGTATTCCTGCCGGGGAGTTGACACCGACGAGAGGAGGTGACTGGGTGATGACGAAAGGCCGTCGGTCGTCTCGAGTGAGGCGGTCGGGTCTGGATGGGAAGCAGAAAGCCCAGATCGCTGTAGCAGTGGTAACGACACTGCTACAGCGATCTGGGCGATTGCATTCCTGCTCAGTGCCCTCATTGGGCGCTGAGACCAGCCCGGATACCCGGGGAGTCGGACAGGTGACGCTGTTCGGCTCCCCTTCAGTATGCCACATTGGCGTGGCCACGCGAAAGGGGGCGTGCGTTCACACGGTTACGGGGAGGGTGAAGGAGGAGTTATGAACCCTACCCCAGATGCCCCAATGCTCACGATCTACACGACGCCGAATTGCCCGTCGTGTCGTCTCACGCGCCAGGCGTTGGATCGCGCTGGCATCACCTATGAGGTGATTGACCTCAGTGGGCGCCCGGATCTCGTCGAGCAGATGCGCAGCGAAGGACTGCTGCAGGCTCCAATCCTTGATGATGGCACCTCGAGGAGCTCCGGTTTTCGCCCGGATCGGATTCGCGCGATCGTCGATGCCGCTACGCCGGCACACCTGACTGCTCGAGGAACTCAAGTCCGGATGCCCATGCCGCCGGCTGACGCCCAGGCTCATCGAAGCAGGGCACTGTGAAGAAGGGGCTGGGTGTCTTTGTCGTCGCGCTTTTTGTGCTTCCTGGAGCGACGCTGTTGCCTCTTGCGATGCTCGGTGATTCGGGTGCTCGAGGTGGAAGCGGACGAGTATCGGGGGTACCCGAGGAGTATCAGGATGCGGTGTGGCGTGCGGGTCAGGCGTGCGATGTTGTGTCGCCGTCGCTGATTGCTGCGCAGGCGGATCATGAGTCGGCGCACACGTGGGATCCGCGGATTACGAGCCCGGCCGGCGCTCAGGGGATCGCTCAGTTCATGCCGGCGACGTGGGCCACGCACGGCCGCGACGGCGACGGCGACGGCCGCGCCGACATCACCAACGGGTCTGATTCAATTTATTCGCAGGGCTTGTATATGTGCGAGCTCGCCAAGAGTGTCGACTCCTGGCTCGCGGCAGGTCTCGTTTCGGGTGATCGCGTCGACCTGACTCTCGCGGCATATAACGCGGGTCCGGGCGCGGTGAGGTCCTGGGGTGGGATCCCTCCGTACAAGGAGACACAGGCGTATGTGAAGAGCATTCGTGAGGCGCAGGCCGGTTTTGTTGAGACAGTGACCTCGGAGCCCTCAAGCGACGGAACCCTGCTCGCGCAGGCGCGTACCCACTTGGGTACTCCCTACGTGTGGGGCGGAACGACGCCTGCTGGCGTCGACTGCTCGGGCCTCATCGTCTTGTCCTATGCCGAGCTCGGCCACCCGTTCCCGGCATCGGTGCGCACGGCCGATCAGATCACTAAGAACTCTGACGCGGCACCGATCGCCCGCGACCAGCTTGTCGCTGGCGACCTCATTGGCTTCTCTCACACGCCGGGAGGCCACGTGCACCACATCGGAGTCTATGCCGGCACAGACGCCGCCGGGCACCCGATCATGGTGCACGCACCCGACGTCGGGGGCGTCGTCGAAGAGACGCGGCTGGACACGCCGTATTGGCAGGGTATGGCGTGGTGGCCGGTCCGCAGACCGGCGTGAGGTGGACGCACATGTGGGCCTGGTGGGGGATGATGGCGGCATGAGTGTCAACGATGAACCTCACCGCAAGCCGAGCTCGCCCCAGTCCTCGCAGGTCGGCGACGACCCAGCGGCGCCTCGAGCCTTGTCGATTGATGAGGAATGGGCGGTGATGATGGCCATCGAGGAGGAACGCGGCCGCGTCCGTACGTCTGAACCACCGCCGGTAGCTGCGCCGGCGGCCGCGCATGAGGATCTGTCCTACCTCGAGCCGATCGTTTATCCGCCCTCGAGCCCCCCGGTTAATCCGTGGCGTGCGCCTGGTCCTGCGCCCGTGCCGATGAGGGATCGGTGGCGTTGGAGGTGGTGGCGCTTGTGGGCTCTACCGAGTCTGGTGTGCCTTGCTGCCATCAGTGTCGTTGTCGTTCGGCTCTATGGGCTTGCGGTCGACCGTGGTGATCCCAAGTCGTTGATCATGCCGTTCCTGTTTCTGGGGACTCTGTGGTGGAATTGCGTGATCCATGCCCTGTATGTTGCGTGCGTCAGGCGCATGAATCCGTCTGTCGGCTTTCATGTTGGTGCGGTGATCGCCGCTTTCCTGGTGTCATCAGTAGCGGCGTTTGTGTGCGTGTGGGTGTTCGTGACGCTCGTGAACGTTGGCGTGGCTGGAGGTGCGTAAACGGCCGTTATCGCACCCGCCACGCAATAGTCCTAATGCGAACCGAAGGTCGCCAGAAATCGGGTGCAGAAACCAGGTGCAAATCCAACGGTGCAAAACGATGATGGTTGACCGTTTATGCACCCCGGCGTACGATGAAAGCTCACGGCGGCGTTGCCGATCAATCAAGGGAGAACGTTATGGCTAACGATCAGATCCGTACCGATGAGGAAGCACGAGCGTCGATCGCTTTCGCTGACGCTGCACTGAATCTTGCTGGGCACGTTGTTACTGATGCTCATCTTCGTGACCTTCAGTGGAAGACGGCCACGGGCGAGCTCACGGTCGAAGAAGCAGGTAGTGCGGGAGAAAGGTACCTGTACGAGAAGTTCGGGTATTCGCATGAGTGAGGATCCGAGTTGGGATGAGTATTTCATCCCGGGTACTCAGGTACTGCGCAACAAGTTCACCGGCGGCGGCGAGTTGCCATACGGGGTTGATTCGGAACGCGCGTTGCGAGCGTTGGAGGAACACTGGGCGAGCTTGCGCCTTATCGAGCTCCGAGATAATCCGATCCTGGGGTTGTTTGATTACGACCACATGAAGGCCATTCACCGGCATATCTTCCAGGACGTTTACGAGTGGGCGGGCGTTGAGCGTACGACCCCGATGCTTGGTCCGTTGGTCAAGTATGGACCCGATGTGTCCGGATTCCCTGATTATGATCCGGCTGATCGCTCCGTTGCACATGAGTACTACCGTGCCGGGCCTGAGCTGAGGCGAGCGGCCGAGCGCGAGTACGACGCAATTCGTCATGCCGACTACCTGCGCGGCCTGGACGTCGATGATTTCGTCGACGCGCTCGCGCAACGATGGGCCGCCCTCAACCAGGTTCATTCGTTTCGCGAGGGCAACACACGCAGTCAGTTCGTGTTCTTCTCAGAGCTCGCTCATCATGCAGGTTATTACGTGGATGCCGATGCTTTCGCTCCTGTGTCCCAGGCGCAGATCCTCGCGGGAGTTACCAACCCACTACGCGACGGGCTGGTAGCTGCGCGTTTCTACTACCAGGATCGCCATGATGCCGGTCCTATGGCAGAGGTGTTGTCCTACGCAGTTCGTCCCCTCACCGAGGCAGAGAAGCAGCACCGACCAATTGTGCCCGTCGAGGCACGTAGGGCTCATGCCGTTACGTCGGCCGCGTTTCCGGCGGGGGTGAGGCCACCCGGTCACGCGCATGTTCAGCGTGCGGATGAGCTGTCGGCACGGCCGTATGCGCCGATGCAGTATGACGGGTACACACGTTAGGGTGTGCGGTAATCAGGTTGGGGCCGCAGGAGGTTGGCGTGGCGATAGTTGGGTATGCGCGCGTATCGACGCGTGAGCAGGCCACGGACGCGCAGGAAGCAGAGCTGCGGGCGGCCGGCGCACAGCGGGTGTTCGTCGACCACGGCGTGAGTTCTCGGCTCGAGCACCGTCCCGCGTGGGATGCATGTATGGAGTACCTGCGTGAGGGTGATGTGCTTGTTGTCCGCGCGCTCGATCGATTGGCAGGCTCAGAGAGAATCGCGATCGACGTGATCCGCGATCTGGGCAAGCGTGGGGTGCGGCTCCGGTCCCTGACCGAGCCGTTCCTGGACGTCGACGCGTCCACGCCGATGGGTGAAGCGATCATTGGAATCATGGCCGTGTTGGCCCAACTACGGGTGTCGACGATTCGCGAGAATACGCGCAGGGGGCTTGCGCATGCTCGAGCTGAGGGGCGTGTTGGTGGGCGTCGACCGCGGGTGACTGGGGATCGCCTGGAGGCGGCTGAGGCGATGTTTCAGGCGGGAATGACGCACAAGCAAATCGCATCGACGTTGGGGGTGCATCGGTCGACGGTGACGCGAGCACTCGCCAAACACAGGCTGGAGCGCGATCGTAACGACGCTTAGCGTGCGATGACGCGGATGCGGCGGGGACAGACTAAGCCCTGTCCCCGCCGCACATGTTTGGGCGCTTTCGACTTCCGAGAGCAGTAGGTATCGTCAGGAGTCGGCGCCGCTGCCGCTCCTGGTGGCGGCTTTGGGTAGACGGGCTGGGTCGGGGAATCCTGCGCGAGTCAGGTCGGCTCTCGACCACCCAATCGAGGTAGCTGCTTTGAACGCAAGGCGGTAGTTCGCGACGGCGTCGTCGAGGTCGGTGTGTGCGCTGCCGAGTGCGCGGAGCATGGCTTCTCGGTGCTCGTCTTTCCGGAGGAGCTTGTCGAGCGGGTTCATGGGTGTGTCCTTTCGTTGGTGGCACCACAGAGTGCGGTGCCTGGTACTAGTACCGTGTCGGCGTACGCGCACACGCCCACCCCGCAAGGGTGCTCCCGCAGATGAATGGACGAGCGGGGCGACGTGGCAGTCGTGCCCCCTCTATTGGGGGCGCGACCCCACCCCAACCAGACCAATAGGACATGAGCACGTTAGGCCAGTGTTGTCTCCCAGCGTCTTGTTTGTTCACTTGAGCGATGCGAGGACAACAAATGCGTCAGCAAAGCCCACGAAGTAGCGCGGAAAGCACGCAAAGATCGGTCAGAAAGAGCGCGGAGCGTGAGCGTCGAGGGCCCGGACGAACCGCATTCGCGGTCCGCCCGGAACGAAGGAGATGGGCTGAGTTTTCGGGTGCGAACGTTGAGGTTGTGTCCTTGCGTTGTCATGCGCGGTCTACGCTGTGTCCCACGAAGTAAGATTCGCGTAGCAAGCTGTATAATACCGATATCGGTATTAAGCTTTTGGCGAGACGCATATGGCGTCACGTGGCACACTGGAAGTGTGGTCCGAAGGATCGCTGCGCTGGCTTGAAGAACATGTGAGGGAGGCGGGTCAGATGAGTAGTGAAGCAGTGTCGCATTCTCGGACGGCTCGCAGGGCGCGGCGGTCGGTGCGAGGGGTTCAGCGGTCTCGGTTGCTTGTGTCGTTGACGTCGTCAGAGCGCGCGCTCATTGAGGAGGGCGCTCGTCTTCGTGGCGTGTCACTGTCTCGGTTTGTGGTGGAGGCAGCGCTTCACCCGGTCACTGCCACTGAGGGGGTTGCTGGGCCAGCTCATGCGGAGGAGTTGATTGAGCTGCTTCGCGCCTATCGGCGCCAGCTTGAGGGCGCGATGACGAATTTGAATCAGATCGCGCACCATGCGAACACGGTGCACGAGGTGCCCGAGGATTTCGAGGCTGTCGTAGCGGGCGTGGCCGATACGATCGAAGACATTAACGCTCGCCTCGATGGGGTACGGCGATGATTCCCAACATCGTCACCGGCGGCGACACTGGCGGGCTCATGCGCTACCTGGTGGGGCCGGGGCGTGCCAATGAGCACGAGAACCCACACGTGATCGCGGGATCGCGCGACATCATGCGCAAGTGGGGTGACTGGGAGACGATCAGCGTCTCACAGGCCGACGAGCTCGCAACGCGCTTGGACGCGTATATGCACGAGACAGGCACCTTCCCCACAGGCAAGGCACGCCGCTTCAACCCGGCCACCGGAGCGGTGGAGTGGAATGGCGAGATCGAGGCCACCCATGTCTGGCACTGCTCGCTCTCCCTGTCACCAGAAGAAGCTGCCTTGGGTGATGAGGTCTGGGGACGCATCGCCTCGGACTTCATGAGTGAGATGGGCTTTACCGGCACCGATGGAAAAGCGCCATGCCGGTGGGTCGCGATCCATCACGGGAGTGCGAAAAACGGCGGGGACCACATCCATATCGCAGCGAACATCGTGCGTGAGGATGGCACGAAGTGGAGTCCGTGGTACGACCAGCGGCGAGCTCAGAAGGCGTGTAACGTGCTCGAGCACCGTTATGGACTCCTGGTTGTGGAGTCGCGCGAGCGCGGCCGCGGCTCGAGGTGTGATAGTGCGGCCGCACAAAACGCCGCCAAGCGCGCAGGGGCATCACGTACGGATCGCGCGGTCCTCGAGGAGCGCCTGCGAGCGGCTGCGACGGCAGCTGATAGTGAAGCTGATTTTGTGCGTCGAGCGCGTCGCCTCGGGGTTCGTCTGCACCCCCGGTTCGCGCGCGGGCGCACCGATGTCGTGGTCGGATACAGTGCCGCGCTCCGCACCGAGGACGGGCAGCAGACACGTTGGTGGGGCGGCGGCAGGATCGCCCGCGACCTCACTCTCACACAGCTGCGCACGCGCTGGGAGGACACTCCGACGAGCGCGCTCGAGGCCGTCGAAGCATGGAAGGGTCACTACCCGAAGCGGGCGCCCTACGATGGGCCGCTGTGGGAGGACCGCATCCGCGCCCTCGAGCACTTCCGCACGCACCTCGATCGCCTCTCCCCCACCGATCGCGTGGGACTCGCAAACGCCGCAGCTGACATTGCCGGACTCCTGCACGCCCAGGCGATCACAGCGCGCACAACAGGGGGCCGCGACATGCTCGAGCGCGCCGCCGTCCAGGTGGGCAGGTGCGCACAACTCAAAGCTCGGCCGGCCGACAAGCGCCTGGTTGACGTGGGTGCCCGCGTAGCCTCAGACCTTGCACTCACGATCGCCGCTACGTCAAGCCCCCACATGGCGGCCGTCGCGCTCGCGCACGCGACTGCCGATCTCGTACGGGCGATCGCGGATCTGCATGAGGCTGCAGGCCAAGCAGCAACCGCCGCCGCAATCGAGCGCGACGCGCAAGCTGTTTTTGATCGAGTGAACACATACCCACGCGTCGACGTCGACGCCCTCGCGTCAGCCTATGAGCGTCTCGAGCGAGCCTCCGCGCCCGCACAGCGTGAGGCTGTACCGTCTCTTCCCACGCCGCCGGCACCCAAGGAGGACAGTGCGATCGTCCGCGACGCCCAGGCCCTCGCCGACGCGTCGTTTGACAATGCCCTTCACCGTGTCCGCACCGTACTTGATGCGGCTGGTATGCCGCTCACCTCTTCTCGGCCTCGAGGTGCACAGTCAGGTATTCCGCGCGACGTTCTGGGCGGACAGCCACGCGCGTTCAAGCCCGCGGCAATAAGCACGGATGAGGCCCAGCGCCTCGCTGCCGAGGCCGCCCAGCGGGCACAGCACAAGGACAACGGCCCAAGCAGGTAAGCCCCTCTGCTGTGCGTGTACGTGTTCACGATGAGTGGTGAGAGGTGCCCAACACGGGTGCCTTCGTACCACAAAATTGGAGGGACTCGTATGAACGCGATCGACGTCGTCCGCAATGAGCTTGCGTGCCTCGGACTGCACCCGGGGGCGCGGCATCCAAATGTCGCTGATTCAACTCCGGTCCAGGACGAGGATTCCATGCTCTTCTACGATTACTGGACATTCGGCAACCCAACCGTCATCAAGACTAGCGAGACCGGCCGCCTCCTCGAAGCAGCCGCGTACACGTCCGCACGAAATGGTGACGATATTGAAGCAGCTGCCGTAGCTAGTCGCCGTTCGTCTATTCCCCCTGAGATGCTCGGAAAGAGCGTCCCTCATGCTGTGGTTCATCAGGTGCCCCCGATAATACCGATCAGATGGATACCCGCATCCACGATTCATCAAACTGAAGGACGATCGCTGTGAATGAGCATGACCCGTACGAGGGTGTCCCTCCGATCGACGTCGAGCCGCCCGGCGACCTCGAGGACGTGGCACCCACAGATCCCTCGAGAGGCGAACCACCGCAGCCCTACTACCCCACGCTGGATCAATTCGTCGAGCGATTCTTGGTCCAGGTTTATGATCGTCCTCTTGGGCACGGACTCACATGGTGCAGCGAGTGGTGGAAGCACGCCGAGGCGAATTTCTATCTCACGGCATTATGGCACTCGTGGGAGGGACTGCGCGCAAGCGGAGAAGCAACCGCCATGAGCACGTGGATTGTCCAGTTTCTCTTTCCCATCATGGATCGGCTCCTATCCGAACACGGCCCCTTCGCTGGGTGCCAGCCTGCTGATGGGCAGCGCCGTGGCGAGCACAGGGACGAGTCGGCGCCGCACCCAGGGCGGGTGCTGCCCACCACGGCGCCGCCCCCGGGGCTCTTTGACGAGCGCCCGTAGTCGGATACCGACGGGGGGCAGCCATCGCTGGCTGCCCCCCGTTTGTTTATCTGTCAGAGGTGGCGTGTTTGCGTCTGCTCGAGGGGCGCGGTCGGCACTCGGCCGGCCGGCACACTC
This sequence comes from uncultured Actinomyces sp., assembly GCA_938041695.1. Taxonomy (GTDB): domain Bacteria; phylum Actinomycetota; class Actinomycetes; order Actinomycetales; family Actinomycetaceae; genus Pauljensenia. The sequence goes on from CALISI010000005.1 coordinate 12,545, forward strand.
ACCGACGTCGCAAGCATCTCCTGTGCGGGCGCAGACTGGGCTTGCGAGGCCACCGTGAACGCGCGCACACCGTCTGCGTCGATGCCGGCATCGAGCAGATGCTGTGCCCAGGCTTGACGCGCCTGCGGCGTATCCCACGCCACCGCGGTAGCGGTATTGGTGGTCAGCTCAGGCGCATCGAGTGTCTGCTCAGAGACAGGCTCGTCTGGCGCGGTGGCCAGCATTTGTGTCGCCGTATACACATCCCCGCGGCCGGGCGCGGGCTCCGGTGCGAGCACGGGCACGCCGGCAGGCTCCGCGGGCGCGAGTCCCGTACTGGTTGCTCGAGCATCCACGCGGAGCTCCTCGAGGATCTCCTCGGCCGACTGCTCGAGCTGTTCACCATCGACCAGCGGCATGGCTGCTGCCAGGGCAGGCACAGAGATCAGCGTCATGTCGATGAGTTCATCCTTGCGGTGATCGCGGAAGGCTTGCGGGTTGCGGGATTCCTCGCGAGCTCGCGCCTCAGCTGCTTCTCGGGCGCGGGTCTCGGCCTCCAGGCGCCGGTGTGCCTCGTCCGCGACGGCGCGCGCATCCTCGTCGACGTGCGCGAAACGCTCGGCTAAGCCGACTGCTCGAGCTCTTTCTGCAGCGCTGATCTTGGGGTCATCCCACCAGCCGTCGCGGCGTGCCGCACGATAGAGCGGTGCTGCGAGACACCGCTGCTGTTCGGTGACTGCGCGCAGGGCGCGCGCGTGCTCGAGGGAGGCACGCGCAGCCGCGCGGCGAGCGGCCGCCTCGCGCGCAGCGAATGCTCGAGCAATCATGATGGCTGCGCGCATCAGGTGCGCGGCCTGCATGGACAGGTGTTGCTCAATCTGATCTGCGGTATTCATGGGTCATTCCTCTCGCTTCTTAGTTTCCCAGTAGGGCACGGTGCGCACGTAGACGGCAGGCGCTCCCGAGGCAAACACCCACGCGCGGTTGGGGGGCATGGCCATGAGTTCCGACACTGGGGCGATCGGGCGCTGCGCGCTCCCCACGGAGACACTTCTCGAGGTCCCCTGCCGACTCGAAGACGTTTGGACCTGGTCGACGTATTCAACGCCGATCAGATTCGAAAGGGACTGCAGGAACTTGTCCTCGCTGACGCCGCCGCCGTACGCCTTGACGTTGGCAGCGCTCCAGAGCTTGTTCATGCCAGCGTCGCCCCACACGCTAGCGCCCTGGCTCCAAGACTGTAGGAGCGTGTCGACGACGATGCCCCGAGATCCAAAGTGCGAGTATAAATCGGGGAGTTCGCGCCATCGGCACACGTTTGCTGCCTCGTCGAGGGCGACGAATAGCGGGAGTGCAAGCCTGCCTCCGGGCTGCTTCTTTGCATGTTCGAGGGCTGCCTCGATGACCGCGACGGTCAGTGCCGTCACGATCGGGGACGCACTGCCACGGCCCTCCTGGGATAGGCAATACAGTGTGTCGGTTGACGCCACGAACTCGTTGGGGCGAAACTCCATCACGTCGTTCTCGCCATCGCTCACCGTCGGTGGTAGGACCCAGCTCAGGGCCGCGTCGTTGAGCAGGAAGTTCATCGTTTGGGATGCGCCGCCGTACACGCCACCGCGGGTCTCGGCCGGCAGATTCATCATCCCGCGCAGCGACTGCGCGGTCATCATCTGCCCGGCGCGCTCAAGGATCCGCACCGGCTCATCATCAAGGGGCCGCGTCAGCCACTCGTGCACCGCACGAATGTCTCGGCCACCGAGGGAGGCCGCGAACAGAAGCGCAGCGACCAGGTCCTTCGATGCTCCGTCAAAATACGCATCCTTGGTGGCGCTTGGATCGCGCTGAGAATCAATGAAAACCTCCGCGAGAGACACCGCATCAACGGGAGTCTGAACACCGGCCAGGATGTCCCACCACCACGATTGGTCTTCACCCGCAATCTCCTGCGGATCGAAAACCCAGGTCCGTCCATATTTACTTCGTTCCCGGCGTGTCACGTCGACGATGTCTCGTTTATTCGACGTCGCGAGGACTGCGCCGGGCGCTGCGAGGATACGCGGAACCAGCCACGCGGTCGTCTTGCCCGTCCTTGGGCCCGCAATCATGAGAGAGACGAACTCCCACGAGGAAAACAACGGCGCCCCGCCCGCAACCATGCGCCCAATCGGCAAACCAGGCGACTCAACGCTCACGCCCAGCCGGGATGCCTGAGCCAGCGCAGCCTTCTTCCCCAGAACGGCAACCTCGCGCCGCGACGCGCTCTTACGCGCAACGCGATCCCCCCGCTTGCACCGACGCGGACCGCGGTGCCGCCACCTGGCGATACCGACCAGGCCAGCGACGCCGGTCAGGAGAATGAGGAGCGCGAGGATGGCTACCGTGCGTGGCTCCTGGCCCCGGATCATCCCGGTCGTCAAGTCCAGGAGGTTCGTGGGCAGGGGTATCCCTGTCCACCAGGTGTACAGGGCACGCGCACCGTACAAGCATGCTCCACCGACACCTAGCGTAATGAGAAGGAGCCAGATACCGCGTCCGCTATCACTCATGGAATCCCACATGGTGTCACCACCTCTTGTTCGTGTTGGAGAGCTCGTATTCGGCCGGCGTGAAGTCAACCTGGAATGGGTACGCCGGGGCGTCCGACGTTTTAAGAAGGAACTTCCCACGGCCGATGGGGGCCGCACTACCCCCCGTAATCGGGTCATACTCCCCAGGTGCGTTCCACGATGACACTAGGTATTCCTCACGGCGTGAGAACGCCATGACAGATCTGAGCTCGCGGACCTCTTTGGGGGGAACACCACCGATGAACAGCATTTTTGATCGCTCGATAAACCCCTGTGCTTTCTGTCGATCAGAGACCGACGGTAAGGCCTGAAAGTCCGCAACGGAGTGGGTAATCATAATTTGGCCGACACCCACAGTCCTGTTGAGGCGGGTGAGCGAATCGACACGCTCAACCATGCCCGGTGAAGACCGAAGGATGCGCCATAGCTCATCCATGATGAGCTGATAGCGCTGCCGGGCAATCAGCCCCGTGTCGGCGAGAACCTGAGTGACCTCGACGGTGGCAAAACCGTATGACCAGCATGACAGCAGGACCGCTGCTTGCAGGTCCTCGTCGGCGTACATGAGCGAGGAGACGTCAAAAACGACAGAGGCATCCATGCGCATGGACACGGTCTTCTTCGCTGCGAACAGTGAGCCAAAACGCCCCATGAGCAGCGCCTGGAGTGATGCCTCAAGTTCATTGGTCAACCGCTCATACTCTCCAGGTTTTCCTTTATCGAGGGCGGCCGCATGGAGCTGCCCAGGCCCCTCTTGGACGACCCGAAGAACATCGGCGAGAGTCGGCGTGCCAGCCTGCGTCTCCTCGAGAACACGGATAGCGGCATCAACAATCGTCTCCTCACGATCAGTGGGCGCCTGTCGACGAATGATCTGGATCAGCGAACACACCAGCTGTTTCTTGCGCTCGTGAGCTGCTTCCGTCACTTCCTGGGCCTCACGGACATACCCGGCTGCCAGCAGCATCTCCGCCGCTTCGTCGGCATTACCACCATCAAGAGGGTTCAGCCCAGTCTTTCCATGTCCGATGGAAATGATCTGCCCGCCCAGTGCATCGATGACGTCAGCGTATTCGCCCTTGACGTCACCGACGACCATGGAATGGATACCGAATGCCTCTGCACCCAGCACCATCCTCCTAATCAGTGAAGACTTTCCCAAGCCGTTTAGACCTAGGACCATGGCAGACGGGGCAGAAATAAGCCCCTTTTGAAACCAGCTGATAGGGTCGGCGCACACCGCGCCGGTCCCATCCGTTGCCCGTCCAAGTGGTACACCAACAGGTGGCGGGGTCCCACCCGCGACGAATGGGTACAGTCCACACACCTGGACGCTCGTGCCGCGATAGTCGTGAATGCGGGGAAGCGGCGTGACACCGCCGCCGCCAGGGCGGTTGAGATCCGCGACCGTTATCCTCATGCTCATATCGACCACACCTTTTGCCACGAAGGGACGACGCCCAGGGGAAGGGCGAGCGCAAACGCAGAATCCTGCGCTCCGTAGGCAGGCCGCATGCGCAACTTCGATGCGGACGCCAGCGACGTGATGGCCGCAGCCGTGTCGTCGAGCTCATCCCCCGTCACAGTCGCTGTCACTAGGACTGTAAAGTCCACGAGACCCGCACCGCTGGCTTCCTCCTGCGCGTTCTTTCTCGCGATTGCCACCTCGCGCGCAGCGCGCGCCGTAACTTTCTTCGACATGCCAGCCGCCGCCGCGGCCGTCGTCATATCGCGCTCAACGATGTCACCCGTCATCGCAGCATCAATGGGACGCAGCAACAGGGTGACGCGCTTGCGCTCAACATCCCGCGAAATCGACAACAGCTTCGATAAGACACCCGACTGCACGACTCCCGTCGGCGCCTTAGTCAGCACCCACGTGCGAGACAGGCCCGAATCATGACGGAACGAGTCAAAGGAAATACGGGCACCGACGGGACCAGCGTCCTCCCAGTCCAGGTCAACCTCATCACCACCGGCCGTTGCTTCTTCGAAGAGCGGTTCGGACGCCGGGTCGTAGGCCACACGCACCAAGCGAGTCACGTCAATAGCTGTGAGGAGGTGGGCAGGCCCCGTCCCGGCCGCCTCAAGCGAGTGCGTCAAGTAGGGCAGTCGCGTCCCGATCTCACGGGCCACTTGATAGGTCGACCGCTTCTTCACACTCATGCGCTTCGTATCGAAAGTCAGCGTCACTGTGCAGCGCAGCTGCGACGCCCCCGCGCGATACTGCGAGACAGCCTCGCGCACAACGCTCAGCGCGATCGCAGGAGCATTCACGTCAAGTCGAGCGTTCACCTGGCGCTCAAGGGAGCCACCCGTATCGGGCACCGTCTCCACGCAGACACTGGCCTGAACGATGCCGATTTCGCTTCCCAGGTCAGCAAGCCACGCGCCCCAGTGCGCGACCTGCTGGTCGATGCGTTCCTGATCGACCAGTGCAATACCCGACGGAGCGACCCCCATGATGACGCTCACGTGAGTGTTGCCGTGGTGAACGAGGGCAAACGGGCGATCATACGAATCAACGTGCTCGCTGATACGCGATCCCGAAAGCAGTCCAGGAATACGAGCGCGCCCACCCGGGACAACACCGATCGGCCCGGACCTGTACACGGTACGTCGAGCTCGACGACGCCGAGCAAACGACACACGCTCAACCATCTTGTCCCACACACTCACGCCATGGGCGTCTCTGATCTCCATCGCCCCCAAAACGGACAGCCCTGAAAGTAACAGAACAGCTGCGTGCGCGAGGCCAAGCGAGCCATAGACAAGGATTGACACGATGAGCAGTGCCAGTAGCGCCATCGTCTGGAAGAAGCTCAGTTTGCCCAGGCCCGCTAGACGTGGGTGACGCCAGTTCCCATACGTACGGATCTGTGTCTCTGTTGCACCGATCGTGCTCATGCGTGTGCTCCTTCCGCACTGGTTTCGACCATATCGTTGATTCCCCGTTGTGCCTGCGAAGCGCCATCTGCGACGGCCTGCACGATGAGGGCCGCTCCGCCAGTAGCAGCTCCAGCAGCTGCACTGCCTGCAGCGGCACCACCTTCGGCCGCCCCGGCAGCCGCTCCACTGGCTGCACCGTTGCTTGCACCGGCGGCACCACTCGAGCCCACCGCTCCGGCATCGGGCGCAGCAGTAGCACCCGACGGAGAACCCGCTCCACTGGCTGCACCGTCATGAGATGACGGTGCCGGTGATGCATCTGCCGATACATGCCCCCTATGCACCACGTCGACCGCGCCCGAGGCGACCGTCGCTGCCCCTGTAGCCGCGCCGCCAACCCCGCCCATTGAGGAAGCAATCATCGCTCCCGTGGGCATGAGCAGACCCACGAGTGCAAAGGGACAAATTGCAGCAAAAACCATGAGCATGACGCCGACAAGAAAAGAAACAAAACCCTCCAGGCCACTCTCCGACGTGAGGAAAAGGATTGTTGTCGCATAAATGATCGACACAGCCAACTTGTAGAGGACAAGTCCTGAGAAGAAGCCCAGGATTTTCCCCGCCCACGCACGCCCCCATGACGTGCTAATCGTTGAAGCGATGATCGGGGCCAACCCCATAATCACCATAAGCAAAATCGATCGAATCCAGATCATCGCCATCTGAATGACGTTCGCAATTGTCCCTGCCAGTGCAAGCAGGAGAACAGCAGTTGTGCCCCCCGGAATTTGGCTACTGTCCCACAGGACCGGAATGATTCGTTTTCCGAAGGTTTCGGCACTTTCTTCCGTGACTGAATCCAAGAGCCATACCGCCGTCTCGTCAAAGATGCTAATGAGAGTTGATGCCAACGTGAGCCCAGCTCCCGAAATGACGACGACTGTGACAAGAGACTGTGCGACTTGGCGCAGTGAATCACCACGACCGTCAATGATGACTTTAATTCCAGCGACAATGAGGGACGCGATCATTACAGCAGCCAGGAGAAAGCGCAGGTAATCCTGCAGCTTATACGCTGGAGAAGAGGTGACGAAGAGCGAGGGAACAGGTGCCTTCACCCACCACGTTCCCAGATTGAGGATGATTTCTCCGAGGGACTTTGTCACCTCGTTGACTAGTTTTTCGAGCATCCCCATGCTAGTTCACGCTCCACGGGGTGATGCGAGATTTTGCTTCATCCGTGAGTTCACCGATTCCCCATGCCTCAGGGGTTTCGGGGTAGACGACTTTCCAGTCTTTCACCCACGTCATGCGCAGTGGAATGGTCAGCGTCTTGGGATCGTCTCCAAGAGTAAAGGTATAGACAACAAGCACATTGTTCTCATCACGGATTTCGTAGTAGTAGCCCGTGATATGCGCTTCCTGCATGGAGTAGACACCAGACTGCGAGCGACTCGAGTCAAAAACCTTACCCGCGAGGGCTCCGTCGGAATTGTCTGCAAGGTCCATCGCGATCGAGTCGCGTCGTTCGGCATCCCATGTTGAATGCAGGAGGAAGTTCGCACCCGCTGTGATCGCACCTTCAGCCGTATGTGAGTAGCAGTACGACAGATTTGTGCGATCCATAGCAGCGAATGGTCCCGCCTTAGTTGCAACCTCGACCGACCGACCTCCCTGGACAGTGCTCACACGCGTCGCTCGAGGGGTTTGTCCCAATGGCAACATATTGACCTCGTCGACGTAACAAGGCTGCGAAATGTAGTCCATTCCGAGCGCTCCCTCCGTGGGGGTCGGGGAGGACATGAGCGATGGCGTTGCACTCGGTGACGGCGTGATCACCGTTGGCCTGCCGGTCGGCAGGCCTGACTGATTCGACGGCTGCTTCATTGTAGAGCCACGCATTGCCAGCCCCACTCCCAGTCCAATCCCCATAGCCACAATGACAATGACAATCAGACCGGAGGCAATGACCCATGGGGATGCGAATGGACTCCGGTCCCTTTCCTCATCGCTATCGCTCATCACATCGCTCCTTTAGACAAACTGCCTGATAATAATCGGTGCCGACACGACGATGAGTACACCGGCAATGGTCCACCCGATTTTTTCGACGGCTTCGCCACCAGCTCCAGGCCCTTGCCGGTTGTGAAGGGCGATCATCCCGCCTGCGATAATTAATCCAAGTACTCCGCAGATAATGCCAATCCACATGGCATTGCCCAACAGATCACTGATCTGACTCACCAGTCCTGCAATGGTCTTCGGCTTCACGTCTGGAACAACTGAGGTATCAGTCCCAAGTAGCGTGGTCAGTCGAGTCATAATGATCATCTGAATGTCCTTTCGGTCCATGCCGCCACGGTGGCGGCAATCTTGGTGATACGGCGCGAATGATCAGCATTCACGTCGCTTTCCTTGGCGAAGCGCCACTGCGCCTGCCACGGAACGAATGCACAATGCGGGAATGCGCCCGACGTGATCTGGAGTTGATCACGGAGCTCACGAGGGAGACGCCCGGGGGCATCAGCCCCAACAACGAGGCCAACGAGTTGCCCAGGGAGGGCGCCTGACGCCCATTCGATGCCGACGTCTTGAGCGGCGCGCAGGCCCGCGGCTGTTGAGCGACAACAGACCACGATGCTCAGCGCTCTCGTGGGGTTGACGTGCTGCGGCCACGCAACACCAGCATCACCGGCACCTAGCAGATACGCCCAGGTCGAGGTTCCTGCGCCGCCGTGGGCACCCACAATCCACAGGAGAGGGGCACCATCGACGGCGGAGCGCCGGATGTGCCGACGAACGGCAAGCCCATCGACGCCCGGGGCCCACGGGCGCGCAGCGGCCACAGCTGGCGGGGGTGGAATCGGCACAGACGAACCTTTAGGGGCCTGCCACGATTCTTGTGCAGGTGAGGTCAGACCTAGATCCGGATAAGACGACATGTGCGCTCCTCTCACTACGCCCTATCCGTCAGCACGTACACGCACAACGACGTGTACGCCGACCACCAGCCAAGATGGCATCATTAATACAGATCGTTTGACACCTCCTGGAGCGCCCCTCATGAACCACAACTCCCAGCCTGAACGTCTCCAATACTGGGCCGTCACCTTCGACGGCCGCCCTCCCGGCGCCGGCGGCCAGCTCAACACCGCAGGATGGCCCTCAACCGATCGCGCCTACGCGATCGCACAAGCCATCGACAAAGCGATGCGCCAAGGCATCGACATGTCCCACATGCGTGTCTTCCAGCGCCTCGAGATAACCGTCAAGAGTGAATGGGCCGAAGACGACGCCACCATCGACGACCAAGAACTCATTGACGACATCATCAAAGACATTCAGCAGATCGACGGCCATACATTTTCTGACCAACCATAAAAACCCTGAAAATCCAACGAAAGTGGAGCTACCTGACACTTTTGACAGGCACCTCAACCACACCCATGTGACCTACGCAATAAGCAATGTCTTGCGCCACGCGGCTGCGACGACAGCGGCCTGTTCAGCCAGCGATTTCTGCTCGGCATCGAGAGCATTCAATACCGTCCCGCGCCGTGACCCAACCAGGAGCGTCATCCACGCGCGCGCAGCTGTAGGACTCACCCCAAGAGAGGCGAGCGTGGCATCGCGCGCGGCCATCGTGTGAGCATTCGCAACCGAGACATGAGCAGCGATCTGCGCGATACGCACACTGCCCGCCCACGCGAGCGTCGACGGCATACCCGCGTCGCGCAACGCGTCAATGACGCGCACAAACGGTCCCGTCAGCTCATCAATCCCCACATACAGCTCCCCCACCCCACCAGCGAGGGGCACACTCTCTTCAGGGACAACCCCCGCAGTGGTCACAGCGTTGCGGTCCTCCAAGCTTGCCAACGACTCCTCCGCAACTGCACACTCCACGGCCCGCGACCACACCGCCCACGGTCGGCGGGCACGAATCATCGACGCAGCGGAGGCACGCGCCTCCAGCCACGCCAACGTCAAGACATCAGCCAAAGCGTTTGACACCACCTCTCCTTCGAAGCGTGCCTGGCGAACCGCCAGACGCCCAAACTGCTTGGGACCGTGCTCCAGTAACGTCACAGCTAACCGGCTTGCCCCCCGTCCAACCCAGCCCGCCTGGCACGCCTCAATAAGGACAGCGCGTAACCCCTCGTTGTCATCCGGATCAACCGCACCTCCACTGAAGACGTCGACGACGACGCCCAGGCTCTGCATCCGATCACGGGTCCGCTCCACAGCAACCGCGGGGTCACGGACCAGCTGGAATCGTGACGGCGCGCGGTGCCCCGCCTCTCGGCGCTCCTCACGCACGATCAGCGCACGATCCTCTAGCTCCGCTAGACCACGCCACACCGTCCGGCGGCACCGATCCGTCGCCTCAGCCAACCAGCTGATCTCCACGATCGCGGCCCCACGATCGTCCGCTAAGGAAGCCAGCTCACGCAAACACGCGCGGGCCGAAGCCCCCAAACCTCGCTGAGCTCGGGCCCATGCAGGCCAAGACAAGACCACATCCACCATCTCAAGCCACCTCCCCATCCACATGTTCAGCAATCACGCGACCCGCGATCTGCTCACCCGAAGCTGCGAGCACCTCCAACAGCACTGACGGTGACGGCTTCCCTCCTTGAGGGTTCTCACGACGCCACGCATCCACAAGAGCCTGCTGAACCGCAAGTTCAACCACTGCGCACCGAGCGGGCGACAACCCCGGAGCCATCTCCTTCGCCAGGTCATGAATCCGCATGTGCAACAACGACGGAGCCGTCTGCGCTTCACGAGCAGTAGCCACGGCCGCGCGCTCACTTGCCAGGCGCTCACGCTCACGCGAGGCAGCCGCAGCCTGAGCCCGAGGAGACTCCCCCACAGCCACCAGACGACGCAGCCGCGAGGCCACAAGACCCGACATCCGAGCAACGCGATCAGGCAACGGTGAATCCAACAATCGCTTGATCTCCCCTGGGGTCCACCCGGCATCCAGCCGTTCACGCAGCAAACCAACCACGAGACCAAGACCGCGCGCATCCAGCAGTCGCATCGACTCAGGTAGACACGCCGCCAAGATCGCTAAATCAGCTTCAGAGGAACTTTCAGTACCCTGATCGCTTCCTGACCCCTTAGTGCCCCTAGTGGACTCCTGAGAGCACCTACGACCTTCTGGGGGCGCTGACGTCGCCACCGGCGACGCAGCCTCCCCCTCGACAGCCACTTGGTCGGCGTAGCCGTTGCCTAACCCAACCGAACCCTCACCCACAGGGGGTGGGGGGGTTAGGTTTGGTGGTTCTATTGGTGGTTCTTTCCTATAAGTAATGGTCGCAGACGTCTGCGCCTGTGAACGACGTAAATTTGCCACTGTGTCCTCACTGGCGCAGATATTGCCACTGTGAGACTTTCGTTGAGATTCCAACGATTCCCTCACAGGCGCAGATTCTGCGCTTGTGGCCTTGCGCACGTCAATACGCAGCTCTGGATGAATGCGATAGACAGTGCCACGACGATGCTTATGCTCACCCGTGCGCGAGCACGATTCGGATGTGCACCACTCGTAGCGCGCCTCGCGAGTCAGCGCCCCGCACGCCTCCAACTCCTTGAAGTACCCACTCAGCGCGCGCGTCGAGCACTCCACACGGCTAATGAGACGCTCTCGCGACACCCACGTCACATCCTGCTCGTTAGCGAACTCCGCCAACGAGATCAACACGATCTTCGCGCCAACCGAGATCCCACGAACCCGATCCAACGCCCAAGCGACACCGTAGATGCTCACAATGAGTCATCTCCCCGCCGCGCCCAAACCAGGTAACGGAACGTCCGGCACTGGCCGAGCCCTAGGCTTGCCCGCAGATTCTGCGTTTAGTTCACGCATTGCTGCCTCGACGGCCCGAGCTGAGAAACGCAACTGCCCAGAAGGCAGTTGGGTCGCCGGGAGCCTTCCCGCGGCGACCCAACGGCGCACTGTACTTGCGGCCACACTGTAGCGCTGAGCAACTTGACCAGTTTTAAGCAACTCATCTGGTTGCACTGAATGCGACTTCATGAGTGTAATGATCTATCACAATGCGGTTGCTGTCAATGGATACAGTTGCACTAGTTGCACCAAATCGATACAGTTGCAGATATGGCAGCCCAAGAACTTGGAACGATGAGCGCGGACAGGGCAATTGGCCTGGCCGTCAACCAGCAGATCTTCGCGCGCGGAATGCAGGCGCAGGAACTCGCAACGCCTCTCGGGCTGACAAAATCGTCGGTGAGCCGGAAGTTGCGAGGCAATGTCTCATGGTCAGCTGACGAGGTGCTGCGCACCGCCATGTTTTTTGGCATCGAGCCCGCAGACCTCATGCCCACCCCAGACGGAATGGGCGGATGGATCCCCGCACCCTTCAAACCTGCCAGGCGTCGAGATGTCGACGCATTGGTGCCCCAAGTCGGGCTTGAACCGACGACCCACGGATTATGAGTCCGCTGCTCTAACCGACTGAGCTATTGGGGCGGTGCCATCCTACCGGATGAGGACTCCTTTGCTCCACCCACCGCCCTGGCCTCGTCCGCGAACGCGAGCGCCACCCCGCGCGGCCGCTTGCATCTCGAGCACTCTCGGTGCGACGCGCTTGCACCGCCCCGACCGGACTCAGGCGTACCTGCGCGCGATGGCGACGGCCTCGGGAACGTAGGAACGCCCAAAAACCGCGCAGTGAATCATGATGATGTGCATCTGATGCAAGGCAACGCGTTCGCGCCAGCCTTCCTCCAGGGGCGACGCCTCGTCATAGGCGGCGAGGATGCGGTCGTAGTGTGGGCATCCGAAGACGGCGAGGGTCGCGAGGTCCTCCTCGGCGTGTCCGCCTTGGGCGGCGGGGTCGATAAGGACGGCCCCCTCCGGTGTCCACATGACGTTGCCGCTCCACAGGTCGCCATGGGTGCGGGCGGCACCCACATCCCTTTGCTCGGCGATCGCGTCGGCGACGAGGCGCGGCTGACCGTGGTCGAGAACGCCCGATTCGAGGCGCTCGCAAAGTTTTTCGATGAGCGTTCGTTCGGCGGCCGCGAAGGTGCGGTCGTCAAGATAGGGGGCGATGCGCTCGCGCGCGTAGAAGGCGCCCCAGGAGTCGGACGAGGCCGGGGCGCGTTTCTGCGCTGCCTCACCGTTCGCGGATCGCTCGGGATAAGCGTTATCACTGGGCACACCGATGCCCGCATGATGTCCGTCGCCATTGTCGTCATTGTGGGCATGCCGAGGCAAGGTCAGGTGAGCCTCCCCCATCCACCCGCTGCCCTCGAACCCGGGCGGCGGCGCGCCCAGGTGGGGTGCGCCAGCGGCGTGCGTGTGGGCGAGGGCCCGCCCGAACTCTTCGGCGGCCTTCAACGTTGGAGGGATGGAGGCCAGCCGGGGTTCTTCGAGCCACGTCGCGCCATGATCGAGGACGGGCACGACGGCTGCCCCGGGGTCCGAGGCCTCGGCGAGCCACGCAAGGCCCGCAACCTCGTAGGCGATCCGCCCGCGGCGGTTATCCGCTTTCCTGATGGTATCCATCGACGCCCCTCATTTTCTCCGGCCGCATTGACCGCGACACCCCGCGCTCACCCCTCCATGCTATAGCCGTTCGCCCGTGCACATAACCGAACAAAACAGCGGAAAAACCCCGGCCTTCATTGGTACGGACACATACCGAGCAAATCTCGTTATACTTCCTCACGAAGTAGTTTCTGTCACTATGAGGATGTAGCGTTATGACCCTCTCGACGAGCCAGAAGACCATCGAACAGCTGCTCACAGGAAACAGGCAGTACCAGATCCCAGACTTCCAACGCCCTTACGTGTGGGAAGAACAGCAAGCGATTGCACTCGTCAACGACCTGTTAGATGCCTGGCGCATGAACGACGGCGACTACTTCCTGGGATCGATTGTCCTCGTCGATCACCCGGGCGGCGACAATGTTGACATTATCGATGGACAGCAGCGCCTCACCACCCTGTGCATCCTCGTCGCACTTCTGCGACACCTGGCCGGCACCGACGCCGGTTTACACGCCGAAATCGGACAACTCCTCAGCATCCCCGAGTCACGGATTAAAGGTCTGGACGAAAGACCTCGCCTATCCGTCCACGAGTGCGACCGCCACTTCTTCGACACGTTTATTGTCGGAGACAACATTGATTCTCTCCTTGATGTCGACGCGAACAGCCTGACCCCCACGTCTGTGCGTCGAATCCACGACAACGCGCGGGCGATGCTCGACGCGCTGGACGATCCCGACGTACTGCCTCCCGAGGAAACTCAAACTTTCGTTCAGTACCTCATGCTGCAGGTCTCTCTTATTGAGGTGACAACTGATTCCTACCAGGCTGCGCACCGCATCTTTTCCGTTCTCAACACCCGAGGTGTCCCCCTCGCAGCGACCGACATCTTCAAAGCTCACGTTCTGTCTCACGTCTCCCCAGGCAACAGGCCGCGTTACGCAGCCCTGTGGGAGGATGCCATCAATTCGCTGGCAACCGACAACCCCGACGCATTCTTCGGGCATCTCCTGACACTCATACTCCGCTCACCCGCAAAACGCGCTCTGATCGACTGTTTTTCCGAGGAGGTACTCACTCCCTTTTTCGCAACCAAGAACGGCGAGCAGTTCATTGACGAGGTCTTGGTTCCCAATGCTCGAGCCTACGCACTGGCTACGCTGGCGCCACTTGCCGAGCACCCCGCAGCCACCCCGCTGGAACTACTACGACTTTACGACTCTGCTGACTGGAAGCCTGCGGCAATGTACATCCTGGGCGCGAATCGAAGCAGCGAGGAAGTTCGAGAGCTTCTCACGTCCCTTGAGCGCGTGTACGGGACGGCGATTGCGGCGCGCGTCGTGCCCGGGACACGTGCCGTCATCGTTACCCGGTTCATCAGCGCTATCGAAGACGGCCAGCCGGTCGATATTGCTTGCTCCGTCCCCGACGACATTCGCCACCGCGCGGCCGCTACAATCGCCCGCCCACTCCCCCAGTCGTCGATTCGCAAGATCCTCCTCTACCACGCGCTGGTTGCCGAACGGCGGTCTTTTCCTCAAGGACTACCGCGCAGTCTGGGGGTCTTGGCCGGACTCCCAACGAAGCAGATCCGTGGCGTTCACGAGAGCATCGACGCACAAGCATGGAATAAACGTCTCGGCGGCCTCATCCTGACGACCCTCAAGTCGCGCACCATCAACCAGGCACCCGATTGGGATACAGTGTCGCGCGCGTGTCATGAGGTTCCCATCGTCGGTATGTCCGAGGTCGGCGCTTTGCCGTCCGACCGGGGGGAGATTCACGAAGCCGCCCTTGAGAAGCGCCAACGACACCTGATGCGCCTCATCTTGGACTACTGGAATATTCGCCGAGATTCGGATGACATCGACCTCTCGCGTCTGACCAGCGCCGAGCTGGAGGCCGCCGTCGATAAACGTTCCGCTGCTCGCGGCCGCCAGGTTCGACTCGCAGATGTCGTCGCAACCGGGATCATCGCTCCAGGAGACACGTTCATTTGGCGACGGCGAAACCTCGGGAACGTCTACGTCGTGACGATCTCACCTGAAGGAACGATCGTGCTGCATAACGGCCAAGAGGTTTCTTCTCCCTCTGCTGCCGTCAGCGCCCTCACCGGCAACGGTAGCGCCGCGGCCCTCGATGTCTTCATCCGCGAGTCCGACGGCAAGAAGCTGCGCGACCTGTGGAACAAATACCGTGATCGCTTTGGTGCATAGGGCGAAGCGGGCAGCCGTAAGGTTGTCGTGCCGACAGATAGCGGGGAACCTGTGCGATGCGCGTGCCCCACTTCCGCGTCTCGCTTCCTCAGCGACGCTGAGACGGGTCTCCACACTCTCATTGGCGGCCTGGCACTTGTTCTCCCCATCATTCCCGACTTTCTCCTTATCGTTCCCTCCCCCGAGTTTCAAGGCGTTGCCCTCCACGCGCATGAGGTGAGACTGAATGCCCTCCGTGCGTGGGCCGGACCATCGCCCCCCTCCACCCCACAGGAACGATCATCCACCAAACGGGTTTGATCCGCGCGACAGCAGGTGTGCCTGCTACCGGGCTTCCTCAGCAACACGGCCGGGGACACAAACCACGCGCCCGCAGGCGGGCCTTGTCGGGTGAAGCCCACATCGCAAACCACCACGGGAATAGCCACCACACTAAGGAATTGCCCCCACTCATAAACGTGAGCTCAGTTAGTAGGCTGAGAAAGTATGACGCGCTTAGCCTCAAGCGCCAGACAGAATCATCACTTGCTTTTCCACATCATTGCGGACACCACATCAGACAAGACATCTCAAGACATGCCTGGCTCGAGTAACTCGGACACCTCTTTATCTTGCAGTGAGCGCGGCCCAATGAACCGATGAATACGCAACTTCGCGAGCGAAACGTCTCCTCTATCGTCCAGATAAAGTGGCTCTTCACATTTGGGGGTGCGACGGTTTGAACAGAGATACCTGCGCCCACCTGCGAAATCCTGCCTCCAAGCACTTACTCCATCGCGGACGGCGCACTTTCCGATCTGCAGAGTACACTGGCCCCGACCTCATCACTCACAGGCACCAGATCCTACTACTTCAGAGTAACCCGATGTCATATACCGACAAACAGATGACAGTCGACTTCTTTATTCTACTCCCCATCTGCCTGAGGCAAATCATCAACATACGCATGAATCATGTTAAGCACATTCTCCGGTTTTATGTTGAGCTCCACTCGGTCTTCACGGGCTACGAAGTAACCAGGAGCCATTCGACTTAATGCCAAGCACTCATCACGCAATACAGTATCATCAATCGTCATATGTTTCTCGTAGCGGAGCGCGGTTCTAAGTGAACCATAGTCCACGGTATGATCTCGATCATCCTGTTGGATCTTCCACACTGTCTCCAAGATCTGTTGATGAGGGCTGGGTTCAGTGTATTTCCGCTCAACCCCACTGACCCACTTCTCTGCTTCTGCTGGACTTTGACATGTGGCGAGCAGTTCGCGAATCATTGCCAGATTTACACGCTTGATCGGTGCCAGCCGCACCAGCCTCGCCAAGTCCTTCGCACGCATGAGGGTGATGCCCTTGTTCGGATTCTTATCCCGATCAGCGCGGATCTCCCGCATAACCGCACCATTGTCATCGGTGCCGGTTTCGAAGTCCGGTCCAACAACGATCGCAAAATCGCACTCCGCTTCATCACGGTGGCGCGCAATAGTGGACACTTCGACAGCGCTCTTCTTAACTTTTCCGCCGGGTTTCTCTTTACTCTTAGCCTCGAGTGAGACTCGATACGGTCCATTTCCATGCTTATCCACAGGCAGGAATGCTTCCGCGAGGCCGTCCTGCTCATCCTTCGCCGCTTTTGGAATGGCCTCGAAACCGAGTTGCTGGAATACCTCGACCAGCGCAAGCTCAAGTTCTTTGGCACTAGTCAGTGATGCCATCAGTCCTTGTGCAACGGTGATTGAGTTGCGCGCACCCGACGATCGCGCAAGATGGCGAAGTAGTTCGTCGCGAGAGTCTAGAACGGTCGAAACCGCGGAATCCTCTAGGCCTGCGTCACGAATTCCCGCCTCAAGGAGAATCTCCGCCATTGCGAAAAGTTCCAGGGGGAGATTCTTCTTGCGATCGTTAAACTCATCAGCAAAGTGCGCAACAAAGGGATGCTCAAGGTTGATCGAGAGTTGTCTGCTCACGCTGTCCAGCATCGCCATTGGAAGTGACGTACCGAGGTCTTCGTACACGACATCACCAATGAGCCCTCCTTTATTATCGATATTGCTCTCGAGAAAAGCACGCAGATCCTCAACCGTCGGAAAATGTTTCTTGTCAATCGGTACGAGGTGCCTGGAGCGAATCCTCTCTTCGTACGAGTCCACCACCATGCGTAAGATCGGTCGTTCCGTGAGACTCGCAGGACTGTCAGCGAAGCGTTGCGATGCCCTTCTTTCTGACACAATTTTAGTCTCGTGTTCGTCCAGTTTCGTTCGTGCAAAGTTGAAGATACCGCGGAGGAGTTCACGGGTACGCGTAACCACAGGATCCGCGAGCAGAGTCTCACGGCTCGACCTAAGTGAAGCGTCGAGACGATCAATATTAATTACCAAACGGAACCGTGAAAAGGTGCCGTGGCGAAGGCTATTTCGATCAATTCCAAATCCCGAGTCATCAGGGTTGATAAGTCTACCATGGACATAGACGAAGAAGCCATTACTCCTTCCAACCGCTTCAGATTTTCCCCCATCAATGGGATCTTCGAAGAGTTCAAGGTATCCACTAACAGGGCCCAGAAGCTTGTCGACCAGGAGATAATGCTGGTACTCAGCTTGAGACACATTCTCGTCCACATCTACATCCAGCTCCTTTGGAGCAGGACTCGGAATGGATGAGAAGTCCTTGCCGAGAACCCAGGTGCCGACCTGATTCGCGGACGCTTTCGAAGCGACCACTTTCTGACCGTTCATGTACAGGGAGAAGTCGTCGCGCAATGGCATGGCCGTCGACAGCACCCACCGAAGCTTAGCTACGGAGAGTTCAATTGCCATCGACTTCAGGTCGCTAATGATTGCCACAGTCCACGAGTCCTCGGCCTCATCCCCAAAGAGAGTCAGGTTCTCGCGGCCGGTATCGTCAGATAGCCAGGGATCAACTGCTTTGCGCGCTTCCTCCTCAGTGAGCTCGTGAAGAGGAAGCTGAACCGGTGACGACGCGGCGCCCACAGACTCATCAGGTTTGGGAACCATCGAGAAATCCATGGTTGTCGAGAAGAATCTGCCACCCGCCTTCGTGATGTGCGTTAAGCGGTTACCTAAGATGTAAGCTGCAAGCTTGCCGATGCCGAACTTCCCAATGGTACGGCGACCGCGGTCTGTTAGCCGTTTGCGTTCCTTTGGGGACCTCCCGACGATCCAGTGGGCTTTGAGTCCGGCCTCGTCCATGCCCGTTCCGTTGTCAAGGATCGCAATCGACGCGTCACTCGCAGCCCGATCGGGTGACATCACGGTATGCACGCACGTCGCATCAGCGTCAAAAGCATTTGAGACCAACTCTTCTATCGCCTTGTTCGGACTGCTATAGAGTCCTTCGGAGAACAATGCAATGATCTGAAAACTGATCTCCACATTGATCTGGTCCTTGAGACTTCCCAACTCGAAGAATCTACTCATGGCTTCTTCACGGTCAATACAACCTCACTCCGCATTCGATTCGCCATTGATGATTGGAGGTTCATAGTCCGCACTGGGAGGTACCGTCTATTCTCCGGTATTTCACGCTCGGTTCGTGTCACGACGACGAAGCCAGTATCCTCGTACGCCTTTCGGACAAGCACATCATTTTGGATATAGTTTCCTCGTAGCGTAGAGTTACCGATTACTGTAACAACCTCAGATCCGCTCTTACATACGCGGTTAAGTTCGTGCGAAAAAAGCACGAGATCATGAGCGTAACGCTTGATCGTCGCCATAGGAAGTTTGTCGGGGGAATTGACTGAGTCCACTGTGTACTGCACCATATCCGCAACCTGGTCCAGAGCATTTCCTTTCAGCGCGCGTTCCGCCCCGATACTATTCGAGCGGATCTTCCGTAATTCGGGAATGGTATGACCGAACCAGATAAGCGACATCTTGTGGCCGCGAAGGTAATCGATCGCGTTTAGGTAGGGCGGCGAGGTGATGACCAGATCGACCGATGAATCGGGCAGGTCGAGGGCACGCGCATCCCCCCTGCGCACTTCTGCCTGCCCCACGAGAGATCGCTCATCAAGTAACTTCTTAAGACTGGCAACAGAGGTTTCGAATCCGCGGTATACGTCGTAACTGGATTCGACCACAACACGATGCGGCCTGCTGTGCGAAGTGTCGGCAGCCAGCGAAGCCTTAGGGGCTTTCGTAATGATGGTCCGACTCAGGGCCACTTGGAGTGCCCGCCGCACAGCATCGTCATCGATCTCATCCAGTTCACGGGAGAGACGGTTGAGTTGACAACGTTGTGGCGCTGCAAACCAGTACTCGGCGAACTTCTGTGTCTCCGGGTCATCCCAACGGGGTGTGTCCACGCTGGATTCACGCGCACGCGCACAAACACGTTCAGCTTGGGCGACTACTTTCTCGGTGTCGACGGGTCCTGTCGCGACCGAACTCATGAGGACCGCCAAGGGATCGACATCGAAACCCCGCGCAGAATGACCTCTGGTGACCGCTGCAGCAAGAACAGTTCCAGACCCACACATCGGGTCCAAGACCACTAGCTCCTCATCTGCCGCAGAACCAAGGTGGTCAATAGCGATTTCCGGTGCCATCCTAGCAGGGAACGGGTGTATCGTCCTTGCGCCCATCAGCACTCCTTCGACTCGTACGCTCCGGCACGAGCAGGCGTGCTCCTAGAAACTACTTGGACATTATCCCAAGGGCGAGCTAGTAATGTCAACGAAACCAGCCTGCGTGTCCTGCGGGGCCGCCCCCGTCCGGCAGTTTTGTTTTCAGAGCCCCACGCTCAGAGTTGGGAAGCGGCGGCATCTGCAGAGTTGCGATGAGTATAACTTCCACTTTCAGAGTGGGCGACCATGCCAGCATTGGCAGCTCAAGTCTATGGCCCTAAGGCTGTGATGCTGACGGATACGTCACCCACAAGCGGAGGCACGCTTCTAGAGCGTTCATCCGAAGTTCACCAGGCAGGGGCACCCTTGACGCGGGCGGCCTCTATCTGGTAGTCCACCCTTGGATGCGTGGATGAAGTGACACCTTCAGCCGGAACGGTCCTTTCTATTTCTTCGTTGCGAGTGCGAGGAGAAGGCTGCGCTTATGCTTCACCTAATCTGGATTGTCAGCATCCACACGCGAAACTTCCTACACCGGCACATCCCGACCAGCATCATGCTAAACGCAATTCGCGAGCGGCGCGGCACGAAATTGTGTACGCCAGCAATGTTCCTGGTCGTCCCGGATCACGCGGCCGGAAGCATCATCATGCTTCTCATCGGCCGGGAGACAGCTGAATGCTTCCACCTGCTGATGCTGCTCTGCATCCGGAACACGGTCACGCTTCTGGTCATGGACCCGGTAAGCGCAATGCTGTTGGCACGGGAGCACGCCACTGAGCGGCGCGGACGACGAGCAGGCAGGCCACGCAACGGTGGGAGGACGTCAGTCAGGTGGCCCGAGACCAAGCAAGAACCAACAAGCAGAAATGCTCGCACAACGACAAAAATGGGGACTATAGGTCACGAACGTGGTGCTTAAGTTCCGGGTTTAGGTTGGGATTGCGG
>CALISI010000006.1 GCA_938041695.1 uncultured Actinomyces sp.
GAGTTCGGCCGCAAGCGCGATCGCAAGGTCGTCAGCGTTTCGCCGGTCTCTGCCTGAGACCGCGCGCATAAAGGGCGTCCGGCGTTGCCGGGCGCCCTTTTCAACATTCATTTCAGTCGTCAGGAGCAACAGTGGCAGACTTCGTGGATCGCGTGACTCTGCACGCGATCGGTGGTAACGGTGGTAACGGCGTTGCCTCGATTAAGCGTGAAAAGTTCAAGCCGCTGGCTGGCCCCGACGGCGGTGACGGCGGCAATGGTGGCTCGGTCATCTTGGAGGTGAGCGAGCAGGAGACCACGCTCCTGAACTACCACCGAAGCCCGCATCGTCGCGCGGATAACGGCACGCCCGGAATGGGTGACTTCCGTCAGGGCAAGACCGGAGCGGACATTATCCTTCCGGTCCCCGAGGGCACGGTCGTCAAGTCGATGTCGGGTGAGCTGCTCGCCGACCTGACGGGTGCGGGAGCGCGCTACGTGGTCGCTGAAGGCGGCCGCGGTGGTCTGGGGAACGCCGCCCTGGCGTCGAAGGCTCGTAAGGCCCCCGGCTTCGCACTGCTCGGTGAGCCCGGCGAGGAACGGGACGTGATCCTTGAGCTGAAGTCCGTCGCGGACGTGGCTCTCGTGGGCTTTCCGTCGGCGGGTAAGTCCTCACTGATCGCCGCGATGAGTTCGGCACGTCCGAAGATCGCGGATTATCCGTTCACGACGCTGGTCCCGAACCTGGGCGTCGTGTCGGCTGGTGACACGCGTTACACGGTCGCAGACGTTCCCGGCCTGATTCCCGGTGCATCGCAGGGACGAGGCCTTGGCCTGGACTTCCTGCGCCACATTGAGCGCTGTGCGGTCATCGTGCATGTCCTGGACACCGCTGCTTTCGAGACTGATCGCGAGCCCGTCGAGGATCTGCGCATTATCGAGGCCGAGCTGGAAGCGTACCAGGGAGACCTGACGCAGGTGGAGGGCTACGTGCCGATCATGCAGCGTCCGCGCGTCATCGTTCTCAACAAGATCGATATTCCGGATGGTCGTGATCTCGCTGAGATTACGCGTCCGGATCTGGAGTCTTTTGGCTGGCCCGTCTTCGAGGTGTCCGCCGTGTCCCACGAGGGACTCAAGGCGCTGTCTTTTGCTCTGGCCGGCATCGTTGAGGAGGAGCGCGCGAAGCGTCCCGCCCTCGAGGCTGCCCGTCCCGTCATCCGTCCCAAGGCTGTCGGGCGCAGCGTGGAGATTACGGTGCGTAAGACCCGCAAGGATGGGGAGGACGTGTTCCAGGTGCGTGGCGATAAGCCGGAGCGCTGGGTGCGCCAGACCGACTTCGCCAACGACGAGGCCGTGGGTTACCTCGCGGATCGTCTGAACGCGGCGGGCGTCGAGGATGAGCTGATGAAGGCCGGTGCGGTTGCCGGCGATACCGTTGTGATCGGCGACCTCGATGGGGGCGTCGTCTTCGACTGGGAGCCGACTCTGACGACCGGTCCCGAGCTGCTGGGCTCGCGTGGCACGGACCTGCGTCTCGACCAGAACGCGCGTCCGAGCCGCAAGGAACGTCGCGAGGTGTACCACCAGGTCATGGACGCCAAGACCGCTGCTCGTGACGAGCTGTGGACCGAGCGTCAGGCAGGCCACTGGAACGACGCCTCGGATCAGTCATGAGTGGAGTGTCGTCGGCCTCGCGCATCGTCGTGAAGATCGGCTCGTCGTCACTGACGCGAGAAGATGGCGGTCTGGATCTCAACCGGATCGACTCTGTCGCGCGCCTTGTTGCGCGCTGGCGCGGGGCAGACCGCGAGGTCGTCATCGTGTCGTCGGGCGCGGTCGCTGCCGGGCTTGATCCGCTCGGCTTCACGTCGAAACCGAAGGACCTGCCGAGCGTGCAGGCCGCGGCGGCGATGGGGCAGGGGCTCCTGATGGCGCGGTGGACCGCTGCTTTCCAGGCGCATCACCTCGATGCCGCCCAGGTGCTGCTGACCACGGACGACGTCATGCGCCGTGACCACTACACGAACGTGCGAGCCTCGCTGACGCGCCTCCTCGGCCTCGGCGTCGTTCCGATTCTCAACGAGAATGATGCGGTGACCACCCGAGAGCTGCGCTTCGGCGACAATGATCGCCTCGCTGCCCTCATTGCGCAGATGATTAAGGCTGATGCTCTCGTTCTGCTCACTGATGTCGACGGTCTTTATACGGCTCCGCCTGAGCACCCGGGGTCGGAGCTGATCACGCGTGTGGCTAGTGCGGACGATCTCATGAGCGTGCTCGTGACCGGCGCGGGATCGCGCGTGGGTACGGGCGGCATGGCAACAAAGGTGCAGGCTGCGATGCTCGCAACGACGAGTGGCATCGGCGTCCAGCTTGCCAGCGCTGATGCCCTCGAGGCAGTGCTGGCAGGCCAGCGCGTGGGAACGTGGTTCGAGCCCTCCCAGGAGCGTCCGGCCTCGCGCCGCCTCTGGATCGCACACGTGGCACCGTCGCGCGGCGAAATCATCGTTGATGAGGGTGCCGCGCAGGCGATTACGGTCGGCAAGAAGTCTCTGTTGGTTGCGGGTGTGCGTTCCGTGCTCGGCCACTTTGATGCCGGCGACGTCGTGGACGTGGCATCTCCGACGGGGCTTGTTGCTCGCGGCGTGTCAGGATACGACTCCGACACCTTGGCGCAGATCGCCGGCTCGGGGACGGCAGAGCTGGAGGCTGCGGGGCACGAGCATCCGAGACCTGCGATTCACCGCGATGATTTGGCGGTGTTGGGTGACGCATTTTCTGCGCTGAGCGCTGACTGACGCGGCCCCACGGGCTGACGTGTGTCATCATGGCCGAGTGAATACTGCTGCAGATATTTCCCAGGTGACCGATGCCGCCCGCGCGGCTGCTCGCGTTCTCGCGAATGTGACCACTCAGGCGAAGAATCACAGTCTCGAGGCGATTGCGGCCGCGCTTATTGAGCGCAGTGAGCAGATCCTGGCTGCCAACGCCGAGGACGTGGCGCGCGGTCGCGCTGAGCAGATGAGTGAGGGGCTGCTGGACCGCCTCGCGCTGACACCCGAGCGTATCCGGGGTATCGCTGACGCCGTCCGGGAGATTGCGGGTCTTCCTGACCCGGTCGGTCAAGTCGTTCGCGGTATGCGCACGGATATCGGTCTGCGTGTCACGCAGGAACGCGTGCCTCTGGGCGTCGTTGGCATCATCTACGAGGCACGTCCCAATGTCACGATTGACGCTGCAACCCTGGCACTCAAGGCCGGTAACGCGGTAATCCTCCGCGGTGGTAGTGCCGCCCAGTCCTCCAATCGTGTCCTCATCGAGGTGTGCCGCGATGCGTTGGCTTCCGTTGGGCTTCCTGCCGATGCGATTACGACCGTCGATCCGTGGGGACGTGCGGGGGCTCGTGCGATGATGCGTGCTCGCGGCGCGATTGATGCGTTGATTCCGCGCGGTGGGGCAGGGCTCATCAACGCCGTCGTGGAGGAGTCGCGCGTCCCGGTTATCGAGACCGGTACCGGCAACTGCCATGTCTACGTCGATGCCTCTGCCGACCTGGAGGCCGCCGAAGCCATCATCATGAATGCGAAGACGCAGCGCGTGGGTGTATGCAACGCGGCGGAAACACTCCTGGTGCATGCCGATGTCGCCCAGCGCTTCCTGGTTGCTGCGATCACGCGCCTGACGACGGCGGGTGTCACGATCCACGCCGACGAGGCCACCCGCGCCATCGTTGACGGCCAGCCTTCCATCGACGCGGACATGATCGTCGATGCGACGCAGGCCGACTGGGGGACGGAATACCTCTCGATGGATCTGGCAGTGCGGGTCGTTGCTGATATCGATGAGGCGATCGAGCATATTCGTCGATACTCCACCGGTCATACGGAGGGTATTGTCGCCTCGGACGTTGCTGCCGTACGGGCATTCCGTTCGGGTGTTGACGCCGCCGCTATTGCTGTGAACGCCTCGACGCGTTTTACGGATGGCGGGCAGCTGGGCCTGGGCGCCGAGGTCGGTATTTCAACGCAGAAGCTGCACGCGCGCGGCCCGATGGGGCTCACCGAGCTGACGACCACCACATGGATTTATGAGGGAGAGGGAACGATCCGCCCGTGAGTGAGCACGACAAGCAGACTGCCGCGGCCTCGGGGGAGGCTGCGATCGAAAAGACCACCGAGGCCACGGCAGGGGCGACCGCTGCACCGGCCTTGCCTCCTCACCCGCCCCGCGCGCTTCGCAGGCGCCGGGCGATTGGCATCATGGGCGGTACCTTCGATCCGATCCACCACGGTCACCTCGTAGCCGCGTCTGAGGTTATGGACGTCTACGGCCTCGACCAGGTCGTGTTTGTCCCGGCCGCGATGCAGCCCTTCAAAGCGGGGCGTCGGGTGACCCCGGCCGAGCACCGTTATCTGATGACGGTGATTGCCACTGCGTCGAATCCGCGTTTCGCCGTGTCTCGTGTTGACATTGACCGTGGGGGTACGACCTACACGATTGATACCCTGGCGGACCTGTCTCGCGAGTACCCCGACTCTGATTTTTACTTCATTACGGGTGCCGATGCCCTGGCGCAGATTGCGCAGTGGAAGGATGCCGATAGGCTTTTTGAGCAGGCGCACTTTATCGGTGTGACTCGTCCCGGGCACAACCTGTCTGACCCCGGCCTGCCGCACGAGTCTGTGTCGTTGCTTGAGGTTCCCGCCATGGCAATCTCATCGACCGATTGCCGCACGCGCGTCGAAGAGGGCAAGCCGGTGTGGTACCTCGTGCCCGACGGCGTCGTCCAATACATCAACAAGTACGGCCTGTACCGGTCCTGACCCAAGGAGAAACGTGAGCCTTCCCGACGCTACCGCAGAACTGGCGAGCCTTGTTGCTCGCGCCGCGCACGACCGTGGCGGTATCAACCCGGTCCTCGTTGACGTGACCAGCAAGCTCGCCCTGGCGGATGCCTTCGTGGTCGTCTCGGCCCCGACGGACCGTCAGGTGCGTGCCATCGCCGAGGACATCAT
This sequence comes from uncultured Actinomyces sp., assembly GCA_938041695.1. GTDB lineage: Bacteria > Actinomycetota > Actinomycetes > Actinomycetales > Actinomycetaceae > Pauljensenia. Next base: position 4,997 of record CALISI010000006.1, read on the forward strand.
GGACCGCATCTGGGCCGAGCATCACCGCCGTCCCGCCCACATCGAGGGGCGCGCGGAGGGCACCTGGGTGCTCCTGGATTATTCGGAGCTGCTCGTACACGTGCTGTCCGAGGACGAACGCGAATACTATGCGCTTGAGCGTCTGTGGGGCGACTGCCCGGCCGTACCCATCGATGTTGATACCGATGAGGCTCGTACGGCAGCTGCGCAGCGTGCGGCAACACACGGAGCGGGGGCTGCGCAGTGAGCGCCTCGAGGATCGTCCTACTGCGTCACGGGCAGACGGACTTCAACCTGGCGCGGCGATTCCAGGGACGCATCGATAAGCCGCTGAACGAGGCTGGGCGATCCCAAGCGGCGGGTGCTGCCGGCGTACTCGTGAGTCGCCTGTGCGAACCGAGTGCCGAGGTGGGCATGTTTGCCGCTGAGGACGGGCGCAGCTACAACGATGGGGGAGTGCGCATTGTGAGCTCACCCCTGGGTCGCGCGGTCGATACTGCGCGGATCGTTGCGCGCGTCTTTGATATCGCTGGGTACCCGTGCGAGGGCCCGGAGATCGACGAACGACTCACGGAACGCTCCTATGGGAGTTTCGAGGGAAAGACCTACGAGGAGATTGCTCGAGAGCAGCCCGAGGCCTTTGCGCAGTATCGGGCAGACGGGGAATGTGAGCTCGCGGAGATTGAACGCTCTGAGGTCGTGGGTGAACGTGTGCGTGATGCTGTTCTGGAGGCTGCTCGGGCCTGCCGCGACGACCAATCGTTGATCGTGGTCTCGCACGGTTCTGCTATTGCGCGTGGCATTGTCTCCCTCCTGGGGTTGGATCCAGCTGTCTTCAACGGGCTGCGCGGTGTGGATAACTGCCACTGGTCGGAGCTCGTGCCCGTAGGAATGTCGACGTCCAAGAGCGCAGCGGTCAGCGGGTGGCGGCTCGCCTCCCATAACATCGGCTCACGTGAGGACATTCTGGGGGCATAACCTTCCATTGGCCCCTCGTTGCCGCAGGATTCCAGGGTTTTTCTCAGCTGTGACGAGGGGCACTGAATTGGATTTGCGTCAGCCTTCGGCCGTCCGCTATTATTTATCAGGTCGCCAGGGCGACGAACTAAATAACGGGGCTATGGCGCAGTTGGTAGCGCGCTTCCATGGCATGGAAGAGGTCGGGGGTTCGAATCCCCCTAGCTCCACAGAAAATCCCGGCACTCGACTTGCGAGTGTCGGTTTTTTGTTGTTTCTGGACGGGTCGTTTGCTTGATGTGTTGGCGCTCGATGGTCGTTCATGGCGCGCGTCGTCCATCTGTTAGGTGGGCATTCAGGGTTAAAGGACAAAACGTGTTGGTTTTGTGGTGACTTTTCGGCTTGCTGGTGCGGGAAAATCCACATTGAAGGTGGTTGTTTCATCGTGGGGGTATGAATACCCCAAAATGCCCGGTGTGCGGGCGAGTGATGACCAGGTATGGACACTCAGCTTCAGGGGCGCAGCGATGGCGCTGCACCCCGTGCAATATCAGCCAGGTCAGCCGCATTAATTCCACGGCCAAGCATGTGGATGAGTTCTTGGCGTGGCTGCTGGGGAGGCGCCGTCAGGCGGACATGCCGGGTGGGGGCCGCTCGTTTCGCAGGCGTTGTGAGCCGTTGTGGCAGTTATGGCCGTTCAGCCCGATCATCGATGAGGTTCATGACGTCATCTTCGTCGACGGTATCCACCTGGGCCGCGGCGCCGTAGTCCTCATCGCTCAAACACCCGATTCAGTGCTGGGCTGGTACGCGGCCAGGAGTGAGAATTCCCGGGCCTGGGGCGCGCTCATGAGCCCGATCGCGCCCCCGGCCCTGGTCATCACCGACGGGGGCAGTGGCGTTGCCAGGGCGTGCAAGAACGTCTGGCCGACCACCACACGGTTACACCACTATGCGGGACACTACTCACCTTCCATGCGTATTGCCGCATTCGCCAAGCCACCACAACGCGCCCCAAACTGGAGGCCTCACAAGGCTTATACGCTCTTGGGCAACAACTCTTGCGCGTGGAGGGCCGAGAAGACGCTCAGGAATGGATAGGCGCCTACCAGGGGTGGTGCACGCGCTGGAAGGGCTTCCTGGAGGAGAAAACGCGCAGGCCTGAGGGGGATGGAATACGCCCATGACAGGCTTGTACGGGCTCGTAACAGCCTCAACAAGCTCATCAGGCAAGGCCTGTTGTTCACGTACCTGGACCCCACCTGGGACGATCCGATGCCCGCGATGACCAACCAGGTCGAAAGCATGAACGCCCAATTACGCCAGATGCTGCGCGACCACCGCGGCATGTGCCTGACCCGACGCATGAAAGCCGTGTTCTGGTGGTGCTACACCCACTGTCCCCACCCGCAGCCAGCAGCGATGATCCTGGCGACCATGCCCACCGATGAAGCCCTCGAAAATGCCTGGTACCAAGCCTGTCAAACCCACCAAGCCACCGGCATCATCCCCGGTTGGGGCGACGCAATATGCTTCAACGAACTCCACCACACCACCCCCTACCACAACACCTGGGACTAACCCCCAACCAACACGTTTTGTCCTATAATCCGTCGATTGCTCGTCGGGTTCGGTCCTGTGGGACCGGGCCCGATTTTGTCTATGACTCGCGGCCGGTGTTAGCTTCAGCCGAGTAGGGGAGTTGGGGCGCGCAGTGCTATGGATAGACGTGAGGGGGCGTGGCCATGCGGCCACGCCCCCTCACGTCTTAGACAGGCTGATCAGCCCGCGTCCACCGCCTGGTTGGCGATCTGACGCTCGCACACGTCGATGAGCTCGCGGATGATGCGGATCGTGCCGGCGGACGCATCCGCGTGAGCTTCGATCCAGGCCTGGCCCGACGCAACCACGTCGACCTCGGGGGCGTAGCCCGCGATGGCGTTCGGGAAGAGCAGCGTCGTGAGGTCTTCGGCCGTGTGGAAGGTGAAGGTCTCCCAGATGCCAGCCAGGGCCTCGAAGTACTCGCCCACGTAGCTCGCGTAGGCCGACGGGTTGGAGCGCGCCTGCGCCCAGAAGCCAGAGATCATCGCCCAGCGAGTGTCGTTGGGGATCGAGGTGTCGGTCAGGACCTTGTCCCACACGTCAGCCTTGATCCACTCGCGTGCGCGAGCCGCACGAGCGGCGGCGGCGTTCTGATGACCGGTCATCGTGTCATCGGTGGCCTCCAGAGCCGCGATGTCCTCCTCGGTGGCGGCGTTGCCGCGCACGAGGGCGATCAGCAGCCCCCACTTGAGGTCGACGTCGAGGTCCAGGCCATCGAGGGTCTGGGTCCCGTCGTAGAGTGCGCGGATGGCCTCGAACTGCTCGGGGCTGGTCGCGTTGCGGGCTGCTGCAGCGACGAGCATACGCTGTGCGTCAGAACCGGAGGCAGCCGTGCGAGCCAGGAGGAGCAGACGGCGGCCCGTGTCCTCGGTGGCCTCGGCACGGTACTGGGGCGCAACGAAGGTACGTACGGCCTCGTCGATGTGACGCAGGGTGAGCGTCAGGAGGCTCATGTTGTCCTCGACGGGCACCGCGCGCAGCGCCAGGTTCAGGTAATCGCGAGCCGGCATCTCACCGTCACGGGTCATGTCCCACGCGGAGGCCATGACGACGCCGCGGGTCAGCGAATCCGTGAACTTGGTGATGTTAGCGACCGCGAAGGCCAGGGACTGCTCGTCGAGGCGTACCTTGGCGTAGCCGAGGTCGCCGTCGTTGACGAGGATGAAGTCCGGACGGGCGATACCCGCGGCGGCTTCGACCACCGTGGAGGCGCCGTCGACGTCGAGCTCCTCGCGGAAGACCTGCGCCAGCGTGCCCTCCTCGGTCAGCGAGTAGCCGGCCACACCCATGCGGTGCGGGCGCAGGGAGGCGCCCTCGGAGAAGGCTTCCTGGGTGATCTCGAGGCGCTCGATCGTGCCGTCCTCGGCCGTGGTGATGACCGGACGCAGGAGAGTCACGCCGGCCTCCTCCAGCCACACCTTCGACCACGAGGCCAGGTCGCGGCCCGAGGCCGCGGCCAGCTCGGAGAGCAGGTCGTCCAGCGTCGCGTTGGCGTAGGAGTGCTTCGTCAGGTACTCGTGCAGGCCAGCGAAGAAAGCGTCGCGGCCCACGTAGGAGACGAGCTGGCGCAGTACGGAGGCGCCCTTGGCGTAGGTGATGCCGTCGAAGTTGACCTCGACGTCGGCCAGGTCGCGGATTTCAGCCGTGATCGGGTGCGTCGTGGGCAGCTGATCCTGCTTGAGGCCCCAGTCCTTGCGGACCATGAACCCGGTCCAGCCCTCGGTGTACTTGGTGGCCTCGGCCAGAGCCAGGTGGCTCATGAACTCGGCGAAGGATTCGTTGAGCCACAGGTCGTTCCACCACTTCATGGTGACCAGGTCACCGAACCACATGTGCGCCAGCTCGTGCAGGATCGTGTTCGCACGAGCCTCCATCTGAGCCTCGGTGGGACGCGTGCGGAACACGTAGGCGTCGCGGAAGGTGACGCAGCCCGCGTTCTCCATGGCGCCCGCGTTGTACTCGGGCACGAAGATCTGGTCGTACTTGGTGAAGGGGTAGGCGATGCCGTACGCGCCCTCGAAGAACTCGAAGCCACGGCGCGTGATGTCGATGATCTCGTCGGCATCCAGGTGCTCGACGATCGACGCGCGGGCGTAGACGCCCAGGTCGATCGTGCGGCCATCGGAGGATGTGAGCGTGGCCGTCGTGCCCTCATAGGGGCCTGCGACGATCGCCGTGATGTAGGTCGACATCACCTCGGTGGTGGCGAAGCGGTAGATCCAGGCCTCGCCCTCTTCCTCGGGGGTGGGGGTCGGGGCGTTGGAAAAGACCTTCCAGCCCTTGGGGGCCTTGACCGTCAGCGTGAACGTGGACTTCAGGTCGGGCTGCTCGAACGTCGTGTACACGCGGCGTGCGTCCGGGACCTCGAACTGCGAGTAGGTATAGGCCTGTCCGTCGGCCGGGTCGACGAAGCGGTGTAGGCCTTCGCCCGTGTGCATGTATTGGCAGGATGCCTCAACTTCGAGGACGTTGTGCTCGGCCAGGTTCTCCAGCGCGATGCGGTTGTCCTGGTGAACCGAGAAGGGGTCCAGGGCGTTGCCGTTCAGCGTGATCGAGTGGACGTTGTTGGACACGAGGTCAGCGAATGTGGAGGCGCCTTCGCGCGCGTCGAACTCGATGCGGGTGAATGAACCGAAGTCGGTGTCTCCGCGCGTGAGGTCCAGTGAGATCTCGTAGCGGGTCACAGAGGAAATGACCGAGGCTCGCTCGGTCGCTTCCTCGCGAGTCAGGTTCAGGCCTGGCATGGGGTGCCTTTCCGTCGATGGAATGGGGGCGCTGTTGCGCTCAACATTCCTATGTTGTCATGTGTTGGGGGTGAATGCGCGGGGCGCGCCGGGTTTTGTCGGTTGGGACACGCTTTACCAGATGGTGACGCGCTGGGCGGGATCGAGCCACATGTCGTCGCCGGGGGTGACGTCGAATGCCTCGACAAACGTGTCAAGGTTACGCAGCACCTGATTGCATCGGAATTCCGCGGGGGAGTGCGGGTCGATCGCTAGCATTTGGCGCGCGAACTGGGGGCGTGTGGCCGTGCGCCAGGCGCGTGCCCACGAGTAGAAGAAACGCTGCGGACCCGAGATTCCGTCGATGATGGGAGCGGTCTGGGGGGTCAGCCCTTGCTCGGCGAGCGACGCTGCCCAGGCCTTCCACGCGATCGTGAGGCCTCCGAGGTCGCCGATGTTCTCGCCGATCGTGAGCGCACCGTTGACGTGGGGGTGGGAACGCTCAGCGTCCGTGGCCTCCGGTTCTTCGCCGTTTCCCTGTTCGAGGAGGATCGCGGGGGTGAGGGCGTCGTACTGCGCGATGAGTGCGTGGGTGCGTTCTTCGAAGGCAGCGCGGTCCTCGTCCGTCCACCAGTTCGACAGGTTTCCCGCTCCGTCGTAGCGCGAGCCCTGGTCGTCGAAGCCGTGACCGATCTCGTGGCCGATGACCGCGCCGATTGCGCCGAAGTTCACCGCGTCGTCAGCCTCGGCGTCGAAGAACGGGGACTGGAGGATCGCGGCGGGGAAGACGATCTCGTTCTGAGTGGGGTTGTAGTAGGCATTGACCGTCTGTGGGGTCATGTACCACTCGTCGCGGTCGACCGGACGGCCCAGCTTGGCCCATTCGCGGTCGGTCGCGTGCGCGCTGGCGGCGCGCACGTTCTCGACGATGGAGGTGTTGGGATCCAGGTTGAGGGTCGAGTAGTCACGCCACTTGACGGGGTAGCCGATCTTGGGGTTGAAGGTTGCCAGCTTGTCGAGTGCCTTGGCCTTTGTGTCCTCGCTCATCCAGTCGAGGCTTCGGATCGACTCACCGTAGGCGTCGAGGAGGCGGCGCACCAGGGCGTCCATCGCTTCCTTGGCGTTGGGTGGGAAGTGGCGTGCCACCCACGCGCGGCCCATGGCTTCACCGAGGTAGGCCTCGATGAGGCCGAGGGCGCGCTTCCAGCGCGGACGCAGCTCCTGTGTACCCGAGAGCGTGCGTCCGTGGAAGTCGAAGTTTTCGTTGACGAAGTCGGCAGAGAGGAGGGATGCGTGGCAGTCGATGGCCGAGGCGCTCAGCCATTCCTTGAGGGTAGATAGCTCGGTGGTGGCCCACAGCTCGGCGGCGGCCGTCAGGAAGTCGGGCTGGTCGACGTTGACGACGAGGCCGGAGGCGGGCATGCGTGCGCCGCTGGCCCACGCATCCCAGTCGAATCCGGGTGCGAGCGTGGCGAGTTCCTCCCACGGCGTGGGGTTATCGGAGAGTAGGGGATCGCGGTTGGTCACGGAGTCGCGGTGGTGTGAGGCCAGGGCGGTCTCCACGGCCATGATGCGGTGTGCGGCACCTTCGGGGTCGTCCATGCCAGCGAGGGCGAGGAGACGGGCCGTGTGTACGACGTAGGCCTGACGGATCGGTGCGTAGTCCTCTTCGCGGTAGTAGGCCTCGTCGGGCAGGCCGATACCTGACTGGACGAGGGAGACCATGTAGCGGGAGGAATCGTGGGGGTCCGTCCCCACGTATGCGCCGACGAGGCCTCCGATGCCCTCGCGCATGAGGCGGCCCATTTCGCGGGCGAGTTCCTCGTGGTTTGTGCAGGCGTTGATCGCGTCGAGGTCGGGGCGCAGGGGAGTGGCGCCGGCCTCTTCAATGGTGTCCTCGTCGAGGAACTGGCTCCACAGGGTCGCGATGCGGCTCGCATCTGGATCGTCCAGGGATCCGTCGGCTGCGTCCTGAGCAATTGCGCGGGCGTACTTTTCCGAGGCGTCGCGAAGCGCGTGGAATGCCCCGTCCATGGGGCGGTCCGCAGGGATTGTGTGCGTCGCCAGCCAGGTGCCGTTGACGTGGCGGTAGAAGTCGTCCTGGGGACGCACCGTCGAATCGGTGTACGCGGTGTCGAGGACTCGTGCCAGCAGTGTATTCGTCATGCCTTAACTTTAGGGGGAGAGGCGCCGATGGCGTGGGATGAGCGTCCATGGGGCGTGAGTCATTCGAAATTACGTGATGTGCATGGTGTGTAATTCCCTGTTTTTGTCCAGAGTTGCGCGGATGAGTGCGGATGTCGTTTTGCTCGCGCGACGCCGTGCACATATGTGCAGAGTCGTGTGTGCATTCGTGCAATCGGGCTCATAAGGCGCATGATGGAGGCAGCAATGAGGCACTTCCTCATCAACAGGTGAAGGGATTTTTAACGGTGAAGACACTTCGCACTGACGTGTGCGTCATCGGTGGCGGATCCACCGGTGCCGGCGTCGTCCGCGACGTCGCCATGCGCGGCTTCTCAGCCGTCCTCGTCGATCGGGCCGATATCGCTCAGGGAACCTCCGGTCGCTTCCACGGCCTGCTCCACTCGGGTGGCCGCTACATTGCGTCCGATCCCGAGTCGGCCACCGAATGCGCCGAAGAAAACGAAATCGTCAAGCGCATCAACGCCAACGCGATCGAGGCCACCGGTGGCCTCTTCGTGGTGACCGCCCACGACGATGAAGAGTACGCGGACCAGTTCCTGGCCCGCGCAGCGGCAGCAAAGGTGCCCGCTGCGGAAATCTCCATTGCCGAGGCCCTGCGCCGCGAACCCCGGCTCGACCCGCGCATCAAGCGAGCCTTCGAGGTCCAGGACGGCACGGTTGATGGCTGGCAGATGACCTGGGGAGCGATCCGCTCCGCGCAGGCATACGGGGCGCAGATCCTGACCTACCACCGCGTCACCTCCGTCGAACGCGAAGGTGATCGCGTCAGCGCCGTCATCGTCCACGACGAGCGCGGCGGCGAGGACGTGCGCATCGAATGCGGGTTCGTCCTCAACTGCGGCGGCCCCTGGGCCGGACAGATTGCCGCCATGGCGAACTGCCACGGCGTCGACGTCGTCCCGGGCGCCGGCATCATGATCGCCATGAATCACCGCCTGAGCCACTCAGTCATCAACCGCTGCGTGTGGCCCGCCGACGGCGACATTCTCGTGCCCGACCACACCGTGTGCATCATCGGCACGACCGACCTGAAAGCCGACGACCCGGATCGCCTGTCGATCCCCGCAGACCAGGTCCAGCAGATGCTCGACTCCGGCGAGGCCATGATCCCCGGCTTCCGCAAGGCTCGCGCCGTGCACGCGTGGGCCGGCGCGCGCCCCCTTATCAAGGACTCGCGAGTGTCCGCGACCGACACCCGTCACATGGCGCGCGGCATGAGCATCATCGACCACAACACGCGTGACGGCGTCTACGGCATGCTGACCATCGCCGGCGGCAAACTCACCACCTACCGCCTCATGGCCGAGCGCATCGTCGACATCATGTGCGAGGAGATGGGCGATAAGCGCGCCTGCAAGACAGCCGACGAAACCGTCCCGCCCGCCAAGGAAGCGCGCCTGTACACGATCGGCCACCGCCTCGACAACGTCGAATCGCACAACGAATCCCCCTCCCACGAACAAATCATCTGCGAGTGCGAGATGGCCACGCGCGCCATGCTTGAAAACGTCATGGACACCCTGCCCAAGGGCCAACTCGACGACGTGCGTCGCCAGATGCGCCTGGGCATGGGCCCCTGCCAAGGTGGCTTCTGCTCTCAGCGAGCCGCGGGCATCGCCCACGAGCGTGGAGACATCGACTCGATGCGTGCCAACTCCCTCCTGCGTCTCTTCCTGAAGAACCGCTGGATCGGCCTGTGGCCCATCATGTTCGGCAAGCAAGCCAGGCAGGCAGCACTGGACGCCTGGATCCACGAGGGCACGCTCGACGTCGAGCACCTGCCCGCACCCAGCGAGGAGGTAGTTCGATGAGAGACACAGTCGTTATCGGCGCGGGCCTGGCAGGCCTGGCCGCAGCAATCAAGGCAGCTGACGCAGGCCTGAGCGTCACCCTCATCACGAAGGGCGTTGGCGGCATCCAGCTCGGCACGGGCACGGTCGACATCCTCGGCTACCGTCCCGAGCCGGTTGAGGCGCCCCTCGAGGCGCTGGAAGCCCACGTGGCCTCCCGCCCCACCCACCCCTACAGCCACGTCACCCCCGACTTCGTCGGTGCATCCGTCGCGTGGCTGCGCGACCTCGTCGGCGCGGACGCCCTCATCGGCGATGAGACCCGTAACGTGCGCATCCCCACCGGTGTCGGCGCTCTGCGCCCCACCTGCCTGATTCCACCCTCCATGGAGGCCGGCATCCCCCAGGCGGGCGCCCGCTATGCGATCGTGGGACTGACGCGCTTGAAGGACTTCTACCCCGGCCTCGTTGCCGAAAACCTGACGCGCCAAAGCGGGCCCGACGGCGCCCCGATCACGGCGCGCGCCCTGTCCGTCGACTACGTCGTGCGCGAGGGGGAGGTCGACTCGACCGGCACCAACCACGCGCGCAGCCTCGACCGCGAGGAGAACCGCGCGCGCCTGGCAGACCAGATCCGTCCCCTCCTGGAAGATGGCGAGATCGTCGGCCTGCCCGCCGTCCTCGGCCTCGACGACCCGAACGCGTGGCGCGACCTCGCGGACAAGCTCGGCCACCGAGTCTTCGAGATCCCGATTCAGCCCCCGTCGGTGCCCGGCATGCGCCTCAACGCCCTGCTGACCCGCATCGCCTCATCCAAGTGCCGCGTCGTCCTCGGATCCCCGATCAAGGCCGTACACACGAGCGGCGGACGCGTGAGCGGAGTCGAATACGCCAGCGCGGGACGCTCCACGGTCGTGGAAACCCGATCCCTCATCCTGGCGGCCGGCGGTTTTGAATCCGGCGCTCTCGACATGGACTCCTACGGCACCGTGCGCGAAACCATCTGCGGCCTGCCCGTCATGGGTGCCTCCGGACAGCTCCTGCACGCCGACTTCTGGGGCGAGGACCAGCCCCTCTTCCTGGCCGGCCTCGCCGTCGACGACAACATGCGCGTCCTGAACGAGGAAGGCGCGCCCGTGTGCCCGAACCTGTACGCAGCCGGAGGAAACCTGGCCGGCGCCACCCGCTGGCGCGAAAAGAGCGGCGAAGGAATCGCGCTGGCCAGCGCACTCGCGGCCGTCGACTCGATCGTGGAGGAACTGAAATGACTCTGGAAATGTCAACGTTGATGGGACCGGTCGTGGAAGAAGAGGACGTCTTCGCCCTCACCGGTGACGCCGCGCTGCGCGCAAGCCTTGACTCCTGCGTCAAGTGCACGATCTGCGAGACCCAGTGCCCCGTCATGCGCGTCACCGACCTGTTCGCCGGCCCCAAGTACTCCGGTCCACAGGCCGAGCGCTTCCGCAAGGGCGGGCAGATGGTGGACAAGTCCATCGACTACTGCTCCTCGTGCGGCACATGCTCGCTCGTGTGCCCCCAGGGGGTGAAGGTCACCGAGATCATCCACCACCGCCGCACCGCCATGAAGGAAGCGCACGGTATTCCGCTGCGCGACCGTCTCATTGGTCGCACCTCCCTGATCGGCACCATGATGACCCCGGTCGCCCCGATCGCGAACTGGGCTCTGGACGTCAAGCCGATCCGCATGGCGATGGAGGCCGTCATCGGTGTGCACCGCTCGGCCCCCATGCCGCGCGCCTACGGACGCACCTTCGAGTCCTGGTTCAAGAAGCACAAGCCGCTGCCGAACTCCGGCACGCGCGGCCAGGTGATCTTCTTCCACGGATGCGCCGGCCAGTACTTCGAGGTCGAGACCTCGATCCACTCGGTCATGGTACTCGAGCACCTGGGCTACGAGGTCCTGGTTCCCAAGCACGGCTGCTGCGGCCTGGCCCTGCAGTCCAACGGCCTGTACGACGACGCGCGCAAGTACGTCTCCAAGCTGACCAGCGACCTGCGCAGCGTCAACCGCGATGCGCCGATCATCTCCGCGTCTGGCTCGTGTGGTGGCATGCTGCGCCACGAGGCCCACGAGATCCTCGAGATGGACACCCCGGAGCTGCGCGATGTGGGAAGTCGTACGTGGGACATTAGTGAGTTCCTGCTGCACCTGTACGACAAGGGCGAGCTGGATACGAACTTCCAGCGCATCGACGTCACCATCCCGTACCACGCCCCCTGCCAGGTCAAGTCCCAGGGACTGGGCAAGCCCGCGATCGAGCTGATGAGCCTGATCCCCGGCGTGACCGTCAAGGATTCCGAGCAGCCCTGCTGTGGCATTGCGGGCACCTACGGCATGAAGAAGGAGAAATACGCGATCGCTCAGGCCGTGGGCGCCCCCGTCTTCGACTTCATCAAGCAGGTCAACGCGGAGCTGGCCGCATGCGACACGGAGACGTGCCGCTGGCAGCTGCGCACGGCCACGGGCGCGAACGTCGTCCACCCGATCTGGCTGATCCACAAGGCCTACGGTCTGCCCAACGGCTGAGACTCCACGGAATATCCCCGGGCGCGTGCGACGGCGCGTACCCGGGGATATTACTGTTGCCCTATGAACACTTCTCGTCGCGTCGTCGTCACTGGAGCCTCCACCGGAATCGGGCAGGCAACCGCCCGCCTGTTGGCGCAGCGGGGGTGGAGGATTGTGGCCGTGGCCCGGCGTCGCGAGCGCCTGGAGGCCCTCGCCGAGCAGATTGACTGCGAATACTGGGCGGCTGATCTGACCGACGAGGCGCAGGTGGAGGAGATGGTCGCACACGTCCTGGCGGGCGGTCCCGTGGACGCGCTGGTCAACAACGCCGGTGGAGCAATCGGCGTGGACCGGGTCGCCGACAGTGACCCTGCCAGGTGGAGCGCGATGTTCGAGCGCAACGTGCTCACCGCCCTGAACTGCACGCGCGCGTTCCTGCCGGGGATGCGCGAGCGCGGGGGAGACCTCGTCTTTCTCACCTCGACCGCCGCCCACGACACCTACCCGGGCGGTGGTGGGTATGTCGCCGCCAAACACGCCGAGCGCATTATTGCCAATACGCTGCGCCAGGAGCTGGTCGGCGAGCCCGTGCGCATCATCGAGATTGCGCCGGGCATGGTGCGCACCGAGGAGTTTTCGCTCAACCGGCTCGGCTCCCAGGAGGCCGCCGACCGCGTCTACGAGGGGGTGGCCGCCCCGCTCGTCGCCGAGGATATTGCCGAGGCGATCGTGTGGACGCTGGAGCGCCCCTCCCACGTCAACATCGACTCGATGATCGTCCGCCCGGTTGCTCAGGCGACGAACACGCTCGTGGCGAGGAATACCATCGGATAATAGGTCCGCTGAGTCTGCCGCATACATGGGACGAGGCCGGGGCCGCTCGCGCGATGGGGTGCGCGTCTCATCCCCGGCCTCGCGTCTTCTACTGAGTCCAGCCCAGGATGCACACGACGCCCGGGACGTCCTCGGTGGTCGTCGTGACCTGGGTTGCGTCGCCGCCTGTGACGGGGGCGACGAAGATGTGCAGCGAGAGGTCGGAGTAGACGTCCTTGGGCGACGCGTACAGTGCCATCTGTGTGCCGTCGTTATTCGCGACGATCATGCGTGAGAAGTCGGGGGAGTAGCACTGCATATACTCACACATGTACCCGGTGCGGACAGGTACTCGTTCGGGAAGGTGAAGGTACGCGTCGCCGTGATCGTGCCCGATTGCGGGTCGATGACCCGCACGGTGGTGACCGTCGTGTCGATGCCGTCGTCGGCGGCGGCGATGATAATGCCGGACATGGGCGCGGTCGACGGGTCTGCCGTAGCAGCAGACGAGGCCTCGGTGCTCGCGGTGGGGGTGGAGGTGGTCGAGGATGACCCGCAGGCGCTGAGAGCGAGTGAGGTTGCCGTGGCAAACAGGATCGTGGGGAGGGATTTGATGGACATGTGTCAACTCGTGAGTGTGATCGTCGGGTGGCGAACGTTGCAGGATAGTTGTGAGCTGACAAATAAACCAAGATCCAAAAAGTGATGTGCGACACCTGTAATTTCATAGTGTTTTCACAGTTTCGTCATAATGTCCGCTTATCGTGCGCTCCTAATCTGCGAGGCAATGAATCATACATCAGCAGAAAGGAGCGTCCCCATGGCGGACGACAACAAGAACCTGGCGGGCGACACTGAGCGTACCTCGATCCTGCCCCAGTCGGAGCCACAGGTCGCGGATCAGACCGAAGTCCTGCCCACCGGCGCATCTCAGGCCCAAACGGTGCAGCTGCCACCCGTTACGCAGCAGGAGGATGCAGGCGCGTTCGCAGGAACACCCCTGGAGTCTGTCGCGGAGTCTTCTACCGATGTTCAGTCTGGCGACGAGGCCGTGGCGGCTGGCCCCGCTGCGGTTGAGTCCGCATCGACGAAAGCCTCGTGGGGAAAGCGCGCCGCCATTGCAGGAGCTGCCGCGGCAATCCTCTCCGTCGGTTTCGGCGCGGGCATCATCACGCATGCGGCCATCGTGGGTGATGGTCAGGACTTCTACGAGCAGGGCTACGAGGACGGCTACAACGACCAGGGCTATGGGGACGAAGACGGTGAAGTCGGCCCCCGCGGCCAGCAGGAGCCGGGTGACGGTCAGCAGCACGGCTCTGGTGGCCAGAAAGGTCCCGGCAACGGCCAGCAGCAGGGCTCGGGCTCGCAGCAGGGAGACACTGGCAGCACCCGCCCGGGCCGCCCTCCGGAGGGCAGCCGAGGCCCCGGCAGCAAGCCCGGAAGCCAGGGTAGTGCTGACACTTCAACCCAGAACGAGGATGCGGCCGCCAGCTGAGCGATGAGGGAGCGCGAGACGATCACCGTCTCGCGTGCCCTTTTACGCGAGGGTGGCTACGAGGGTCGAAATGGCTACGCCTACCAGCAGCGCCGCAAAGACGAGGCCGAGCACCCGGTTCGACACTCGCTTGGTGAGCCTGGCCCCCACGATGCCGCCTCCCATCGATGCCGCGGTGAACAGCGCGACCATGACCCCCGCCTCGGCGGTGATCGTCAGGGTCCCGGCGGCCGTGCGCGAGGCCAGGCCGAAGGCGGCGATGATCACCATGACCAGCAGGGATGTCGCAGAGGCTCGCTTCATCGGGTATCGCAGCGCCAGGTGTAGCGCGGGCACGATCGCGAACCCTCCGCCGACGCCGAAGAATCCCGTGAGGAAACCCGTCAGCGTCGCCAGGGCGACGACGCGGCACACGGTCGCGAGCGTCCAGGAACCCTTGCCGTCTCGGGCAGCCCCGGCCTCGTCCGAAGAGGAAGGAACAGATGTGCGCAGCTGGGAGCGCACCATGAACACTGCGACCGCTCCCAGGAGAGCGCAGAACAACAACATGAGGGTGCGCGCCGAGACAAGCGGACCGAGAGTCGAACCCACCGACGTACCGACCAGGCCCGCCAGGGCGAACAGAGCACCCTCGCGCCACGCGACGCTCCCGCTGCGAGCCCGCGTCGCCAGTGAGACAACGGCCGTCAGACCTACGATGATGAGGGACAGGCCCGTCGCCTGGTGGGGGTCTTGACCGAGAATGTAGACGAGGATCGGCACCGACAGGATGCCGCCTCCCGCGCCGAGTGAACCGACGACGATGCCGACGAATGCGCCGATGAGGAGCGCTTCAACAATCATTGGTCATTTCCGAATAGGTGTGGTGAGAGATAGTCCGAGAGAGGAAGCGACTGCGGGATCCATGATGTCCGAGGCTGGCCTGCCCGCTGCGATCAGCATGCCCATCGCGCGTAGGGCGGGAGTTGCGTGCTCGTAAAACGCCCGGTATCCCTCGCACAGGTAGTTGTGCGCGGTTTCGCCTCGGCGGACGAATCTGTCTTTCGGGCATCCGCCCCAGCACAGTCGCAGGTGCGGGCACGCGCGACACTCGTCGTCCAGGCCGGGCTTGAGGCGTGCAAAGTCGCGCATCTTGTCCGATGTTGCCAGCTGCGCGAATGATGAGGAATTGATTGAGCCGACCAGCCAGTCCGGCTCCACCCAGTGATCGCAGGCGTACACGTCGCCGTTGAACTCCATCGCCATGTTCGCCCCGCATTGGGGCGCGTGGACGCACACCGTGGCCGATCCAAAGAGAGCGGAGAGCGTCGAATCCATGTCCTGGATGAACACCTCGCCGACGTCGGCGGCGATCCACTGGTCGAACACCTCGCACAGGAAACGCCCGTAGGAGGCGGGGGACGTGGAGCGGCTGGTGACGCAATCTCCGTCCTGCCGATACAGGAGCGCGGAGGTGCCAGACCTCCAGCCGCGCTCGGCCTGGGCCAGGTCGGTGGCGCGCACGCGCTCCACAATGGGGATGAACTGCAGGTAGCGGGCACCAAGCTCGTCGCGGAAGTAGCGGTAGACCCGCTCCCCGTGGTCCTCGTTCGCGGCGTTGACCGTGCACAGGATGTTCGTCTCCACGCCCGCGCGAGCGAGGGCCTCCCAGCCGCGCACGACCATCGCGTGCGTGCCGCGCCCGCCGCGGTTGAGGCGATAGGCGTCGTGCAGGGGAGCGGGCCCGTCGATGGACACCCCCACGAGGAAGTTGTGGTCTGCGAAAAAGCGCGCCCACTCGTCGGTTACCAGCGTGCCGTTCGTCTGCAGGGCGTGACGCACGCGCTGGGTGGGGCGACGGAAGCGCTCACACAGCTGAACGAGGCGCTCGAAAAAACCCAGGCCTCGCAGGGTCGGCTCCCCGCCCTGCCACAGCATCGTGACCTCGCCGTCGGGACTCGACTCGAGAAAGGCCTCCACGTAGCGCTCCAACGTCTGCTCCGACATCGTCTGAGCGGCAGCGTTGTATAGAAGCTCTTTGGACAGGAAGAAGCAATATTGGCAGTCGAGGTTGCAAGCGGCCCCGGTCGGCTTCGTGACAACAGAGAAAGGGATCGAGCGGGTCACGGCCTGCCCCCGCGATCGGTGCACGTGCGCATTGACGAGGCCGACCCCACCTCACGGGTCGGAGCATCCTCAGCGTAACGGGGGAGGGAAACCTCATCTTCGGAGGGGTGAGCAGCGATGTATGCGCTGGCTTGAGCGGCGCCCAAGGGCCCCAGCGATGCCCCCACGACATCGATGTCCCACTCCATCACGGGAAGGAGCTCCTTGTACATGGAAGCCGTAATATCGGCCCGCAGAGAGGGAAAAGCGTCGACGACCTCACCCGCCACGATGATGGCTCGCGGATTAATGAGGAGCGCGGCCGAGCCGAGGACGTAGCCGACAGCCTCCGCCGCCCGATCCAATGCCTCGCGCGCACGTGCATTGCCGGACAGGACGGCGGCACGTAGCTCCGCAATGTCACGAACTCCAGCGCTGTCACACAACGCCGGAACGGAGGCCAACGTCTCCAGGCAACCGCGCTTGCCGCAGGCGCAGGGTGAGTCATTGGCGCCCACCGTCATGTGTCCTAGTTCTCCGGCCAGGCCGCCCGCTCCGCCAACCAGGCGGAAATCGGAGACGACGCAGCCGCCGACACCGCCCGACAGGCGCAGGTAAATGAACGAGGACATGTCCGCTCCTGCGCCCCACATGGCCTCCGCGAGCGCAGCCATGCGCACGGTGTTGTCAACCACCGGGGCGGGAGACCACCAGCGACGCGTCAGTGCTGCGAGTTCTTCCACGCTCGGGTACGCATCCGAGGACAACCTCGCGTTACGCCCCATCGGAATAGGAACGCCCACACCCACCGCGCGCACGGTCGACGTGTCAATACCCTGACGGGCCGCGCTCGCGGCCAGGGCTTCGCAGGTCTGCTCAAGAGAGAGCTGGAGGGAGGGGGAAGCGGGGGAAACGATATGGACGGCGGCCAAGACGGTGCCGCTGCGCGAGAGCATGACGCCCGCACACGACGTGCGCGTGACGTTGAGGCCGACGCAGTGGGCGGCCGAGGAGTTAAGGGTGAGAAGCTGGGTGGGGCGGCCTCGTCCGGGGGCGTTCGTGCGCACCGGCGTCACCGATCCCTCATCGAGGAGGGTCGTGAGCGCGCGCCCCAGGTTTGTGCGCGAGGTGTCGAGTGCTTCGCACAGCTGGGAGCGTGTGGCCGGGGCTTTGGCCAGGTGAGCGACGATGCGGTCTTCCAGGGTCGGCAGGGGGCTGCGGGTGGGGTAGTGCATGTCTCTCTTTCCCGGCGCTTCGTCGTTGATGTCCGGTCGGTGCGTTCTGGCCTCGTTAATACTTTCTATGATACGCGTCACTGCTTGGGCTGTGCAGAGGGCGCGTTGCCTCGGCGGCGGAAAGTTGCATGTTCCCGCCGCCGAGGCGTTGCGTCAGTCGCTCATGACCTCGTCGAGGTCGGAGCGAGCCGTGTTCACCAGCGGGATGTCGAAGTCCGTCATCGCCGCCATCCACTTGGCGAAGGAGTGGTCCCCGCGCTCACGCAGCTGCAGGTAGAGGTTCGTGGCCAGCTCCCTGCGGATCTCGTCGTAGACGGGCACGGTGTACACGTTGTTCATCTCGGCCGGATCCAGGCGCAGGTCGTAGAGCTCGTTGATCGACTCGGGGTTGATGACGAGCTTGAAATCCCGCGTGCGCAGCATGCGCTGCTGGAGGGGGAAGTGATGGCCGTGGAACTCGCACACGATGTCCTCGCGCCAACCCTCGACGTCCTCGCCGCGCGTCAGGTCCACGATCGAGCGGCCGTCCTCGACGAGCGAGGTGTCCAAGCCTGCGATGTCCAGCACCGTGGCCGGCAGGTCGATGAGGGAGACGAACGCGTCCGAGCGGCCCACCGTCGAGACGCCGGGGATGTGCGCGATGAAGGGGACGTTGTAGATGTCGTCGTACATCATCGGGCCCTTGTCGTTGAGACGGTGCGAGCCCGTGAACTCGCCGTGGTCCGCGCAGAAGAACACCGCCGTGTCGTCCAGAATGCCCAGCTCGCGCGCCACGTCCATAATGCGCCCGATCTCGAAGTCGATCATGGCCGTGTAACCCCAGTAGACCGCGATGAGCTTCTTCCACTGCTCGTTCGTGAACGAGGATGTGGACCAGTAGGTCGCGTAGTTCTCCTGGATCGGAGGCTTGCCGATGAGGGAGTCGCCGAAGTTTTCCGGCAGCTCGACGTCATTGGGATCAATGAGATCGAACCACTCGTCGGGCAGGAAGTAGGGCAGGTGAGGGCCAAAGAAGTGCACGTCGAGGCAGAAGGGCTGAGAAGAGCCCTTCCAGTCGGCCGCGTATTCGCGCAGCTTCTCAATCGCTCGGTCCGCCAGGAAGCGTTCGAAGGTCGCCTCCTCGGGCTGATCGAGGCGTGCGGCGATGATGTGCCCGTCGCGTCCACCCGGGAGCTTGCCGCGCCACAGGTCGTGGGCGCGCACGGGTGGGAGGTCGTTGGCCTCGAGCCAGGCGACGTACTTTTCGTTGGCCACCGGGTTTTCGGCGCCCCAGTAGGTGTCGTCGTCCGCACCGAACTTGTCGGGCAAATTGTAGCCGCAGTGGTATTTTCCAACGATACCGACGTTGTAGCCGGCGTCGCGCAGCTCCTGCGTGTACGTCCACGTTCCCTCGGGAATCGACACCTGGTAGGCGATGTTCCACTCGGGGTTGGCCAGCACCTGGTGCTTGCCGGGGCGCTTGCCGGTGAGCAGCGAGGCGCGTGCCGGCGTGCAGATCGCGGTGGGGGTGAAGCAGTGGGTGAAGGCGAAGCCCGATTCGCCCATCGCGTCGATGACGGGGGTGCGCGCGTGTGGGTTGCCCAGGCAGCCGATCGTGTCGGTGCGGTGCTGGTCGGTCATGATGACCAGGACGTTGCGCACGTTGTCGGGAATATCCCGCGTGTTGTCAGTCATTGCAATGCCTTTTCGTCGTTGAAATCAGAGGATGGGCCGCTGCTACTGGGCGACGACCTTGTCCATGTCCTCAAGTTCGGCGCCGCTGGTCTCGGTGAGGAACTTCGCCGTGAAGATGACCGCGAGGACACCGAAGGCGCAGTAGATCCAGTAGGTACCGGCGGGGGACCAGCCGATGAGGAAGGGGAAAAGGAGGACGACCAGGAAGTTCACGAGGAAGTCAGCGCCCGAGGCGAGCGACATGGCGCCGCCGCGGATCGAGTTGGGGAACATCTCGCCCATGACAATGGAGAAGATGGGGCCCCATGAGGAGGTGAATCCCAGGAGGAAGGTACACAGTGCCGCGACCGCCAGGAACGCCAGCACGGGGGAGTGGGCAACGTCGGGCTTGCCGTCGAGTGTGGGGGCGATCGTAAAGACCGTCGCCACAACGCCGAGCGACACGAAGATGAGCGTGCCTCCGTAGATGAGCATGCGCTTGCGGCCCACGCGGTCCACCAGCATGATGCCCGACAGGACGCCGACGATCTTGAATGCGGTGATGAGCAGCGTCTGGGCCAGGGCCATCGACTCGGTGAAGCCGACGGCGGCGAACAGGGAGTTCGAGTAGAAGAAGACGCCGTTGATGCCGGTGAGCTGCTGGAATGCGGCGATCGCCATGCCGACGAAGACGAGGCCACGCCACTGGGAGGACAGAATCTGTCCGATCGAGAGCTTCGCACCGCCCGTGATCGTCAGGGACTGGGTGATGGCCGTGACGCGGTCTGCGGGATCTTCCTCGCCGCACAGCTTGGCCAGGATCTGCTCGGCCTCCTTCGTGCGACCCACGGAGACGAGGTAGCGGGGAGACTCGGGAATCTTCGCCGTGAAGATGACGAAGAGGAGGGCCGGGATGATCAGGCATGCGAAGAGGACCTGCCAGGTCATGAGCCCGCCGAAAGCGGGCTTCGCGGCACCGCCCGTGAGCGCGACCACCGCCGTGTTGATCAGGCCTGCGAAGAAGAGGCCCAGGATGATCGCGAGCTGGCGGAAGCCGATGAGGCGTCCGCGGATCTCGGCAGGGGCGATCTCTGCGACATAGCCGGGGGCAACCGTGGTTGCCGCGCCGAAGCCGATGCCGCCAACGATGCGGGTCAGGAGCAGGAAGGGGTAGCCGAAGCTGCCCAAGAGGGGGGAGATGGGGCCGAGGAGGGCCTCGAAGAGCAGGAAGGGACCGACCCACATGAGCGTGGTCTTGCGGCCGATCTTGTCGGAGATGCGTCCTGCTGCCAGGGCGCCGATGAGGCCGCCGATGACGCCGGCGGCACCGGCGACACCCTGCAGGATCGGTCCGAGCTCGAAGGTGGATCCCACTGCCTTGATGGCGGCGTTGAGGACCATGCCTTCGAATCCGTAGAAGAAGGGGCCGAGGGTGGCGATCAGAGCGAGGGACGTCGCGTAGCGCCTCGCTTGCTTTTCGCAGGGAGTAAGTGTTGTTCTCGATGACATGTCTTCATCCTTGAAGGTGAGATGGTGCGCCCGCGCCTGCCGTGTGCGCTTCATTCACCGTACGCGCGCAATTTTGTGTCCAAGGTAACGGACATAAACAATCTAAGTGACCTGAATCACTAACGATTGTGTATTTAGCGCGACTGAATCACGAACTCCGGATTCGGCGCATCGGTGACCTCAACCGATTCGGCGTCGATGACGAGAGCCTTCGTGCCGCGTAGGCGCAGCGTGCCGCTCACGTGCACCCAGCTATCGGCCTCGGGCGTGGGGCCGGCCCAACGAACCGCGAAACCAATCGGGTACGCGTCAGCCGCGCAGCACCAGATCGCCATGCGAGCCACCGCGAAACTGTCGTCCTCCGTCACGCGCGGGATCGACGCCTGTGCGCGAGCCGCCTCAGGGCGCATCACAAAACCGACGAGATCGATGCGATCGCCGTCGTGCGCGCGCCCGTGAGCGATCAACTCCTCAACCTGATCGTAGAAGTTATCTGTCGTCAGCTCCAGCTTCCCCGACGGCGAGGCCGATGCGGCGTCCCCGCTCTGCGGAGTAGCGGTGGGGGAGGGCTCCCCCTGGGAGGTGGACGTCGACGCAGAGTCATCCCCATCGTCTCCAGCGTCGAGGCCGGGGCTCGCGCCTGCATCGGCCCCGCGAACGTTCCATGCGGTCGATGCCAACTCCGAGGGAGAGACTCGGAAAGGAAGAACGATGAGAGCACTCGCAAGGAGAGCCACAAGGGCGCGCGAGAGGGCGCGACGAGTGTGAGCACTGTCAGTGTGCTCGTGGTCGCTGGACCCGAGCCGAGCAGACAGAGCGAGCGAGCACGCGAGCAGACACACTCCCGAGGCGATGATCCCGAGACGCGCGGAAGGGGGGACGAACGATGCATAACGACCCGACAGCGACAGCCACAGCAAGCCAGCGCCGAGGCAAGCCAGCGACAAGGACTCGGCGACCGGGGCCAGGCGATCCATAACTTTCACGACAATACCCCCGCCCACCAGGCGCAGCCAATCACGGTGGCAGCAGCCACGCTCACCGTCACGAACAAACGGACCACAAACGCACCCCGGAACTGGGAGGCCAGGAGCGCCACGTTCTTCACATCCATCATCGGCCCGTACACCATGAAACCCATCAGCGCGCCCGTGGGTGCCAACGAAGCGAGAGAACGGGCAATCACTGCGTCGGAGGATGAACACAGAGACAATGCAAAGCCGGCACCCATCATCAGGGCCAGTGCTGCGGGCGCGGGAAGCCCCGCGAGCAGAGAAGACAGCGGCCATAGCACTTGAGCCAGCGTCGACGCCGCAACGCCACCGAGCAGATACGGCAGAATCCTGTCGAAAGACTGCCCCGTCGCGCCGAGCACACCTGAGAGCGAGCGATCTGGGATCTTGCACCCATCCGAACAGCCACAAGTCTCACCGTCGCGATGGTCAACGTCCGTACGTAGTGCCCGCGGAGAAGCAACCAGCATGGACAGGCCAACCGAGAGAGCAACAATAACGCTCAGTCCGATACGCGTGGCGACCAACGACCACGAGCCAAACGCGTAGTAGGTCGACGCAATCACCAGTGGGTTGATGGCGGGAGAAGCCAGCATGAGGGTCGTGGCTGCCGAGAGTGGAACTCCCTTGCGCAACAGGGAGCGGAAGATCGGCACCGCCGAGCAATCGCACACCGGAAGCAAGAAAGCGACGATGAGTGCTGTCGCAACGGAAGCGAGCGGGTTCGTCGGAAAGAAGCGAGTAATCAGAGCGGGGGAGACGAAAGCCTCGATGAGCTCAGCAACGAACACGCCCAGGAGCAAGAAAGGAATCGCCTGCAGCGTCATGCCGACGGCGATCGTTGCCGCGCGGCCAATGGGCACACCGGCCCCAGCCAGGGAATCCTGCAGCGCCCACACGGCGATCAACGCAATGAGAAACAGCGCGCCAATGAGCGCGCCCCAGGGGCGCGCAGGGCGTCTCGTATCCGTCGAACTCACCCCACAACTCTAGGACAGGAGGCCCAAGCCTCCATGGTCACGCGCCGACCACGGCCCACCAGACCATCGTCTGTGCACGCGACGCGCAGCACTCGCGGGTGCGCTGTGGGCAGGCAGACGTTCCGCCCGGTGGGCGCCGGGCATTTTCTTCGCTACACTTGTTTCTCGCTATGATCCGGCCCGCTCCAGCGGGGTATCACCGGGGAGCATCCGGAAGAAAGAGGAACGCGAAAGCCGGCCACGGCCTCGTCCCCTCCAGTAGAACCGGACGGGAGGGCCCGACATAGCCCCAACGAAGCGGCCGCGCCCGGTGTGGGAGCGGCAAGCGGGGTGGTACCGCGGGTTCCGGCGACGCCGGTCCTCGTCCCTGTATAGGCGCGAGACGAGGACACTCATGACGAAGCATGGCTTCTACCCCCGCCACCGGCAAGACGAGGTGGACCCCAGCCCTTCCTTCCCCACGATGGAAGAGGGCACCCTGGCGTTCTGGGCCAGCAACGACACCTTCCGCAAGTCCATTGAGATGCGTGACGCCGGCGAGCATGGCTCCAACGAGTTTGTGTTCTACGATGGTCCGCCTTTCGCGAACGGCCTGCCCCACTACGGTCACCTCCTGACCGGCTACGTCAAGGACGTCGTGGGCCGCTACCAGACCATGAAGGGCCACCGCGTCGAGCGCCGCTTCGGCTGGGACACGCACGGCCTGCCCGCCGAGCTTGAGGCGCAGCGCCAGCTCGGCATCGAGGACGTCACCGAGATCACCCGTGAGGGTGGTGTCGGCATCGAGGCGTTCAACGCGGCCTGCCGCTCCTCCGTCCTGCGCTACACGAAGGA
>CALISI010000007.1 GCA_938041695.1 uncultured Actinomyces sp.
AGTCGTCGAGAAAGAAGAGGAGCGGTAAGACATGGCAGTTCCCAAGCGCAAGATGTCCCGTGCGAACACCCGCACCCGCCGGTCTACCTGGAAGGCTGATCTTACCGAGCTGAACACCGTCAAGGTTGCCGGCCGTGAGATCCGCGTGCCCCGCCGCCTGGCCAAGGCCTACAAGAACGGCCTCCTGGACGTCGAGGGCTGACCTCGCTTCCACACACGGGCCCGGGACTTGTCGTCCCGGGCCTTTGTCATGCCCGCAATTCGCTGAGAGCGAGTCGCCTGCCCCTGTGGTCGGCGGCGCGCACCCCATGAGAGAACCCGAGAAGGAACGTTCATGAGCCTGCCGATGACTATCCTCGCCGCGAGCGGGGGAGTGGGCCACGGCCTCGTCGCCGCATCCACGACCGAAGGCACCGAGGGAGCCATCGTCTCTCTCTTCCTGATCGCCGCCTCCGCTGCCCTCGCACCCCTGCTCTCGTCGCTCACCCACAAGCGTGTGCCTGACGTCGTCTGGCTCCTGATCTTCGGCGTGTTTGTCGGGCCGAGCGTTCTCGGACTGGCATCCGTTACCGAGCCGATCTCCCTGTTCCGCGAGGTCGGCATGGGCATGCTCTTCCTGATCGCGGGCACCGAAATCGATGTGCAAGAGGTCCACGGGCGAGCCGGTCGGCGCTCGCTGCTCACCTGGCTGGTGTGCTTCGGTATCGGCCTGGCCGTGTCGTGGGCTGCTGTCGCCGCGTCGGGTACCACCGGGGTCTCCGCAGCCACGTACATCGCGCTGGCGATCGCGCTGACCTCAACGGCGCTGGGCACCCTCCTGCCCATCCTCATGGAAGCCGGCGTCATGGGGACCACGATCGGCAAGGCCGTTCTCGTTCATGGTGCCGTCGGCGAGCTCGCCCCCATCATCGCTATGTCGCTGCTGCTCTCCGCCCGTAGCCCCTGGGCCTCGGCGATTATTCTGCTCGTGTTCGCGGTGGCGTCGGTTGTCGCCGTCGCCATTCCGACGCGTTTCATTCTGAAGCATCCCGCGTTCGGGCGGACGATCCTGCACGGGGCGCAGACCTCGCAAAAGACGCTCATGCGCGTCGTCATGGTTGTCCTCACTGGCCTCATGGCCCTGTCTGCGGTCATGGAGCTGGACATGGTGCTCGGCGCATTCGCGGCCGGCATCATCGTGCGCGCGCTGGCGCCCGGAAACTTCACGATGGTCGAGGGCGAGCTGCGCACCCTCGGCTTCTCGTTCCTGATTCCGATCTTCTTCGTGACCTCGGGTATGAACATTTCGCTGAGTGCCGTCGCGGGCTACCCGTTCCTGCTCGTCGCCTTCGTTGGCGCGATCCTCGTGGTGCGCGGCGCACCCATCGTCCTTCTCGAACGCTTCCACGGATCGATCGAGCGCGTCGGCTGGACGGACGCGACGCGCGTTGGCCTGTACGGGGCGACGGGCCTGCCCATCATCGTCGCCGTTACCGAGCTGGGCGTCTCGACGGGCGTCCTGCCCTCGTGGCTCGCCTCCCTGCTGGTTGTTGCCGGCGCGATGTCCGTGCTCCTGTTCCCGCTCCTCGCGTTCCTGCTTGGGCGCGGCAGTGGAAAGGCGCGCTAACCTCCGCTAGTCTTGCAGGCGGCGCACCGCGCCACGCCTCCGTAGCTCAATGGATAGAGCAAGGGCCTTCTAATCCCGAGGTTGCAGGTTCGAGTCCTGTCGGAGGCGCCGCCTTGTGATGCGGGTGCCCGCCACGAAGCATCTTGTTGGTCGCTATGTGCCGCCCGAACCGGGGCAGCGTGGCATAATGAGGGGAGTCGAACAGTTGCAGCTGTTCGACTCCCCGGTTTCCGGGATGGTCTTAGCTACCCGTGAGGGTGCTCAGCAGGAATGCAATCGCCCAGATCAGCTGCGGCAGTGTCGTGATCACTGTGACAGCGATCTGGGCTTTCTGCTTCCTGTCAAGGCCTCGTCGCCGTTGAGGCGAACGATGGTCTTTAGCCATTGCCCAGTCACTTCCTCTCATCGGAACCGCTCCCCGGCAGGAATGAAGGTGTCCCGGGGTGGTGCCGTGGAGGCATCTCTATCCTCCCACTGCGCTCAGTCATTTCCGGCAGGGATATGAGACCGGGGCTGTCACAAACTCCCGTTCCGTGGACCCCTTCTGCGTCACCTGCACGAAGGCGGACATACTGGGGGCATGAACGCACGAACGAACATCACCCGTCGCATGTGCGGGTCCATTCGTGCCCGAATGTGCGCCTGACGCCGACGTCCGCCATTCCTTAGGCTCGACCCCACTACCAAAACCCGCGCCGATGCGCACCCACGTGAGGGCTAGCCGCAACACGAGAGTTACATCGTGCCCTTCTCCGACGACGAATACGCCTGTCCCTGCACCCACGACCACGAGCCCACGCTTCTGTCCTTCGAGGTCATGCCCCCGCGCAAGCCCTCCTTGGAAGAGTCCTTCTGGAACACGGTCGACCAGCTGCTGCGCGTGCGCCCCGACTTCATGTCGGTTACCTACGGCGCCGGCGGCAAGGACCGCTCCAATGCCCGCTCGACGGTCCATCGCCTCGTGCGTGATACGCCGATCCAGCCGATCGCGCACCTGACCTGCGTGGGAAACTCGACCGAAGAGGTTGTTTCCACCGTCTACGACTACCTCGATTCGGGCGTTCGTACCTTCCTGGCTCTGCGCGGCGACCCGCCGGTGGGACAGGAGGACTGGGAGCCCGGGCCAGGCGGCGTTGGCAGCGCCACCGAGCTCATCCACCTCATCCGAACCGTCGAAAAGCGCCGCTGTGACGCTCACCCGGGCGAGGCCCTGCGCTCCGCATTCAAGCCGCTGACGATCGCTGTGGCCACTTTCCCGGCGGGTAATCCCGCCGCCGGAACCACGCCCGCGCAGGAAGTTGAGCGCCTCCTCGTCAAGCAGGCTGCCGGTGCTTCCTTCGCGATCACCCAGCTCTTCTGGGATGCCGAGGTCTACGCCTCCTTCGTCGAACGCGCCCGCCGCGCCGGCGTCACCATCCCGATCGTGCCCGGTCTGCTGCCGGCCACCGACCCGGCGCGCCTGCGCCGTGTCCAGGACCTCACCGGCATCGAGGTCCCCGAATACCTGCTGACGACGCTATCCGACTACCCGCACCAGGAGGCACGCGACGAGTTCGGCGCTGTCTTCGGGTCACGTCTCATCCACGCTGTCCTGGATGCAGGCGCGCCCGGTATCCACCTCTACACCTTCAACAAAGCCAAGCCTGTCCTGGACATCCTGGCCCTGCTGGGAGTCACGCCCGACCCGGAGAGGTCTGGCGCCTCGGTCCCCGACACCCGCGCCTAAGCGCACCACCATCCACCCTGCGGCAGGGTGCGGGCCTTACCCGCGCACGCCGAACGAGTAGCACACCCAAGGAGAACACCATGTCTGCTGCGACCACGCAGTTCCCCACCGCCACGATCCTGGCCTATCCGCGCATCGGACGCGGCCGTGAGCTCAAGCGCGCCCTCGAGGCCCGCTGGGCCGGGCGCATCACCGACGCCGAGCTGATCCAGGCCGCTAACGATCTGCGTCAGGAGAATCTCGCGCGCCTCGTCGAGCTCGGTCTGAATCCCTCCGACGCCTCCCTCGCTGACGCGCCCTCCCTGTACGACCACGTCCTGGACGCGACCATCCTCCTGGGTGCCATCCCGCCGCGCTTTGCCGGCCGCGAGGGCCTCGACCTCTACTTTGCGCTCGCCCGCGGCGACGACAAGGTCGGCCCCGAAGAAATGACGAAGTGGTTCGACACGAACTACCACTACCTCGTTCCCGAGATCGGCCCCGACACGCCCCTGCGCTTCGCCGACGACACAATCACACGCCGCTTTACGGACGCCCGCGAGTGGGGCTACGTCACCCGCCCCGTCCTGGTGGGCCCTGTCACCTACCTGGCCCTCGCCAAGGCCGACCCCGCCACCCCCGACTTCGACCCGCTCACCCGCATCGACGAGGCCGTGGCCGCTTACGAGGAGGCGCTGGCCTCCCTGCACGCCGCGGGCGCCCCGTGGGTCCAGCTCGACGAGCCGGCCCTCACCTCCGACAACCTGTCGCGCTCCCGCACCGAACTGGGCGAGCTCGCTGCCCGCGTCTACGAGCGCCTGGCCGCCTCCCAGAACCGTCCCCAGATTCTGCTCACCACCCCCTACGGCGATGCCTCCCACGCGGCGAGTGCCCTGGCCAAGACGGGCGTCGAGGCCCTCCACGTCGACACGCTGCGTGGATCCCTCCCGAAGGACGCCGACCTGTCTGGCGTGACCCTCGTCGTCGGCGCCGTCGACGGCCGCTACATCTGGCGCGCCGACCTGGCCCAGCTGCGCGAGACCTTGAAGGCCGCACAGGCCCTGGGCGCCGCACGCGTCACCGTCGCCACCTCCAACTCCCTGCAGCACGTGCCCCACGACATCGCGCTCGAGACCTGGGACGATAAGACCCTCAACGAGAACCTGCACGCCTGGCTGGCCTTCGCCGACCAGAAGGTTCTCGAGGTCGTCACCCTCGCCCGCGGCCTCGATGAAGGCTGGGACGCCATTGACGCCGAGGTCGCCGAGGCCACCCGTGTCCTCGAGCAGCGCGCTGCAGCCCCCGGCGTCGTGCGCCCCGAGGTCCGCGCCCGTACCGCTGCGCTGACCGACGCCGACCGCTCCCGCGAGCCCTACCTGGAGCGCGAGGCAGCCCAGACCGAGCGCCTCCACCTGCCTCCGCTGCCCACGACGACCATCGGATCGTTCCCGCAGACCACCGAGATTCGCAAGGCGCGCGCCGCCAACGCCCGCGGCGAGCTCTCCGACGCAGACTACGAGGCACGCATGCGCGAGGAGATCGCCTCGGTGATCACCCTCCAGGAGGAGCTGGGCCTGGACGTCCTGGTCCACGGCGAGGCCGAGCGTAACGACATGGTCCAGTACTTCGCCGAGCTGCTCGACGGTTTCGCGGCCACGCGCAATGGCTGGGTGCAGTCCTACGGTTCGCGCTGCACACGCCCGTCGATCCTGTGGGGCGACGTCTCGCGTCCCGCACCCATGACCGTGGGCTGGACCACCTACGCCCAGTCGCTCACCGACAAGCCCGTCAAGGGCATGCTGACCGGTCCCGTCACGATCATCGCGTGGTCCTTCCCCCGCAACGACCTGCCGCTCGGCGAGATCGCCGACCAGATCGGCCTGGCCCTGCGCGACGAGGTCTCCGATCTTGAGGCCGCCGGCATCGCCGCCATCCAGGTCGACGAGCCCGCCCTGCGTGAGCTCCTGCCCCTGGATGCCGAGCGTCACGCCGACTACCTGAACTGGTCCGTGGGATCCTTCCGCCTGGCCACCTCCAGCGTGCGCCCCGACACCCAGATCCACACGCACCTGTGCTACTCCGAATTCGGACAGATCATCGACGCCATCAAGGGCCTGGACGCCGACGTCACCTCGATCGAGGCCGCGCGCTCCAAGATGGAGGTCATCCCCGAACTCGCCGAGGCCGGCTTCGACCACGGCATCGGCCCTGGCGTGTGGGACATCCACGCCCCGCGCGTCCCCAGCACCGAGGAGCTCGCCGAGCTCATCGGCCTGGCCGCCGACGCCGCGGAGGTCTCGCGCCTGTGGGTCAACCCCGACTGCGGCCTCAAGACCCGCGGCTACGAGGAAACGAAGGCGTCGCTGGACAACCTTGTCTCCGCTACTCGGCAAGTGCGTGCCCAGCGCGGCCTGGAGAGCT
>CALISI010000008.1 GCA_938041695.1 uncultured Actinomyces sp.
GGTGGATCATCGCCTACGACCTGTGGAACCTCGCCTACGTGTACAACTGCCTGGCGGACCGGGCGTGGTATTCGGGCGTGGCGCTGTTGGCCTCGTGCACGATCCCGGCACTCATGAAGTTCGGGCGCGGCGCGTGGATCCAGTACCGCGCGTACACGCTCACCCTGTGGTCGGCGGTTGTGCTCACGTTCCCGCACTTCATGCAGGACTCGATGTTCGCCCACCGCAGCGCGCACAACCCCTGGGCGATGCTCATCCTCTCGGCGGCCGCCCTGGTGGCGAACGCGTGGGTGTTCGCCGCGCACGTGCGCACGATCGTCTCCAAGCGGCGCAACCCGCTCACGCAGGAGGTCCACGCCGACGAGGCCACCTACGCCTCGTGGGTCCGCGACCTCGCCTCCGATGAGGACAAGGAGCTCATCGCCGCGCGCCTGGACACGACGCCAGACAAAGCGGGCTTCACGTCCGCAAGCGAGGGGTAAGTCTCTCTTCAGCACGCGAGGGGCCGCGCACGAGACATCGTGCGCGGCCCCTCAGCATCTCAACCGGGGAAGGATCCCCGGCCTCGTGAGGCTTACTCCTGGAGGCGACCCGACTGATCGAACACGTAGCGCGTGCCGTCAATCCAGCGCGCCCCGGTCACCATCGCCCCGGAGGACGACAGGTAGTACCAGGATCCGCCGTCCTTCACCCAGCCGACGCTCATCGCGCCGGAGGGGGCGAAGAAATACCAGGAGGAGCCGACGCGCGCCCAGCCCGTGGCCATCGCGCCGGAGTCAGCCAGGTAGTACCAGGTGGAACCCTCGCGCATCCAGCCGGTGCGCATCGCACCCGAGGACGCCAGGTAGTACCAGGTGTCGCGCACCTTGGTCCACCCGCTGGCCATCTCGCCGCTGATGGGATCCAGGTAGTACCAGGTCCCATGTACCTTCACCCAGCCCGCAGCCTGGCCGCCGGAGGGACCGTAGTAGAACCAGTGTCCGCCCTCGCTGACCCAGCCGGTCACCATGTAGCCGCGCGCGTCGAAGCGGTAGATCGCCCCGTCAATGCGCAGCTGCGTCGAGGTCGGGTACGTGCCGTCCTCGTAGCGCCACCACCAGCCAAACGCGCCGGAGACCCAGCGGCCCGAGCGGGCCTCGTCGGGGCCGACCTGGTCGGGGCTAACCGTGAAGGGAACCTGGAGGGTCGCGTCGTCATCGGCGCGGGTGTCGTTGTTGCGACCCATGGCCTCGACCGTGACCGTCGCGGCGCCCGCGAAGCGTCCCGTCCCATTCGGGTGGGACACGTCCACGCCGTCGGCCTGCAGCGTCACCGAGTTACCCTCGAAGGCGCCGTTGCCCGTGCCGGTCGCGACCTCGCGCTCACCGACGAGGAGTCGCGCCGAGGTCACCGGACCGGTCACCGTCACACGGATGGACACGCGCCCGGCGACGCTCTCCCCCGCCAGCGGCTGCCACGTGGCGCCATCCGTCGAGTACTCGACGCTGCCGATGACGGGCTTCGCCTGATCCTTCAGCACGGCGTCCAGGGCGTTGGGCAGGCCAGCACCCCGGTACTCGTGGCCCTCCATGGGCTTCAAGCGGTTCCAGTTCGCCGGATCGCCCGCCTGCTTCTTCGCCAGGGCGATGATCTGCTCAGCGTTCATCTCCGGGTGGACCTGGCGCAGCGTCGCGATGACAGCGGCCGCCAGGGGCGATGCCTGCGACGTGCCGTACAGGTTGCCGTAGGCCTTGCCGTACCAGCTCGTCAGCGGAGCGTAGATCTTCGCGCCGGGGGCAGCAAAGTCGATGCTGTTCGCACCCCAGTTCGACCAGGACGTCGGCTCGAGCACGCCGGTGGCGGGGTCAGCGCCCTCAGGCAGCTGCAGGGCGGACACTGCGAGCGTGCCGCGCAGCATCGACGGCATGTAGACGCCACCCCTCACGTCGCGCTCGAACGCACCCCACGTGTCGCCCGGCGACGAATCGTCGGTGGCAGGCGGGTTATCCAGGTCCGTCGTCCAGTTGCCGGCAGCCACCACATTGATGACGTCCTTCGAGGTCGCGTAGTCGACCGCGCGCTGCACGGCCTCCAGGCCGGCGGCCTGCTCGGGGTCGTTCGGCATCCAGTATTTCCACGGGTTGACGTAGTACGAGCCGTTGGTCACGGAAACGCCGTGGTCGGCGGCCCACACGAAGCCGCACGCGATGTACTCGGGGTAGAAGAAACCACCGTTGCGCGAGGCCACGTTGATCGCGGCGATGCGCAGGGTCGGGTTCACGCCATCCACGCCCACGCCGTCGTGCTTCGCGGCGATCGAGCCGGCCACGTGCGTGCCGTGGGTCGCGTCGTCCCAGCGCCACGCGTCGGGGTCGCGGTTGGGCACGCCGTTGACGTTGCAGGCCACGGACTTGTCGTAGTCGACCTGTCCGGCCAGGTCCGGCACGGTGTCATCCACGGACTGGTCCATGATGCCCACCGTCACGGGGGCGCGCATGACGTCCACGTCCTGCGCCTCGAGGGCGTGCAGGGCCTGGAGGTGCCATCCGTTGCCCGTCTGTGGGTCCGGGGTCAGGGTCGCATCCTGATCGCTCTGAGCTCCCTGAGCCCCCTGCGCTCCCTCGGAGCGGGGTGCGGCCGCGAGCACAGCGTCCGCCGCAACTCGGGTCTCGTAGGGAACAGGGACCACGGCCTCGTTGCCGCCGACGGGTGCCTGGCGGGTCGGGCCAATCGAGTCGTAGCTGATGCCTTCCTTCACGAGCGCGGCGCCCAGGTCGGGCGAGAAGGTGGGCGAGGCCGCCTGCACGAAGAACGTGCCGAAAGCCGGGTACTGGGACAGGACCAGGCCACCCAGGAACGAGGCCTGGGCCGCGGCGCGCTGGAAGGTGGCGTTATCGGTGCCCTTGGGCAGGTTGACCGCGTAGTTGGCGGGCAGCTGCTCGGCGGCGCGCGCGGGGGCGGTGATGCCAGCCTTGGCGGGGCCAGCGGGCGCGGGCGTCGTGTCGGGCGCGGGCGTCGGCTGCGCCGCGGCGTTCGGGTCGCGCGAGACGGTGAAGACGGCCTCGCGGCCCGTGTCGTCGTCGGCCTGGCGGTCGAAGTTGATACCGGTGGCGCTCACCTGGACGCGCGCGGTCACCGAGTCGGTGCCCTCGGGCAGGAGTGAGGAGAGGTCAACGTTTTCAGCGGACACGCCGACGGCTGAGTCACCGTACTTGCCCGAACCATCGCGGTCGACGCTGGTCAGGGAGGCGACATCCATGTGCAGGTGGCTGATCGGCGCGTTGGCCTCGGCGTAGAAGGTGACGGGGCCAGCGGGCAGGGTCGCGCCATCCAGGTCCTTCCATTCACCCTTGCCGACCCGGTACTGGAGGGTCGTGACGGTGGGCTGGGGCTGGTCGCGACGCATGGTGGTCAGCGCGTTGATGAAACCGTAGCCGCGGTATTCCTTGCCGTCCTCGGGCTCCTGCAGGCGCGTGTATTCCATGGCGGCCTGCTTGCGCATGAGGTCGGTGATCTGCTTGCCCTGGAAGTCGGGGTGGATCGACTTAATGAGCGCGGCAATGCCCGTCAGGTGGGGTGCGGCCATCGAGGTGCCGCTGGTCTTGGCGTAGCCGGATGCGAAGATCGCCGTGGGCACGGTCGAGTAAATGTCCTCGCCCGGCGCGGTGAAGTCGACGCTCTTTCCGTAGTTGGAGAAGTCGGCGCGCTTGAGGTTCGACCATTCGGGCTTGGTCTCGACGTTGGTACGCGTGGCGGCGCTGACCTGGCTGACGCCCTCGACCATGGCGGGGACCTTCACGCCGTCCTTCACAGGGCGGTCCTTGATCGGGGTGTCGAGGTCGGTCGGTGATCCACTGTCGGTCGTGACGTTGTCGTTGTCCATGCCGTCGTTGCCCGCCGAGGCGATGACGGCCAGACCCTGACTCTGCACGTAGGCGATGGCGCGTGTCGCTGCCTCGAGGCCTGCGGCCTGCTCGGGGTCGCTGGGGCTCCAGTAGACCCACGGGTCCATCGAGTAGGAGTTGTTGACGATGTCGACGCCGTGGCTGGCGGCCCACATGAAGCCGCAGGTCACGTACTCGGGGTACATGAGCTGCTCGCTGTTCGCGGCCTTGATGGACACGAGGGTCGAGGTCGGGGCGATGCCGTCGATGCCGATACCATTGTGGTTGGCGGCAATAATGCCCGCGACGTGCGTGCCGTGGAAGTAGTCGTCACGCCAGGAACCGTAGGCCTGGGAGGCGATGCCGTTGTGCGCGCACGAGACCGACCGTGAGGTGTCGACGCGTCCCACGAGGTCGGGGTGCGTGTCGTCGATACCCGTGTCGATGACGCCGACGGTGACGGGTGCGTGCGCAATCGGAACGGCGGCAGCATCAGCGGCGCTCATCGCCTGAGCACCCCAGTTGACGATCTCCTCGGGCGTATCGGCCTCGGTCGCGCTCTCGCCGCGCAGGGAAGCCGGGCCACCCGACTGGGCGCCGGACTGGGCCCCCGACTGGCTTCCGGAGTGCGCGGGGTCCGCGTCCCCGGACTGTGGTCCAGGCTGTGGGTCGGGAGCGGCCTGACGCTCACCCTCGGGCACGGGGGCGACGCGCGTCGGACCCACCGAATGCACAGAAATACCAGCCTTCGCCAGGGCTTGGGCCAGGTCCGGCGCGAACGAGGCCGACTCGCTTTGAGCGAAGAACGTTCCGATCTGCGGGTACGAGGCCAGGGCGACGCCCCCGGCGGACGCAACCAGCGAGGTCGCGCGCGCGAGATCTTCGGCGCTGGCCTGCGGGCTCAGGTTAATCGCGTAGTTCATCAGGCCGGCGCTCGCGCGGGCAGGCGCGATGAGGCCGGTGTGGTCGTTGGCCCGGGTGGGTGGGGCGGTCGCTGTGGCCACGCCCATGGACAGGGCGAGGGCAGCGACGAGCCCGATGCGTGCAACATTGCGGCGCATGGTTCCTCGACTTTCGGTTGTGGGTCTGGCGAGTACGGCGATGTACTCATCAGAACTATCATGCTTTAGTTTGTCACTCGCCACAATTTAGCGTCGCTTAACTCCGCCAACACCTCGATAAATGCGAGAATTCCGGGTCAGCACTCTCCCACGCGCACGCGCTCGGGAGCCATGACAAAACTGCCCCCGAGCCGCAACAAAGCGGGGCCGGGCACCCGCAGATGCCCGGCCCCACCGCGACGATTCACCGCCGCCGGTTAGCGCATGCGCCCGTCCGGCCCGAAGGTGTAGGCCACTCCGTTCACCTGCTGGCTACCGGCGACCATCGCACCCGTCGCGGGATCCAAGTAGTACCAGGAACTGCCCTCATGCAGCCAGCCGATCGCCATCGCGCCGGAGGGCGTGAGGTAGTACCAGGCGGCCCCATCCTGAACCCAGCCGGTCACCATCGCACCCGACGCTCCCAGGTAGTACCACGTGCCATCCACGAACACCCACCCCGTCTCCATCGCACCCGAGGCGGGATCCAGGTAGTACCAGGTGCCGTTCACGTTGGCCCAACCCGATGCCTGCGCGCCCGAAGCACCGTGGTAGAACCACTGGCCACCCTCACAGGCCCAGCCGGTCACCATGTAGCCGCGCGCGTCGAAACGGTAGGTCGCCCCGTCGATCTGAGCGCTCGTCGAAGCCGGGTAGCTGCCGTCCTCGTAGCGGTACCACCAGCCGACCGCGTCCTTCACCCACGCGCCAGCCTTGGCCTCGTCAATCTGATCCACGCCGGACGTCACCGCATCGAGCGCATCAAGGAAGCCGTAACCGCGATACTCCCGACCGTCGATGGGCGCGTTGAGGCGCCCGTAATTGGCCGCCGCCTGCTTCTTCATGAGGTCGATGACCTGCGCGCCGGACAGCTCAGGGTGCACCGACTTGATGAGGGCCGCGATGCCCGACACGTGCGGCGTCGCCATAGACGTGCCGTCGGCGACCGCATAACCGCTCGGATAGAACAGCAGGGGAACCGTGGAGTAAATCTGGTCGCCCGGAGCGGCGAAATCGATCGTGTTGCCATAGTTGGAGAACTCGGCACGACCGAGGGACAGTCCGGGCTTCACGTTGTACGCCTGACCGACCGCGCTCACCTGCGCAACACCATCAAGCATGGAAGGAACACGGATACCGCCATTCACGGCCCTGTTCTTCGTCGGCGTCGGCACGTCGGTCGGAGACCCGTTGTCGACCGTCGGATGATCAATATCGACGCCCTCGTTACCGGCCGCAGCGATCACGGCCAAACCTTTACCCTGCGCATACTTGATCGATCGGGTGGCCGCCTCGAGGCCCGCCGCCTGCTCTGGATCAGTCGGGCTCCAGTAGACCCACGGATCCATCGAGTACGAGTTGTTCACGACATCAACCCCATGGCTCGCAGCCCACATGAACGCACACGTCACATACTCGGGGTAGATGAGACGATTATCGTTCGTCGCCTCAATGGCAACAATGCTCGCCTCCGGAGCGATTCCGTCGATACCAATATCGTTGTGATTGGCCGCAATAATACCCGCGACATGCGTGCCGTGATAGAACTCGTCACGCCACCCGTAAAAATCCTGAGTCGCAACACCATTGACCGAACACTTCACGGAACGCGACGTATCAACGCGCCCCTCCAAATCCGGATGAGTGTCCTCAACGCCAGAATCAACGACGGCGACGGTCACCGGGGCACGCTTGACGTTCACGGCCTCGGCCTCGCGCGCATGCATAGCGACCGCACCCCAGTTGAAAACCTCCTCGTTTGCACCAGCGGGGGCGGCGCTCGCACTCTCCTCACGCATGGAGGTCAGCCCGCCTGCCGCGCCGGACTGCGGGGCCTCGTCCTTCTTGTCTGTGGGCAGCTCGACGCGCTCGTAGTACAGGACGGGAGCCACGCGGGTGGGTCCAATCGAGTGAATCGCGATGCCTGCCTGCCGCATGGCCCCAGCCAGGTCGGGAGCGAACGAGGGCGTGGCGCTCTGCGCGAAAAAAGTCCCAATCTCGGGGTACGAGGCCAGGGCAGCACCGCCCGCTCCGGGGACGAGAGCGAGGGCTCGCTGGAGGTCCTCGGGATCGGTGCCCGCGAGGTTGATCGCGTAGTTCATCTCGTCATTGTCGGCGCGAGGCGCAGAGACGAGGCCGGGCTCCTCGGCTCGCGCGGAGGGAGCGTTCACCGCGGCCACGCCCATGGACAGGGCGAGGGCAGCGACGAGACCGATGCGTGCGGCGATGCGGCGCATGTTTCCTCGACTTTCGTTTGTCACTGTCAGGATTTCGGCTGCATTGGCAGCTGTGCCCATCATCCTAGAGTTTGCCAGTAACAACAAAACCTAGGCTTACCTAAGCTCGACTCCTCACTGTGCGACTCCTCCCCCAATTTCGCATGCAATTCCCCTGGCCCCAATTTTCGAAACCCCCGAAAAACCGCAGAATACCAACGATCCGATTTCAAATCTTGAAATACTCACGTAGGGATTGCATGCGAAATTTGGGGGAATGCGGTCCGGAGGGGCACGAAACGGGGAGCACACGAGCGGGAGCACATGGCACACCGGGAGCACAAAACGGGGAGCACCCGAAGGTACTCCCCGTCTCGCACTCTGTTTACCCCAGGTCGACGATTACTCCAAACCGGCGTCGAGGGCCAGCAGATGATCCACCGTCTGCGGGCGGATGAACCAGCGGGCGGCCCCATCCTCGACCGCAAGAACGCCGGGCTTCGTCAGCATGTTGTAGTTCGAGGCCATCGAGTAGCCGTACGCGCCGACGGCGGGAACGGCCAGGAGATCACCGCCCGCGATGTCGGCCGGCAGGTCGATGTCGCGGATGATGATGTCGCCGCTCTCGCAGTGCTTGCCGACGATGCGGCAGCGCACCAGGGACGAGGCATCGGCCGGGTCTCGGTTCGCGAGCGTCGCCGTGTAGACCGCGTCGTAGAGAACCGGGCGGATGTTATCCGACATACCGCCGTCGATCGCCACGTAGCGGCGCACTCCCCCATCTTCCAACGAGACGTCCTTGACGACGCCGACGCGGTAGAGCATGACCATCGAGGGACCCGCGATGGACCGGCCCGGTTCGACGGACACATGCGGGATCGGCAAGCCGTGGTGGGCGCAGCGCTCGCGCACGACCCCCGCCAGGGCGCGGGCGACCTCGACCGGCGAGGTCGGGACCGGATCCTGGCCCGTGTAGGCAATGCCGACGCCGCCACCCAGGTCGATCGCGGGAACGTCCAAGTCAAGCTCGGCCTTCACGCGCGCCGCAAAGTCGACGACGATGCGCGCGGCCTCAGCGAAGGCCTCGGTCCCGAAAATCTGGGAGCCGATGTGGCTATGAAGCCCGCGGAAGTCCAGGTGAGGCGCGTCCTTGATGGCGGCCACGGCCTCGTACGCCTGGCCGGTGGCCAAGGACAGGCCGAACTTCTGGTCCTCGTGGGCGGTCGCGATGTACT
Organism: uncultured Actinomyces sp.; assembly: GCA_938041695.1. Taxonomy (GTDB): domain Bacteria; phylum Actinomycetota; class Actinomycetes; order Actinomycetales; family Actinomycetaceae; genus Pauljensenia. The sequence continues at coordinate 8,415 of CALISI010000008.1, forward strand.
CGTTGCCGCCCGCGTGGATGCCGGACTTCAGGCGCACCATGACGGGCGCGACGACGCCGAGGTCGGTGGCGATACGCTCGATCTGGTGGACCTCGTCCATCGAGTCGATGAAGATGCGATGAATGCCAGCCTCGAGGGCGAGGCGAATCTCCGCGTCCGCCTTGTTGTTGCCGTGCAGGCCGATGCGCGAGGGGTCCACTCCGGCGCGCAGCGCGAGGCTCAGCTCTCCGAGCGAGGCGGTGTCGATCCCCAGGCCCTCAGCCGCGACCAGGCGCGCGACGTCAGCGCTCAGGAAGGCCTTGCCGGCGTAGAAGGCGTCGCCGCCGTTCATGCCGTAGCCGTCCCAGAATTCCTCGGCCATCGCGCTCGCCCACACGCGGGCGCGGCCACGCATGGTCTCAACGTCAAGCACGAAGGTGGGCGTGCCGAAGTTGGCGGCGACACTGGTCAGATCGATGCCTCCCACGCGCAGCACGCCGCCCTCCCGGCTCGCACTCCACGGCCACAGGTCCGGGCGCTCATCGGGAGTCGGACAGGTGAGGGCAGCGACGTTTTCCGTCTCGCTCACCGACTCACATCCTCTCGGGGGCGCTCACGCCAAGGAGGCCGAGGCCGGTGCGCAGCACCTGGGTAACCGCGTCGTTCAGCCAGAGGCGGGCGACGTGGCCGGGCTCGATCGGGTCGTCGCTGCGAGGCGTCACGCGGCACTGGCCGTACCAGGCGTGATAAGTCGCGGCCAGGGACTCCAGGTAACGGGCGATGCGGTGGGGCTCGCGCAGCTCGGTCGCCTGCGCGACCTGCGCGGGGAACTGGGCGAGGGCGGCCAGCAGCGCCTCGTCGGCCTCAGAGTCGAGGGCGGCCGGGTCGAAGCCGGCGTCGCGGGTGACGCCATGCTCGGCGGCATTGCGAGCGACGTTGCAGGTGCGCACGTGCGCGTACTGCACGTAGTAGACCGGGTTGTCATTCGAGTGCTGCGAGAGCAGATTCAGGTCAATATCGACCTGAGTATCCATCGACACGCGCACGAGGGCGTAACGCGCGGCATCCACGCCCACAGCATCGACAAGGTCGTCGAGGGTGACGATCGTGCCGGCGCGCTTAGACATGCGCATAGGCTCGCCGTCCTTCACCAGGTTGACGAGCTGGCCGATGAGGATCTGCAGGTTCTCGCCCGGCTTGTCGCCGAACGCGGCACACATCGCCATCATGCGGCCGATGTAGCCGTGGTGGTCGGCGCCCAGCAAGTAGATGGCAGCGTCCGCGCCACGCTCGCGCTTGTTGAGGTAGTAGGCGACGTCGCCCGCGAAGTACGCGGCCTGGCCGTCCGACTTGATGAGGACGCGGTCCTTGTCATCGCCGTAGGTGGTCGTGCGCAGCCACACCGCGCCCCCCTCGTCGAAGATTTCGCCGCGCTCACGCAGGCGCTCAATCGCATCGGCGACCGCACCGGACGTGTGCAGCGAATCCTCGTGGAAGAACACGTCAAAGTCGGCGCGGAAGGAGTGCAGGCGCTCCTTGATCTCCGCGAACATCAGCTCGACGCCGCGAGCGCGGAAGACCTCAATGGCCTCTTCCTCGGGCAGGGTGATCGGGTCAGGCTCGCCGGCCGCGCGCGCGTCGGCGCGCACCTGGTCGGCGATGTCGGCGATGTACTGGCCGCCGTAGCCGTCCTCGGGAACCTCACGCCCCATCGCGCGGGCGTACAGAGAGTGGGAGAAGCGGTCGATCTGCGAGCCGTGATCATTGAAGTAGTACTCGCGCGTCACGGCGGCGCCGGAGGCAGCCATGAGGCGAGCCAGGGAGTCACCGACGGCGGCCCAGCGGGCACCACCCAGGTGCACGGGGCCCGTCGGGTTCGCAGACACGTACTCAAGGTTGATCGAGCGACCCGCCAGAGTCTCATTGCGCCCGTACGAGGCGCCAGCCTCGACGATCGTGCGCGCCAGCTCGCCAGCAGCACCCGCGCCCAGGCGGATGTTGATGAAGCCGGGGCCCGCGACCTCGACGGACTCAATGCCATCGGCTGCGGAGAGATCATCGGCGAGGATCTGCGCGAACTCGCGCGGCGCCATGCCAGCCTTCTTGCCGAGCTGCATCGCGACGTTGGTCGCCCAATCGCCGTGCTCGCGCACGCGCGGACGCTCCACGGTCACGGGGTCGGGGACCAGCGAGGGATCGATCGAAATGCGACCGGCGGCGGCAGCGTCCAGCAGGGTCGCGCGGATGAGAGTAGCAAGTTCTTCTGGAGTCACCCCTTTAGACTACGGGGTCTGTGCACCTATCCGCGAACTCTCCCCGGCCTCGTGGATGAAAACCTGGCCACATACGCGTCCCATGCGCCACTCTCCCACCCCACGTGGTGAACAACCCGAGTAATGTTTCGGGTAGCCGAAGTATTTCCGTCAGCAGTGAGGATTTCCCGTGACCAGCACGGACACCGAGCACCACCACAAGCTCATCCCCCTCCTCGGCCCCGCCTTCGTCGCGGCCGTCGCCTATGTCGACCCCGGAAACGTCGCCGCCAACATCACCGCGGGCGCACGCTACGGGTACCTGCTCGTGTGGGTCCTTGTGGCCTCGAACATCTTCGCGATGGTCATCCAATACCTCTCCGCCAAGCTCGGCCTCGTCACCGGACAATCCCTACCCTCCCTGCTCGGCGCGCGCATGCCCAAAGCCGGGCGCATCGCCTTCTGGATCCAGGCTGAAATCGTCGCCGCAGCAACCGACCTCGCTGAGGTTATCGGCGGCGCACTCGCCCTCCACCTCCTCTTCGGGATCTCACTCCTATGGGGCGGCGTCATCATCGGCATCGTCTCCATGAGCCTCCTCCTCGTCCAGGGCGGCGGACGACAGCGCCAATTCGAGACGATCATCGTCGGGCTGCTGATCATCATCACCCTCGGCTTCCTCGCGGGCCTCTTCGTCGCCCCTCCCAGCCCCTCGGGCATGCTCGGCGGACTCATCCCCCGCTTCCAGGGCACCGACTCGGTCCTCGTGGCCGCCTCCATGCTGGGCGCAACCGTCATGCCGCACGCGGTCTACCTGCACTCCTCGCTCGTCAACGACCACGACGCCGACGAACTCGGCCCCTCCACCGGCGACGCCCGCCACTCCTCGGGACACCTCTCGCGACTCCTGCGCGCGACCCGCATCGACATCTACTGGGCACTGAGCATCGCGGGCCTGGTCAACATTGGCCTACTCCTTCTGGCCGCCGCAGCCCTGGCCGGACAGAGCGGCACCGACACGATTGAGGGCGCGCACGCGGCAATCTCCTCCACCCTCGGACCTATCGTCGGCACTGTCTTCGCGGTCGGCCTGCTCGCTTCCGGCCTCGCCTCCACGTCGGTCGGCGCCTACGCAGGCTCCGAAATCATGAACGGCCTACTCCACATTCGCGTCCCCATCCTCTTGCGCCGTCTCGTGTCCCTCATTCCCGCGCTCATCATCCTGGGCGCCGGCGCCGAACCCACGTGGGCGCTCGTCGTCTCGCAGGTCGCCCTGTCATTCGGCATCCCCTTCGCGATCATCCCACTCATGCGCCTGACCGCAAACCGTGAGGTCATGGGCGACTACGTCAACAATCGCCCCCTGCGTGTCACAGGTTTCCTCATCGCGACCGTCATCGTCGCCCTCAACCTGTTCCTGGTGTACCTCACCCTCACCGGCCAGGGGTAAGGGACGAGGCCGGGGCTGGGGGCCCACTGTGCGGGGTGGCCCGCTGCACGGGCAGGGTGCAGGTCGAACGCAGGCCGGGGCGCGGACATATCCGCCCCCGCACGGCCGCACAGACAGGTGCGGTACAAAACTCTCCCCGTACACGGTGCGCATGGCCACAACCGGTACAAAACTCTCCCAGCACAGCCAAAAACACCCATTTCAGCCCATTCGCCGCGAGCAGGGAGAACTTTTTCCCGGTCCAGACGCAAACAACCCGAGCAGGGAGAACTTTCCCCCGCAGACCACCACCCACCAGCCACGCAGCGCACACTCCCCGGTACAAAACTCTCCGGGCAACCCCCGCCTCAAGGCCACAACCGGTACAAAACTCCCCCAGCACTCACCCATGTGGACGCCAGCACCCAAAGTCGCATGCAATTCCATAAACACCCGGATCCGCGCGTACTCAAAAACGTTGGAATCTCAAGGATCTGTCATCACGGCCCGAAGGACTCACTGGGGAATTGCAAGCGAGACTGCCGGGCATGCAGATAAACGGCACACAAAGCGGGGCCGGTGATCATTCACCGGCCCCGCCTCGTATGTGTCAGCGCGGATGCGAGCGACTATCAGGCGCGCACGGAACGCTCGTAGTCCTTCATCAGGTCGATGCGGCGCTGGTGACGCTCGTCGCTGCTGAAGGGCGTCTCGAGGAACGCATCAATAAGAGCGATAGCCTCTTCCTCGGTGTGCTGGCGGGCGCCGACCGCAATGACGTTCGCATCGTTATGCTCGCGAGCCAGACGCGCGGTCGCATCAGACCACACGAGGGCGGCGCGCACGCCTTCCACGCAGTTGGCGGCCATCTGCTCACCATTGCCGGAGCCACCGATGACGATGCCGAGGCTACCCGGCTCGCCGACGACAGCCTTAGCTGCCTCAATGCAGAACGGCGGGTAGTCATCGAGCGCATCGTAGACGTGAGCACCATGGTCAACGACGTCGTGACCAGCCTCGCGCAGGTGGGCGACAACCTTTTCCTTGAGTTCGAAACCGGCGTGATCGGTGCCGATATGAACGCGCATGGGATCCTCCTGAAGATTTCTCAAACAAGCAACGCCCACTAGTATGGCACACATCACCGTCCCGCGTGGATGTATGAAACCCTGCTAAACTGACCAAGCTGCCCCGATAGCTCAGCGGATAGAGCGCTTGCCTCCGGTGCAAGAGGTCGCAGGTTCGAGTCCTGTTCGGGGCGCCACGCATACCCACTCGCGCCCACACACACCCGGCGGCCACCAATGCCGCGTTCACCCCAACGGAAACCCGCGAGCGCGCACGCGCCCCGGCCTCGTCGATAAGGCCACTCCCACCTGCCGGAACACTCCGCACCCCACTCCCCTACCCCATAAAATGGTGAGCGTATCTATCGTCAACCAAGGACTGGCCGATGACCTACCCCTGGTGGAGCCTCCTCCCCTTCGTTGTGATGCTCGCGTGCATCGCGCTCTTGCCTATCATCCCGAAGACCTCGCACTGGTGGGAAAAGGAATCCTCCCAGCTGTTCGTCGCCCTCCTCTTGGGCGTACCGACGACGATCTGGATGTTCATGAAGGCGGGCACGGGCCCGCTCATTTCCACGGGCGTGGAATACGTCCAGTTCATCGCCCTGCTCTTCGCGCTGTTCGTGGTGTCCGGCGGCATTCACCTGGCCGGCGACATTAAGGCGACTCCGCGTAACAACACGATCTTCCTGGCGATCGGCGGACTGCTGGCCTCGTTCATCGGGACGACGGGCGCGGCCATGCTGCTGATCCGCCCGCTCCTGGAGACGAATAAGGAACGTAAGCACCGCGTGCACACGGTCCTGTTCACGATCTTCATTGTGGCGAACTGTGGCGGCATACTGACTCCGCTCGGCGACCCGCCGCTGTTCCTCGGTTATCTGCACGGCGTGCCGTTCGCGTGGACGTTCGCGCTGTGGAAGGAGTGGCTCTTTACTCTGGCGCTGTTGCTCCTCACCTACTACTCGATTGACCGCGTGCGTTACGCCTCCGAGGACACGGCCTCCATCGAGTCCGATGACCGCGACGTGCAGCCCCTGCGCCTGCACGGCACAATCAATCTGCTGTTCTTCGCGATCATCATCCTGTCTGTCGCCTTCGCTCCGTCCTGGGATGGCGAGGCGCTGGCGGAGGGCCACTTCGAGTCGTGGGTTGACCTGGTGCCGTGGCGCGAGATCATCATGTTCACGGTCGCGGGCCTGTCCTACAAGCTCTCGGATAAGAAGGTGCGCTTCGAGGAGAACGCCTTCACGTGGGCTCCGATCATGGAGGTCGCGACCCTGTTCATCGGCATCTTCTCGACGATGGCGCCGGCGCTGCGCTACCTGGAGCAGATCGCCCCGTCGCTGCCGCTGACCCGCATGACGTACTTCGTGTTCACGGGCGGCCTGTCCTCGGTCC
>CALISI010000009.1 GCA_938041695.1 uncultured Actinomyces sp.
CCTTCGACCTGGTCATGCACGGCGGCTCCGGCTCCACCGCCGAGGAGATCGCCACCGCTGTCGCCAACGGCGTCATCAAGATGAACGTCGACACCGACACGCAGTACGCGTTCACCCGCCCGGTCGTGGATCACATGATGCGCAACTACGACGGCGTCCTCAAGATCGACGGCGAGGTCGGCGTGAAGAAGCAGTACGACCCGCGTACGTGGGGCAAGTCGGCCGAGGCCGGCATGGCCGCCCGCGTCGTCGAGGCCTGCCAGCGCCTGGGCTCCGACGGCACCCAGATGCGCTGAAGTAATCGCTGAGAGCCGCCTAGCGGCCTGATGCGTGAGCCGCCCGGCCCCTGTGGGGCCGGGCGGCTTCGTTGTGTGTGGCTATGTGGGGCCTGGTCGCTGTGTGTGCCGGTGGGCGGCGTCCCGTTGCATGGCTTGTTGCCCCGACAGATTTCCGGCCGCGGCGCGGCCTGCCCGCCCGCTCGCCGTTCGCGCCGCGAGCTTCGCTCGGCGCGTCGTCTCGATGCCCTGCAGGCCCTGCAGGCCCCGCGGCGGCCTCCCATCGGTTGGGGCTTCTCGCCTGTATGTTGCCCGGACAGGCCCTATGCGTGATTCGCGGCGCGTGCGCCGAGTGTGAGGAGGCGCGCGGTTGTTGCCGACAGGATGAGCGTGCCGAGGACAGTAAAGACAGTGCGATAGGCGAGTTGCGGATACGTGTCATAAACGTCGGCGACCAACAGGTAGGCCAGTCCTGACACGCCGACAAGAATGAGGCTGCTCAGTGCGGCGCCAACCCTCACGAGGAGGGAGCCTTTCGCTATGCGTTCCATGCTTAAGTAGGGCAGATGGCGCCGTAATGTGGAAGGTTTTTGTGGCTTTTCGAGGAGGGAGTCAACGGCGGGGAAGCCAGGTTGTGAGACGTTATGGTGTCCCACCAACGTCGCACGTAATTCCCCCGCGACTACGTAAACATATGAAATAGCGTTGTTGGAATTGCAACGTTTTCTAGATATCTCAAAAAGTGACCGGATTAAATTACGTGCGTCTTTTGTGGGCGAGGTGGGTGCGACAGTGGGGTGGGGCGCCGATAGTGGGGTGGGGCGCCGACGGCTGGACGTCGACAACCAGGAAGGCACAGCAGCGGGGCGGGACCCCGTAGGATCCCGCCCCGTATCACGAGCAGCCCGTATTACGAGCCGCCGACCTCACGAGATGCTGACATCACGAGCTGCCGACCTCACGCATGGCCGCGCCTTGCGCATGGCCGCACCTCACGCGCGCCCGCATCACGCGTGGTGACGCGTCGTGAGAATGAGCCTCACTCCTGCGCAGGCTTCGGGGAGGCCGCGTCGCGCACGCCCTCCTCGACCGCGTCGGAGATCGTGGGAGACACGAGCTTGGCGCCCACGAGAGCCGAGAACAGCTGCTGCAGGTCCAGGCCCAGCGAATCGCCCAGGCCGGCGTTGATCTGGCTGATCGACTTCGTGATGTCGCCGACCATCTGGGCGTTGTTGCCCTCGCCGTACATGGTGATCGTCTCGACCTTGGAGAGGGGCTCGGCCACGGCGCGCGCAACCTCGGGCAGCGCACGGAAGTACATTTCCAGAACGGCCGCCTGGTTCATCTTGGTCATGGCCTCGGCCTTCTTTTCGAGGCCCTCGGCCTCGGCCGTCAGCTTCGCGCCGATCGCGGAAGCCTCGGCGCGGCCTCGAGCCTCGATACCCTGCGCCTCGGCGAGCATGGCCTGCTTGTCGGCGTCGGCCTTCTTGGTGCGCTCGAAGGCCTCGGCCTCGGCCTGGCGCTGACGCGCGTACAGGGCCGCGTCGGCCTTCTTCTCGGCGGCGTAGCGGTCGGCGTCGGCCTTCGCGTTCACCTCGGCCTGCAGGGCCTGCTTGGTGACGACGACTTCCTTCTCCTTGATGACCGCCTGCTGCTCCTGCTTGACGATGTCGGCCTGTGCGGTCTCGCGCTCGATGTCGCGGCGCTGAATCTGCGACTGGATCTCGTAGGCGGCGTCTGCCTTTGCCTTCTCGGTGTCGGCCTCGACCTTCAGGGCGGCCTGGCGCTTGGCGAGGTCCGTCTGCTTCTGGGCGATCTCCAGCTGGGAGGCGACCTGCGCGTCGTTGGCTTCCTTCTGGGCGACGGCGGTCGCCTGCGCGACCTCCTTCTGGGCGTTCGCCTTGGCGATGGCCGCGGTCTTGCGGATCTGCTCGGTGTTGTCGATACCGAGGTTGTCGATGACGCCGTTCTGGTCGGTGACGTTCTGGATGTTGAACGCGACGATCTCAAGACCCATCTCCTCCAGGTCCTGCTTCGCGTTCTCCTGGACGCGCTCGGAGAAGGCGGCGCGGTCGGTGATGATGTCGGTCAGTCGCATCTGGCCGATGATGGCGCGCAGGTGGCCCTCCAGGGTGTCGCGGACCTCCTCGGAGATCTCGGCGGTTGTCTTGTAGAGGAAGTTACGCGTCGCCGCGCGGAACAGTGTCGGGTCGTCGGTCGCGATACGGACCTTGACGGCCGCGTCGACGCGCACGTTGATGTAGTCGTTCGTGGGGACGAAGTCCGTGGTCTGGGCGTCGACGGAAATCATTGACGCGGTCATGGTGTCCACGCGCTCCAGCAGGGGGACCTTCCAGCCCGTCTTGCCGTGGAGGACGCGCTGGCCTCGGGGGCCGGAGATCACCTTAATTTCGCCTGGCGACGCGGAGACGAAGCTCGCCCACAGGAATAGGAGGAAAAAGACAGTGGCAGCGACGGCGATCGCTGCGGTGCTGAGGAGAGGCATAATAGCTGCTTTCACGTGAGGGATGCGGCTCCCTTGTCGGTAGAGCCGCGTAACGGGTCAGGATAGCAGCGTATGACGAAGGACTCAAACCTGTCGATGGGTGACGCCGCGTTCCTCCCTCGTCTCCGCCGTTCAGAGCACAATGCCTCTTGAAACAGGCTGTTTGCGCGCCGTATGATGAGGCGACTGCGCAGTGAAACGCAGCGAGGACCACCCAATGACGGGCGTCGGATATTGAAAGAATGATGTGCTGTGGACCCAGGCCTCGTGGAACGTGACGGCCGCGCCCGATGGAACGCTGACGGACGAGGCCGGGGCGAGCCTCACGCCGGAGACGTTCATCAGGGTGTTCATGACGATTCGCGAGGCCGATGCGAACACCGTTGTTCAACTGCAGGCTTTCGCGCCGCCCCGACGCCCGCCGGCTTCACGGTGGTCGAGTGGGGCGGGGCGCAGCAACACAAAATCTCGTAACTGACCGCGCGGGCGAGCGAAATAGCGACCCACGCGACACAATGGAACCATAGAGTGGTGAGACGACGTCACCACGGACAGGAAGGTAGTGACATGGCCCAGGACTGGACTCGCATTGAAGGCATGATTATCGGCCACGATCTGGACCCCAGCGTGGTTGCCGGAGAGCTGAAGGAACGTTCGATCCTCGCGCAGCTCGAGTGGTTCCCCTCCTCGCCGCAGCTGCTGGGTCTCAACGTTGCTGTCGATAAGGAGCGCGTTGCTACCGTGCCCGCCCACTCGACCGAGGTTGTCCCCGGCCCGACGCCCGCTGAACTGGCTGACGAGCTCGCCATCCTCTTCGATGCCGAGGTGCGCATCGGCAATGCGAGCGCCGACCACCTGCCCGAGGGCGATTCGCCGCTGGGCAAGGTGTGGCCCTCCGAGGAGGACAGTGGCGCGGCCGTGGAACCGACTCCCACCCGTATCGTCGAGATTGGCCGCACCCCCGCGTCGTCCGTGCCGCTTCTGGCCGCCCTGGAGGGCGTGGACCTGGGCGACCTCGAGCTTGCTGAGGGACACCGCGCGCTCCTCGCCGAGCTGCCCGCTGAGAAGGAGGGCTGGAACTTCGGCGACCTGCCGCTCGTGACTCTCTCCGTGACGGATGGTGAATTCCAGGTCTTCCTGGTCACCGACGATCACCTTGAGCACATCGTGTCCCACAACTGGGGCATGGACGCCGCGATCGTGCCCGGTGGACACGACCGCACCGCTGAGCTGCCCGGTGAGGTCATTGACCTGGTGGGCGACCGCCTCGATCTGGCGGAGATCGCCGCGGCCGTCCCCGGCTCCGACGCCGAAGCGCTGTGGGCTTCCGTGGCCACGACCGGCGAGGAATCCGTGTGGAAGGTCGTGCGTGCTCTTGGCCTGCCGGGATCCGTCGCGGGCTTCCTGCTGGGCACCACTGACATTGAGGACGTTGAGGGCGTGTCCGTGCACCTGGCACGCGGTATCTCCAACGCGATCGGCCGCAGCGTCGACATCATGATGGGGCAGCCGCAGTCGGTCGTGAAGCCCCTGTGGAACTCCTACGAGTCCGTGGCCGTCGAGCGCCCGTGGATCATCCACGCCGCCGTCGCCGCCGAGGCCATCGTCGGCGCCGGCATGCTGGTTGCCGCCGTGCGTGCCTCCGCCCCGCGTTCCGGGTGGATGCGCTTCGCCGGTATCGTCGGCGGCCTCATGGTGGTCGATTCGATCGCGGAGCTTTCCCTGGCCAAGCACGTCTCCAAGCGCTTCGCGCGCCGCGCGGGCGAGGAGTAAAGAGCCGCCAGAAGCAGACGTGAAAGGGGGCCGGGGCGCGTGAGCGTTCCCGGCCCCCTCCGTCTCTTGAGAGTGGCAGCGCGGCCATGAGCCGCGCCGACTCCCCTTAGGCCTTCAGGGCCTCGGCGGGGAAGTCCTGCGGGCGATCCGTGAAGATGCCGGTGACGCCCCACGAGGCCAGCTCGCGGGCCTGCTCGACGTCGTTGACGGTCCACACGTTGACCTCGAAGCCGGCGTCGCGCATCGCCCGCACGTCGGACTCGGTGAGGCCCTCAACGCCCGGATGAATCGCTGTCGCACCCAGGGCGGTCGCGCCCTCGCGCCACTCCTCGGAGGCGCGCTCAATGAGCCAGCCGAGCGCCACGGTCGGGCAGGCCTCGTGGAAGGCGGCGAGCAGGTCGTGGTCGAACGACGAGACGATGAGGCGCGACGGAACCTTCTGGTCGGCGAGCGTGACAGCCAGGGCCTCGATGAGGCGCTCACGCAGGCGATCCCCACCCGCGCAGGGCTTGATCTCCAGGTTCGCGCCCATCTGCTGCGCGTAGGCGAAAGCCAGGACGTCCGCGGCCTCGGGGATGCGCTCGAAACGGTAGGTGTCCGAGAACCAGCGGCCGGCGTCAAGGCGGCGGATGTCGGAGAACCCGAGCTGGTAGTACGAGCCGGACCCCGTCGTGGTGCGGTCGAGGGTGTCGTCGTGGATGACGATGAGGGAGCCGTCACCCGTGATGTCCACGTCGAACTCGAACCAGCGGGTGCCGACCTCCATGGCCTTAGAGAACGCGGCGATCGTGTTTTCCGGCGCGAGCGAGGACGCACCCCTGTGGGCCATGATACGGGGGAATTCGGACATGGATCCTCCTAGTATGAGCGAGGCAAAAAACGGTACCCCATCACCATAGGTCGGGGTTCGACTCCGCGCTGAATATGGACGAGCGTCCCGGACCGGGCTCGATGAGAACGGCTTCGTCGCGCTTGGACGGCAGGATCGTCTCGATGTACGAGGCCAGAGCCTCGTCACGCGTGACATCGTGGCCCGCCTGCTGAGCCATGTACCAGCGGTGCTCCAAGTACTCGTGGTACAGCTGAGCGGGCTCGAGTTTGCCTGCCAGTTCGCGCGGAATGGCGCGCACGACGGGCGTGAACACGTCGGTGATCCACTCGTGGGCGGCCTCCTCCAGGGGGATGTCCTCGAGGCCGTTGGTGGCACGCCACGTGTCCAGGTCGGCCAGGAGTCGCGCAGCCTGGTGCTCGCCGACGTCCATGCCGGTCAGGCGCATGAACTTGCGGTTGTGATGACCGGCGTCGACCACCTTGGGCTGAATGACGAGGCGCTCGCCGGAGGCATCAGTGGACATGTGCAGCTCGGCGACGTCGAACCCGAGGTCGTTGAGGCGGCGAATACGCTCGTTGACGAGGTACTGGCGCTGGTCGTTGGCGATCGACTCCTCGGCGGTGACCTCGTTCCACAGCAGGTCGTACTGGGTGCGGATGCGGTCGCCAACGTCGATGGGGTCGGAGTCCTCGGGGAAAAATCCGCCCGCCTGGAGGTCCATCAGCTCGCCGATGATGTTCGTGCGGGCCAGGTCGACGTCGTACTCGCGCTGGCCGAGGGTCAGCTCCGGGTGCAGCTCGCCGGTTTCGGCGTCGACCAGGTAGGCGGCGAACTCGCCTGCGTCGCGGCGGAACAGTGTGTTCGACAGGGAGACGTCGCCCCAGTAGAAGCCCAGAAGATGGAGGCGTACGAGCAGCAGGGCGAGTGCGTCGATGAGGCGCGTCGCCGTGTCCTCGCGCATCGACAGGGAGAAGAGCGCGCGATAGGGGAGGGAGAACTGCAGGTGTTCGGTGATGAGGACCGCGTTGAGTTCCTCGCCCTCGGGGGTTTTGCGCCCGGTGATGACGGCGACCGGCTGAACGGACGGGGCGTCCAGGCGTGAGAGGTCTCGCAGGCGATCGTACTCGTGGTGCGCCACCGTCGGACCGATCTCCTTGACGGCGAGCACACGGCCGGACAGGTTCACGAAGCGCACGATGTGGCGGGAAATGCCGCGGGGGAGCGCCGCGAGTAGGTTGGACGGCCACTCCTCCAGGGGAACATCCCAGGGGAGGTCCAGAAGGGCGGGGTCGACTGCAGCCGCCGTAATGTCCAAAGCCATGGGGCCCATTGTCGCATCTTGAACGCCTCACGTATAGCCCTGACTCGGTATTGCACCTAGTCGCGGCCAAGAACACACGCGGGCATAGCGAAACCCCGGCCTCGTCCAGGAGGTACGAGAGGACGAGGCCGGGGCCGATTATCGCTGTGCGCGAGCGCTAGGCGTCACTCGGGCAGGCGATCACCCGTCGCAGCGGAGAAGTTGTGCTGCTGGCCCTCGCGGATGCGCACGTGCAGGACGCCGCCGCGCGCGGGAGCGGTGCGCGGGGGGACACGCACGATCAGCTGCTTGCCGGTGCCTTCGGCGCCCGAACCCAGGGCTTCGCCCTCGGCCGCGCCGGCCAGGTGACCGTACACGTAGGCGTCCGAGCCGAGCTCCTCAACGAAGTCGACCTCGACCGGGATGGTGCCCTCGGTGTCGCCGGAAACGACTTCCAGGCCCTCGGGACGGAAACCGATCTTGATCTTTCCGCCGTCCTCGGAGGTCATCGCGGCGCGTGCGGCCTCGGAAACAGGAACGCGTGCGGGACCGAGCTTGGCCCACTCGCCCTCGACCGTGAAGGTGCCCAGGTTCATGGCGGGGGAGCCGATGAAGCCTGCGACGAACTCGTTGGCGGGACGCTCGTACATCTCCTGCGGGGTGCCGCACTGCTGGAGGAGGCCGCCGGCGAGAACCGCGATGCGGTCGCCCATCGTCAGGGCCTCGGTCTGGTCGTGGGTGACGTACACGGTGGTGACGCCGAGCTCACGCTGCAGGGAGGCGATCTGCGTACGGGTCTGGACACGCAGCTTCGCGTCCAGGTTCGACAGGGGCTCGTCCATGAGGAACACCTGGGGCTTGCGGACGATCGCGCGGCCCATGGCGACGCGCTGACGCTGGCCACCGGACAGGGCCTTGGGCTTGCGGTCCAGGTAGGGCTCCAGGTCGAGGATCTTAGCGGCCTCTTCGACGCGCTTGTTGATCTCTTCCTTGGGAGTGCCGGCGATCTTCAGGGCGAAGCCCATGTTCTCGCGCACCGACATGTGGGGGTAGAGCGCGTAGTTCTGGAAGACCATCGCGATGTCGCGGTTCTTCGGCGGAACGTCCGTGACGTCCTTGTCGCCGATGAGGATGCGACCGGAGTTGACGTCCTCCAGGCCCGCGAGCATACGCAGCGACGTGGACTTACCGCAGCCGGAAGGGCCGACGAGGACGAGGAACTCGCCGTCCTTGATTTCGAGGTCGAGCTGATCGACGGCGGGCTTGTCGGAACCCGGGTAGATGCGGGTCGCCTTGTCGAAAGTGACGGTTGCCATGGATTTTTCCTTCCCACCGGCAGGTACGTGCCGGACGATCCGTAGTGGGGTGACCGTGGGGCGTCTTCGCCCACGGAGTGCGAACGCGGATCGTTCCGCGCGCGCGACTAATAACGAAGTTAGCACGCTCGCGCGCGGGTGTACAGTTCGGCTCAGATCGTGGATTCTCGGTGATCTTTTCTCCGCCGATGACGGGGACGAGGCCGGGGCTGCCCCGCGCGGATGGCCGCAGATGAGGGAGGGGGCAGGTAGGCTGAGGGCGTGGAAGAAGGCGAGGAACTGGGCGGCTACAGGCTGATCCGCAGGCTCGGAACGGGCGGCGCGGGTACGGTGTGGCTGGCCGAAGATGGGGGCGGCATGCGTGTCGCCCTCAAAGCCATGCATCCCGCGATGGCAGCTTCGGAGGCGTCGCGTGCGCGCCTTGAGCGCGAGACGCGCACCGTGAACTCCGTGCGCTCCCCCTTCGTCGCGCACATCGTCGATGCGGAGACCGAGGCGACGCAGCCCTTTGTGGTCTCCGAATACGTCGAGGGGCCCACGCTCGCGGAAATCCTCGTCTCGGGGCCAATCCCGCTGCGCGGCGTCGCGGCCCTGTCCTACCACCTGGCCTCCACAATCGCGGCGGTCCATCACGCCAACATCATCCACCGCGACATCAAACCCTCCAACATCATCTGTTCGCCGCGCGGCCCCGTCCTCATCGACTTCGGTATCGCGATGGCGACCTCCGATCAGCACCTGACCAGCACCGGCCTCGTGTCCGGGACCGCCGGATACACCGCGCCGGAACTGCTGCAGGGCTGCGGTGCTACGAAGGAATCGGACTGGTGGGCCTGGTGTGCGACGCTGCTGTCCTGCGCGACCGGACGCCCGCCGTTCGGCAAAGGCGACGTGTCGGCCACGATGCTGCGCGTTCTCGAGGGGGACCCTGACCTCGCCGGATTGCATCCCATGGTCGCAGACGCGCTCGCGGGCGGGCTTTCACCCGATCCGGATGAGCGCCCGTCGCCCTCCCTGATCGTCGCCGACCTCATGAGCGCCGTCGGCTGGGCACCCGGAGAGCTCGACTACGTGACCGTCAACTGGGCGCAGCTCCTCGACACCGGCATGCGCACGCAGATGGTCAGCTCCGACCCGCAGGAGATCGCCGCGCCTCCCGAGTGGGAGGACGCGGGGCAGCGGCCGGGTGCCTCGGGCGCGCGGGCCGTCTCTTATCCGCAGCACCCGCGCCGCGCCGCCTCCGAATTCACCGCGGCAAATGACCACACCGACGTCGTGGACACCGCGTCCGTCGCCGAGGGATACGGTGACTGGGAAGATGATACCGATGAGGTCGCCTGGCACGATGATGCGACCGACACATGGCAGGTCGTCGACGACGCGGATCCTACTGAGGTGATGGCCCCCTGTCCTCAGCCCGCCTACCAGGGGATGCAGGGCGGCTATGCGGATCCGCGGGGTGGTGGCACCGGTCCCGGCGTGGCGCCTGAATACGGCCAACAGCCTTCGCCTCAAGCGGCCTTCGCGTCCTCGCCGATGGGGGTGGGACAGCAGTGGGGCCCCAATCAAGCCGCGGTCCGCGCGCAGGGCGAATCGGCCTCGTCCCCGGCAAAGAAGAGCGCCTGGATCTCCAGCGCTGCACTCCTCGCGCTCCTGGCTGCGTTGCCCTTCCTGCTCGGCATGAGCGGCACCCTCATCGTCGGCATTGCACTGACCGCCTTCGGCCTGGTCGGCGCCATGAGTCGGTGGGTTGAGAGGCGCCGCATCCTGCGCGGCCCCAAGGCGTCGGACGGTGCGGCTGTCATCGCCATGTCCCCGATCCTGCTCGTGCGCTCGATTCTCACCACGGCCCTCGGCCTCGTCGTAGGAGGGCTCGTTCCCTACGCGATCTGGGCCTTCGTGTCCTACGCGCATGAGGAACGCGTTCTGTGGTCCTGGCCGGTCGACATCGCCACGGCCACCGGCCTTGACCGCGACGATTACTGGCTTGGCGACCCGCGGGGGACGATTATCGTGTGGGCGCTCGCGAGCGTCACTCTCCTGGCGGCGTGGCTGATGCCGTTTGCCGCGGATCTGCGCGTCGGAATGGCGACATCGCTGCGCGTCATCGTGCGTCCTGCCTGGGGGCGGGCTCTCCTCGCGGTAGGCTGTGGAGGGTTCCTTGCAGGTGCGTGGCTGATCGTCACGGGTGGGCTGACGCACTAAGCGCGGAAAGACCGCGCCCGATACTATTGCAACATTCAACTACTTTGGAGGGTGAGTTCATGGCTCAGAAGAAGAAGCCGGCCGTCGACCCCGTACGCGCCAAAGCCGCGCAGATGCGCCAGGCGCAGGAGCGCGCCGACCGCCGCACCCGCATCATCGTCATCTCCGTCGTCGCGGTCATCGTCCTCGTGGTTGTCGCAGCCGTCGGCGGCGTCATCTGGAAACAGCAGGCGCAGGTCAACGCCGCACACAACGTCGACGCATCCCAGGTCCTCGGCGCCTACGCCGACGGACGCCCGATCATCGTTAACGCGAACGGCGTCGTCGCCGAAGCCGACCCGAACCTGCCCACCCTCACTGAATACTTCGACTACTCCTGCCACGCGTGCGCCGACCTCGACGTGTACATGGGTGCCGACCTCACCAACTGGGCGGCCCAGGGACACTACAACATCGAGATCCAGCCCGTCATCACCGTCAACATGGACTACCTGAAGCCCGCTGCCAGCGCCTCCCTGGTCGTCGCGCAGAAGGCACCCGACAAGTGGGTGGACTTCCACCACGCCCTCCTCGCCTACTTCCGCAGCCAGTTCCAGGCCTCCAACGGCACCGTCGTCCAGAACCTCGACGCCTCCTGGAAGCAGGTCAAGGTCATCGCCGCCGAGGTGGGCGTCCCCTCCGACGTCATCGACACCTTCCCCGTGAACGCGGTTGACGACTACCTCAAGGCCTCGACCACCGCCTGGCAGAACGCCGGATACAGCGGCCGCAACGGAAGCCTCGGCACCCCCGAACTCGTCAAGGATCACTCCACGGTGATCCCGCTCGGCAGCCAGCTTCCCGCGCTGCGCCAGACCATCGCCCAGGAATACGGCATCACCGATTCCGCCACCCAGGGCACCGATTCAACCACGGTCCCCGAGGCCACCGAACCCTCCCAGAGCGGGACTGGCGACACCCAGAGATCCGAGACAACCAACAGCTCCAACTGAGCCTGTCAGCACCGTGGGGGTGGGACCGCCAGGCGGTCCCACCCCCACAGTCATCGCTGCGTCGCATCCATGCGACCGGCCACGGACCGTCGCCCGCGCGCGCCGAAGCCCCCACCTGTGGCACACTAGTGTCCGCCGCCGGCTTAGCTCAGTTGGTAGAGCAGCTGTCTTGTAAACAGCAGGTCATCGGTTCGAGTCCGATAGCCGGCTCCACGGAGTCCCTCACCGCGGCACCGCAGCCGCACCCCACCGTCGCCCGATCAAGCGAGGTGCCCCGGCCTCGTCAATGAGAGGCGACCAGCGACCAATCCACGCCGGACGTCCCCTGTGCTTCCAGCAGCTCATTCGCCCGCGAAAACGGCCGCGAGCCGAAAAATCCCCGATATGCCGACAGCGGCGACGGGTGTGCCGACGCGATAATCGGCGTCTCGCCGAGGCGCGGCGTGAGCGACTGCGCGTCCTTGCCCCACAGGATCGCCACGAGGGGAGTGCGTGAACCATCCGCGTTCCTGCGGGCCACCAGCGCGTCGATCGCGCGCTGCGTGACCTCCTCCCAGCCCCGGCCCCGGTGCGATGCCGGAGCGCCCGGACGCACCGTCAACACGCGGTTGAGCAGACACACGCCCTGCTCGCACCACGGCGTCAAATCCCCCGACGTCGGAGCGGGAACGCCCATGTCCTCGCTCAGCTCACGGAAAATGTTGATCAACGACTTGGGCAGCGCCACCCCCGGGCGCACTGAAAACGACAAACCCATCGCATGGCCAGGCGTCGGGTACGGATCCTGCCCGACGATCAGGACCTTCACCTTGTCGAACGGGTACGTAAACGCCCGCAGCACATCCGTGCCAGCAGGCAGGTAGCCACGCCCCTCCTCGACCTCGGCCGCCAGCATCGCGCCCAACTCGTGGACGCGCCCCTCCACAGGGGCGAGCGCCCGAGCCCAACCCGGATCAATCAATTCAGCCAGCGGACGGGGATTGTGTTCATTCATAGCATCAGCCTAATGCCGCACAAGCCACGCCACATTCCCCGCGCGCCACTTGCGCCGCACTCCCTCTTATCCGATAGTCTGAACGCGTGAGTTCTCAGTACCCCAGGGATGAATTTGACCGCGCCGGCGAAGATATGCCCGTCGGCATGCACCGCCCCAAGCCGTCCAAGTGGAAGAACGTGTGGCCTTTCCTGGCCATCCTCGTGATCGTTCCGGCCCTCGGATGGGCAGCGGCAACCGCCCTGTCGCGCCAACAGACCACGACGCCGGCCACGACCACGCCGACCGTTGCCGCGACGACGCCCAGCGCGTCCGCGAGCCCCAGCGCCGCGCCCACGGTCGAGGCCACCCCTTCTGCCGAGCCCACGCCCTCCCCGGCGGCTACCTCAGAGCCTGACCACGGCGCCGTCATTCAGGTCCTCAACGGCACCGGCACTCAGGGGTACGCCAGCCAGCAGGCCCAGATCCTGAACCAGGCCGGATACGCGGGGACCAGCGCCGCGAACGCCGACGGCTGGACCACTCAGACATCTACCGTCTTCTACGAGGATCCCCGGATGGAAGGCACCGCCAAGGACATCGCCTCGAAGCTCGGCATCTCGAACGTGCGCCAGGAAAGCGGTCTCGGTGATCCTGATATTGTCGTGATTCTTCGATGATCCTCTGATACTGGGTTGAGCCGCCCGGCCCCCGCGGGGCCGGGCGGCTTTGCTGTGTGTGGTGCCGGGCTGCTTGGTGTGCTCGTGGGCGGCGGCCCGCCCGCGGCGTTGCTAGTGGCACCGCTGGTGTTCTGGGCGCCGTCGGGCCCGGCCGCCCGCGAGATCGCCACACGCGAGCTTCGCTCGGAGTGGTCGATCTCGAGGCCCGCGCAGGCCCTCCGGACCCTCCGGCGCCCTCCACACCGGCGGCGCCTGTGTCGCTTGGACTAGCCCGACCAGGCCCCGCCGCCCACGGGCGCCGCAGCCAGGCCCGGCGCGTTGCCTCACGGGCTGCTCTCCCATCAATTTCGCACGTAATTCCCCTGCGAGTACTTCAAACATTGAATTCATGTCGTTGGGATTGCAACGTTTTCGGGCTATCTCCACAAGTGACCGTGGGAAATTATGTGCGAAATGTGTCTGGGGCGGGCGCGTCGATTCGTTGTCCGGCCAGGCCCCGCCGCCGCTCACAGGCACCGCAGCCAGGCCCTCCAGACCCTCCGGTGCCCTCCATATCGGCGGCACCTGGCCTGCTGTGCGTAGCACCGTCTTGCCCGCCGCTCAACAAATTCACACGTAATTCCCCTGGGGTTACTTCAAACCGTGAATTGACGTCGTTGCAATTGCAACGTTTGTAGCCGATCCTCAAAAGTGACCGTTGGAAATTATGTGCGAGTTTTGCCTGGCTTGCCGCGGCTGCCGCTCATTGGCACCGTGGCAGGTTTCTCCGGTGCCCGCCCGTGCCCTCCGGTCCCTCCGGCGCCCTCCACGGTTGCGTGGCTGCCAAGGAGCCGCGTTTTCGCTTGTTGATCGGTGGTATTGCACTACTTAGGGAGGCATTGCACTGCCTAGTAGCTAGTACATTGCTGGCCTATCTAGTGCATCGCTTCCTCAAGCAGCATATTCCTGCTCATGCCCACGGGTATGCGGATAGGTTGTTGCTTCATGGATAGGTTATGAGCATGCGGATAGCTTATTTTCCTATCCTGGCCTGGTCTGGTTTTGTGGACCGGGTGTTTTGAGGGTTGTTGGTTGTTATTGGTGGTGTTGTACCCATTGGTGCGCGTATTGGTTGGGCGATAGCCAGCCCAGTGCGCTGTGGGGGTGCTCTTCATTGTAGCGGTGGGACCAGGCGGCGATCAGGGCGCGCGCGTGGTTGAGATCCTCGAACATGTTGTCCTCCAGGAGTTCATCACGCATGCGGTTATGTAAGGACTCCACGAGCCCGCCCAGCCAAGGCTGGCCCGGTGGGATGAATGCTTGGAGCGTGTCGTGCTCGCTGGCCCAGCGCCCCATGGCTGCGGCGATGAATTCGGGCCCGTTATCGGCGCGCAGCACCTGGGGTTCCCCATGGGTTAGGGCAGCCAGGTCAAGCATTTCGATCACGTCGGCGGCTCCCATACGCCGCTCGACGCGCAAAGCCAGGTGCTGGCGCGTGCACTCATCGATGAGGTGACAGACCCTAAAGACACGCCCCTTCCAATCCGAATCAAACTGGAAATCAATGGCCCACACCTGCCCCGGGGCACTAGCCGTGACCAGGCGCTGTAGGCGCGGCGCAGTGCGGGGCTTGGGGGTTTGCGCGGGCGCACGCGCAGCCCTTCGGTGCGCCACAAGCGCCGGAACGTATCACGCCCCACGACAACGCCCTCGCTCTTGGGCCGCGCCCAGGCGCGTTTATAGCCCCAGCGTCGATGCGTGGTGGCACAATCGTTCATCCACTGGCGCACAGGCCCATGATCACGCAGCGTTTTCGCCCTGCCCGCCGCGCGGGTGCGGCAATACGCTGACCGGGACAGCCCGGCAACGCGGCCGTGCAAGGCGCTGAGAAAACCCCTGGCCAACCAGGTGGCTGACAGCTTCGTGCCTGCGCGCCGGGCTTAGAAGTTTCCCTCTGCCAGCTCTCGCAACGCTGCCTTTTCTAGCTCTGCTTGGCCCAGCAACTGTTTGAGGCGCGCGTTTTGCTCGCGCAACTCACGCAGTTCCTTGGCCTCACGACGATTCACTGACCCATAACGCTAGCGCCACCGGCACAACGTCGCCTCACTGATACCCAGCACGCGGCAGGCCTGGGCCGTACTCATGCCCTCACCTCGCAACGCCTCGGCCTTCTCCAGCTTCACGACAATCTGCTCAGGCGTGTGCTTCGAGAACTTCCTCATAGTCATCCACCCTGCCCGGCCACAAGCAGCCAGGACTACTCAGAACAACCCTCTCAAAACAAACGGTCCGAAAAACCCAGACCCCTCCATCCCTGTTTGGTGTAGGCGTCGCCCAAGCGGGAAAAACTCTCCCAGCACATGCAAAACACGCCAAAAACGGTGTTTTTGCGCCAGCAGGGCGAGTTTTGTCACGGAAATGCCTCTGAGGGGGCCGCGCTGGGCGAATTTTGTCACGGTGTTGGCGAGGGGGACCTACGGGTGAGGTTTGGGCCTAATCGCGACTGGTTATAGCTCAATCGGTTTTGTTGGGGGGACCGACGGGTGAAGTCCGGGCCGCCGCACACGCGCAGCGAACCCCTTGCCCGCTGAGTGTGAGCGCTGCGCATGGGTGGGAGTGCTGTGCGCGACCAGCCGCGGCCTCGTCGTCGCGCGTTACGCCCTGAGCGCATCCGACTCAAGCTCCGCAACCTCGCCTTGCACTCTGGGGTAGTGAGTGCCAAAATCGTAGTTAGCACTCCGACATGGAGAGTGATAAGACCACCGGTTCGATGAGGTCGCCTCACACAAGCGACCGTCCGTCGCGGGCATCGGACCCGATCCGCATCGCGGAAGGACACATTTTCAATGAGCAAGATCATCAAGTTTGATGAGGATGCCCGTCGCGGCATGGAGAACGGCCTCAACCTGCTGGCCGACACCGTCAAGGTGACGCTCGGCCCCAAGGGTCGCAACGTCGTGCTCGACAAGAAGTGGGGCGCCCCCACGATCACCAAGGATGGTGTTTCCGTCGCTAAGGAAATCGACCTGGACGATCCGTTCGAGCGCATCGGCGCCGAGCTGGTGAAGGAAGTTGCCAAGAAGACCGACGATGTTGCGGGTGACGGCACGACCACCGCGACCGTTCTGGCCCAGGCGCTGGTCCACGAGGGCCTGCGTAACGTTGCCGCCGGCTCCAACCCGATCGCCCTCAAGCGCGGCATTGACCAGGCCGTCGAGGCCATCGTTGCCCAGCTGCACGCCGACGCCAAGCCCGTCGAGACCACCGAGCAGATCGCTGCCACGGCCTCCATCTCCGCCAACGATCCCGCCATCGGCAAGCTCATTGCCGAGGCCTTCGAGAAGGTCGGCGCCGAGGGCGTCGTCACCGTCGAGGAGACCAACTCCTTCGACACCACCCTGGAGACCACCGAGGGTATGCGCTTCGACAAGGGCTACCTGTCGGCCTACTTCGTGACCGACCAGGAGCGTCAGGAAGCCGTCCTCGAGGACGCTTACGTCCTGCTCATGGACTCCAAGATCTCCAATGTCAAGGACATCGTCCCCGTCCTGGAGAAGGTCATGCAGACCGGCAAGCCCCTCGCGATCATCGCCGAGGACGTCGAGGGTGAAGCACTCGCCACGCTGGTTGTCAACAAGATCCGCGGCACCTTCAAGTCCGTGGCCGTCAAGGCCCCCGGCTTCGGCGAGCGCCGCAAGGCGATGCTGCAGGACATGGCCATCCTGACGGGCGGCCAGGTCATCTCCGAGACCGTCGGCCTCTCCCTCGAGAACGCTGACCTCGAACTGCTGGGCCGTGCCCGCAAGATCGTCGTCTCCAAGGATGAGACCACCATCGTCGAGGGTGCTGGCGACAAGGACATGCTGGATGCCCGCGTGCGCCAGATCCGCCAGGAGATCGAGAACACCGACTCTGACTACGACCGCGAGAAGCTGCAGGAGCGCCTCGCCAAGCTGGCTGGCGGCGTCGCCGTCATCAAGTCCGGCGCGGCCACTGAGGTCGAGCTCAAGGAGCGCAAGCACCGCATCGAGGACGCCGTTCGTAACGCTCGCGCGGCTTCCGAAGAGGGCCTGGTCGCCGGCGGCGGCGTCGCCCTGATTCAGGCCGCCGCCGTGGCGCTGCCCAAGCTCGACGCTCTCACCGGCGACGAGGCGACCGGCGTGAACATCGTGCGCCTGTCCGTCTCCGCTCCGCTCAAGCAGATCGCTGAGAACGCGGGCGTTGAGGGCGGCGTGGTCGCTGATCGCGTTGCCAACATGGAGCCGGGCCACGGCCTGAACGCCGCGACCGGCGAATACACCGACCTCATGGCCGCCGGCATCTCCGACCCGGTCAAGGTCACCCGTTCCGCGCTGCAGAACGCTGCGTCGATCGCCGGCATGTTCCTGACGACCGAGGCCGTTGTTGCCGACAAGCCGGAGCCCCCGGCCGCCGGTGGCGACGATGCAGCTGCTGGCATGGGCGGCATGTACTGAGCCGCTTAGCGTTAAGCTGATCCGCCTGGGGGCGGGGTCCGTGAGGGTCCCGCCCCCAGGCGTCTGTCTACCAGCCCGAGGTGTTGGCGCGAGGCGTAGGAGCCTCGGCCGGAATTGCTTCTCCGAGCGGACGGCTTAGGCTCCTGCGAAGAGCGCGGCGGAGTGTGCCTCCGCATCGGAGTAGGTCGCCGCGGCCGCCTGTAGTTGCGTGGAGATGCCGTCGAGGGCGTCGTGTGTCTGCGCTTGGACGGCTTGCCACTGGGTGATGGATGCCTGGAAGTTCACCTGAGCGCCGCCGGTCCACGAGTCCTGCAGCGCTAGTAGTTGGGCCATCATCGTATCGACTTCGCTACGGATGGTGGATGCGGTCGCGCAAGCCTGGGCGGCTGCGGCGGAAATCTGTTCGGCGTCGACGGCGTATGCGGTCATGATGTCACTCCTTTGTGGGACCCCGGGTGGGTCCGTCGACATCGACGCTACGCGTGTGGCGACGCATTATCGAGGCAGAATCAGAACCCTGTGGATAACTGCCCGCGCCGAAAAGTGCCTGTGGATGGCCCCGATGTGTACCTACGCTGCTGATGGGTGAGTTGCCAGAGGGCTTGGCTGTGGCGCCCGTGGGCGGTGGTGGGGCCTGCCCTCCGAAAAGTCGCACGTAATTCGATTGGGAGAAGTTTCAATGAAGTCTGAAAACGTTGCAATTCCAATGATCTGAAATCAAGGTTTGAAATAGTCGTGGGGAAATTACGTGCGGAATTGGGGGGTCAGTGCAGGAATGACGTGCGTGATGGTTGCGCGCGAGGCGTGGGCGCGGTGCCGGTGGCGGCGGTGCTGGGGGGTGGCGGCAGGGCCAGGGCGGGCTGCGAGACGCGGCACTGTGCGAAGCGAGGTCGCCCAGTCTCGCGGGCGGCCGGGGCCTCCGGCGCCTGGAAAACCCGTGGAGCCAAGAGCAACATGCGACATCATGCTGGACCGCCGCCCACGGGCGCTTCGAGCCTGAACATGCGGGGCACAGTGATGGAGCCGCCCCCCGAGTGGGGAGGGCGGCTCCATTGGTCGACGCCTCAGTTGGCCCGGCAAGCGCGAGCGAGCCGCAGCCTCGTCAGTCGGACGTAGGAAGGTCCAGGGATTCGACGGCCGATTCGAGGGAGGAGGTGGTCTCCACGTCCTCGTCGGAATCCGTGTTTTCCTCGATCTTGCGAGGCAGAACACCGGTTGATGTGGCCTCGTCGTCCGGGGATGCGACGGGCACGCGCTTCTTGATTGAGCGGCGCTTGATGATCAGGGTGCCGGTCGATGTCGTGGAGTCCTCCACGACCTCGTCGGTGTCATCCGCGTCGTCGCTGTCGTCTGTGTCCTCGGTCTGGGTGGCCTGGCACAGTTGGGCTTTCTCGCGTTCGAGCCGGGTCAGTTCGACCTCGAGGTTCGCGCGGGCGGTGTCTTCCCAGGTGGAGCCGAGAGGGGATTGGTAGATCGTCTCGTAGCTGAGGAGCTTCTTGACGAGCGCCATGCGTGCTTTGACGAATTGCAGGTCGTCGAGCTCGCTGAGTTCGGCGCGCAGTGAGCACCGCAGCTTCTTGTAGTCCTGGGGGCTGCACGACAGGCAGGCCAGGTCGGCGTCGACGAGCACCTGCGCGTCGAAGTCGGTGCGTGGCGCGCGGTGACGCGTCAGGAAGGCGATGAGCTCATCGACGCGGACGACGACCTCCTCGGGCACGCCGAGATTGGTGAGGCGGTTGTGCGCGTGATCGATGCAGCGGGTGGACGCGAAGTTCGCCTGGAATCCCCCGAGTTTGATCTCGAGGGCCTTGTTGAGGAAGGCGCCGTGGTACCACGCGGCGACGCGCAGGATGTCGGGATCGTGCGCGGACGAGGAAATTTCATCGATGTAGGTGAGCGTGTTCATGAGCCGACGCAGGTTGTGCATCTGGCGTTCGGGCGCGCTCCAGCGCTGTGCGAGGTCGACGCTCTCTTGCTCGAGGTCAGTTTGGCTCGCGGTTGCGCCGATTTGCTGCATGGCGTCAACGAAAGACGTCAGCAGCCACTGAGGTGCTTGAGCACCCATGGGCCACTCTCCTTGTTGAGGAATACCCGAGCCATGCTAGTGCGCTTTTGAGCGAAGGTCACGTTCGTTGGAAAAAATCGGGGAAAATCCCGATCGTTTCGCATGAACTGTCGTGCTGGAAAACGCGAAAATTGAGCGGAAAACTCGCCGGTGTGAGTTCTGCTCGTTATGTCGTTCACGTCGCGGGGAGTTCGACGCGGACGGTGAGTCCGCCGCCTTTCGTCTTGGTGAGTGACGCGTTTCCCCTGTGGGCTGCGAGGATGCCCGAGACGATGGCGAGGCCGAGGCCGGATCCGCCGGATTTGCGGTTGCGTGAGCTGTCGGCACGGTAGAAGCGTTCGAAGACGCGTCCGCGGTCGGTTTCGTCGATGCCGGGCCCGTGGTCGCGCAGTTCGACGATGGCGGTGTCGCCGCTGCGTCCGAGGGCGATTTCGACGGGGGAGCCTTCGGGTGTGTATCGCACGATGTTGCCGATGAGGTTGGTGAAGACCTGTGAGAGCCGGTCGCGGTCGCCGGGGACGATGAGCGTCATGGGGGGTGTGCGTCCGCTGATGCCGGTAAGCCCGACTGTGCGCGTGGGGTCGAGTGCTTGGAGGTCGAAGACGGCGTTGTCGGCGAGTTTGACGAGGTCGATGTCGGTGATCTCGAGGGGGCGTCCCTCGTCGAGGCGAGCGAGGGTGAGGAGGTCTTCGACGAGGGTAGCCATGCGTGATGATTCGGAGGCGATGCGGCCCATGACTTCGTCGGTGCGTTCGGCGGGGACGCCGCCCATGGCGTAGAGCTCGCAGTATCCGGAGATGGCGGCCAGTGGGGTGCGTAGCTCGTGGGAGGCGTCGGAGACGAAGCGTTTGATCTTTTGTTCCGAGGCTTGGCGGGCTTCGAAGGATTGCTCGACCTGGGTGAGCATGGTGTTGAGCGAGAGGGCGAGGGAGCCGACTTCCGTGGTGACGGGGTGGGGGGTGACTCGCTTCGTGAGGTCTCCGGCGGCGATTTTGCCGGCGGTAGACTCGATGGAACGCAGGGGGAGGAGGGCGCGGCGCACGAGGACGCGCCCGGTCCATGCTCCGATTGCGACGATGATGATGCCGGCGACCGTGAAGTAGGAGGCCGTCGTGCGCAGCGTGTGCTGCAGGTCGGATAGGGGCAGGGCGATCGTCATGTATCCGGAGAACTGTCCGGAGTCCTGGTCGTACACGGGGACGACGAGCGCGCGCCATCCGAGGCCAACCTTCGAGGAAGAGACCGTGATGGGCAGGGTACGGAACGCGGAGACGGGGGCCGAGGAGGTGTCAACGAGGTCGGGAAGGTTGGGTTTGCCCGACACTTTGAGGGTGTCTTCGGAGTAGAAGTAGCGGTCGGTTCCGTCGGTGTTGCGGATGTGGATGTAGTAGAGGGTGGGGATGCCGCCTTGGCCGTCGCTGGAGAAGGTGGCTGTTGAGGCGGTGATCTGCAGCGTGTGGGCGGTTGCGATGAGCTGGTCGTCGATTTGGGAGGTGAGGTGGCGCTGCAACAGGCCGATCATGACCGTTCCGGATAGCGAGAGACCGACGGCGAGTAGGGAGGTGATGAGCGTGACGAGCTGGGAGGAAAGGGGTTTGGAGTCCCACCAGGCTTCGATGCGTTGAGCGAGGCCGGGGCGCACGTCAGTCCTCAGCGCGCAGGATGTAGCCGACGCCGCGCTTGGTGTGGATCAGTTCGCCGGAGGCTCCTTCGACGGCGAGCTTGCGCCGCAGGTAGGAGATGTAGGACTCGACGATGGCGACTTCGCCGTCCCAGTCGTATTCCCACACGTGGTCGAGGATCTGCATCTTGGAGACGACGCGTCCGGCGTTGATGACGAGGTAGCGCAGGAGCTTGAACTCGGTGGGGGACAGGTCGATGGGGACGCCGGCGCGCGTGACTTCGTGGGCGTCCTCGTCGATGACGAGGTCTCCGACGCGCAGGAGGGCGTCGTCTTCTTCGGAGCCCATGGTGCGGCGCAGGATGGCGCGGATGCGGGCGACGACCTCTTCGAGGCCGAAGGGCTTGGTGACGTAGTCGTCGCCGCCGACGGTCAGGCCCTGAATCTTGTCGCGCATGTCGTCGCGCGCGGTGAGGAAGAGGACGGGGGTGGTGATTCCGGCGTCGCGCAGGCGCCGCGTGACGGTGAAGCCGTCCATGTCGGGCAGCATGACGTCGAGGACGATGAGGTCGGGGCGCGAGGCCTGGGCTTCGTGGAATGCGCCGCTGCCGTCTTCGGCGGTAACGACGTCGAAACCGGCAAAGCGGAGGGAGGAGGCGAGGAGGTCGCGGATGTTGGGCTCGTCGTCGACGACGAGGAGTTTTGCTTCAGTTCCCGGGGTGCTCATGCAACCAGTGTCGCCTATGTGTCTGAATGTTTCCTGTGAGCTAGATGGGAGCGATAAGCGCGGCTCTGATGCAATGTGCCACCTCGGTAGTCACGTGGGAATAAAGGGTTTGGAAAGGCTCGGAAAGGATGTGCAAGAATTGAAGCATGTCATCCCGCAGCTCAGTGGACGTCCTCTCGCCCGACGGCGTCGAATTCCAGCACGTATCCGCCAAACTCGCCACCCTGCGCCTCGGCAACGCCCTCGCGGCCTGCGGTGCCCTGTGCGGAGCGATCTCCGGCCTCGTCCTCATCGTCGACATCCCGGTGCTGTGGTGGCTCATGCTCGTGCCCGCCGCCCTCGCACTGCTGTGCCTGTGGCTCGTGCCCGCCCAGGTGCGAGCACTGCGCTACGCCCTAGCCGAGACGGACTTCGTGATCCGCCGCGGCGTTCTCAAGCGCTCGATGACCCTCGTGCCCTACGGCCGCATCCAATACGTTGACATCTATCAGGGTCCCGTGCTGCGCTTGCTCGGCATCTCGACGATCAAGCTCTCGACGGCGAGTGCGCACACCGACGCGACGCTGGGTGGCGTGCCGGTCGCGGACGCGGCCCGCCTGCGTGACGTCCTGGCGGAGCGCGGCTCGGCGGAGCTGATGGGCCTATGAGCGCGGACCTCTCCTCCGGCGGCATTGCTCCCGAGGACTGGAAGCCGCTTCACCCACTGACCTACGTTCCTCGGGTTGCGGGCAGCATCGCGGGTGTTGTCGGCCTGGTCTCCTTCAGCAATGCGTCCGCGATTGGGCGGATGCTGAGCGGCGAGACGCCCGCGTGGCTGGCGACGACCGGGATCTTTCTCGGCCTTCTGATGATCCTGGGCATCGTTCTCGTGCTCGCGGGCGCCTACTGCTACCTGTCGTGGAGGAAGACCCGCTACGCGGTGAGCAACACGGCGATCTGGTACCGCGCCGGTATCCTCACGCGCACGCAGCGTCACGCGCGGCTGACGCGCATTCAGACGATCAACGTGTCGTACTCGCTCGTGGGGCGCATCCTCGGCCTCGGATACCTGGATATCGAGGTCGCCGGAGGAGCCGACTCGAGTATCAAGCTGGGCCTACTGTCCGCCGCTCAGTTGGAGGAGCTGCGTGCGCTCCTCCTCGCGCTCGCTTCGGGCACAATCGACGAGGTCGTGGATCCCGCCGACGTCACCGGCGCCTCGGCCCGTGTGGCGACAGCGAAGACCCCGCTCGAGGCTCCCGAGCGTCCCGTCTTTAGGGTCGGCTTCGTCAAGCTCCTGGTGTCCATGCTGGCGACCATCGACAACGCGATCGCCCTCTTCTTCGGCGTCTTCCTCCTGGGCCTCAACGGCTTCCTCGTCGGCGTCGTCGGCGTCACGTCGATCATGAGCTTCCTCGGCATCCTGGCGGGCGCGTTCAGCCTTCTGGTGGGCGTGTGGGCGCGTTTCGATCGAGAGTTCGGCTTCACGGCGGCGATCGCTGCGGACGGTGTGCGCATCGACCGCGGCCTGACGGCTCGCCGCCACGTGACGATCCCCCCGGGGCGCATCCACGCCGTCGAGGTGACCCAGCCGCTTATCTGGCGCCTGTTCGGCTGGTATCGCGTGGAAATCACGCAGGCCGGTAACGCGGCGCACACGCAGGACGAGAAGAACAAGGGTATGCAGGTGGATGTGGCCTCCGACGTGCTGCTTCCCGTCGGCAGCCGCGTGGAGGCGATCCAGGCGATCGCGATGGCGATCCCCGACCTGGGGGTCGACGATCCGGATGGATTCCTCGAGGCGCTGCGCGCCGGTACGCGCGAAGACCGCTGGATGACTCCGATACCGCCACGCGCGAAGATCCTGGATCCGCTTGAGTACCGCCGCCGCGCCTTCGGCCTGACCGACGCCGTGTTCGCGATCCGCGACGGGTTTTTCAACCTGCGCTTCTCGATCATCCCGCTGACGCGCATCCAGTCGGTGTCCCTGCACCAGGGGCCCGTTCAGCGTTGGCGCGGCGTGGCCTCCGTGCGCGCCGAGCTGGTCCCCGGACCGGTGGCATCCATGGCCGAGCACGTCGAGTCCGGCCGCTGCCTGGAGTTGTGGGCGCAGCTGTCGCAGGCCTCGAAGGTCCGCCGCGAGGCCGAGGTTCCCGAGCGCTGGCTCTCTCGAGTCACCGAGATCGTCGAGGCGACTTCGCCGCGTGCGGAGGGCGACAAGTAGCCCGATGATCGGTGACAATGGAGGCATGAGTACCCCCGGACGCCTCGGAATCGGCATCGTCGGCATGGGCCACGTCGGGCCCGTCATCGGCTCTGCGCTGCGCGCGGTCGGGCATCAGATCGTCGCCGTCTCCGCGTCGTCGGATGCCTCGCGCGAGCGCGCTGACGCGATGCTCCCCGGCGTTCCGATTGCCACGCCGGAGGAGGTCGTGCGCCGTTCCGAGGTGGTCATCGTGGCCGTCCCCGACGACCAGATCGGCCCGCTCGTAAGCGGCCTGGCTGACCTGGGGGCCTGGCAGAGCGGGCACATCGTCATTCACCTGTCGGGGGCTTCCGGCGTGGGGCTGCTCGGCGCCGCCGCGGGAGCGGGGGCGATCCCGCTCGCCATCCACCCGGCGATGACGTTCACCGGCACCAGCGTGGATGTTGCGCGCCTCGTGGGTACGCCCTTCGCGGTGACGGCTGCGGCACCCTTCCTGCCGATCGCCCAGGCCCTCGTTGTCGAAATGGGCGGCGAGCCCGTCGTCGTCGCCGAGGAGGATCGCCCCCTTTACCACGCGGGCCTCGCCCACGGCGCCAACTTCATCGCGGGCATCACCGTGCAGACGACCCGAATCCTGGCCGAGGCCGGGATCGAGAATCCCGCCCTGTACGTGCGTCCGCTCCTCGAGGCCGCGCTCGATCGCGCCCTCACCGAGGGGGTTGCGGGCATCTCCGGGCCCGCCGCCCGCGGGGACGCGGGAACGATCGCGGCGCACGCGCGCTGCCTCGGGGCCCGGGAGGATCTCGCCGGGGAGCGTGACACCTACGCGGACATGACCCGCGCCCTGACCCGCCTGCTGCGCGACGCGCGTCTCCTCGACGAACGGGCCGCCATCAGCGTCGAGGCAGCCCTCCTCGACCCGGGCGCCTGATCACCACACCCCCAACGAGCCCAAAACGCGCGATACAGAGCGCGCAACCCCGGCCTCGTCGCGAAAACGTCAGGCGTGAGGAAAGCGACTCGATTACGCACCGGCGGGCCGAAGTTGCAAGAATAGAACTATGACTCACCGTCCCGTCCTGACCCACACGCGTGCCGAGTTGGCCGACGCCCTATCGCGCCTGCCCGGCACGAAGGCACTCGTGATGACCATGGGCGCCCTCCACTCCGGGCACCTGCAGCTCGTGCGCGAAGCCCGCGAACTGGCCGATCACGTGATCGTCACGATCTTCGTCAACCCGACGCAGTTCGCGCCCGGCGAGGACTTCGACGCCTACCCGCGCACCCTGGACGCGGACATGGAAGCGCTCGAGACGGTGGGGGCGGACCTCGTGTGGGCGCCCACGCCCCAGGACGTGTACCCCACGCCCGCGACCGTGTCGATTGATCCGGGCCCGATCGCGCGTGTCCTCGAGGGCAAGACGCGCCCCACGCACTTCGCGGGCGTCGCCCTGGTGTGCACGAAGGTCGTCAACCTCGTGCGCCCCGACGTGGCGCTTTACGGGCAGAAGGACGCTCAGCAGCTGGCTGTCCTGCGCACCGTTTTCTCGCAGCTGGACATTCCCGTGCGCGTCCACCCCGTGCCGATCGTGCGCGCGGAGGATGGCGTCGCCTTGTCCAGCCGCAACCAGTACCTGAGCGATGAGGAACGCATCCGCGCCCGTGCGCTCTCTCGAGCGCTTCGTCGCGGCGCCGAGGTCGCCGAGGCCGGGGCCAAGCCCGCGCAGATCGTCGCCGAGTGCCGTTCGGTCATCGACGCCGAGGGTGGCATCGACCTGGATTACATCGCGCTCGTGGACGCGGGGACCTTCGAGATTCTCGCCGGCACCGAGTCCGTGCCCGTCGGCGAGGGCGCTGCCGCGCCCACGATCCTGTCCGACGGCTCGCGCGAGGGACGCATCCTCATCGCCGCCAAGGTGGGCACGACCCGCCTCATCGACAACATGGAGGTGCCGCTGCGCGACGCCTCCGGTTCTGCCGGCCTCGTTGCCGAGCGTGCGGGGGACCTCGCATGATGGAAATGACCCGCGAGATGGCGATCGGCAAGATCCATCGCGCCGTCGTCACCGGCGCCGATCTGCACTACGTTGGCTCGATCACGGTGGATGAGGATCTGCTGGACGCCGCGAATATCGTGCCCGGGCAGAAGGTCGACATCGTCGACGTCAACAACGGCGAGCGTCTCTCGACCTACACGATCGCGGGTGAGCGCGGCAGCGGCACGATTCAGCTCAACGGGGCGGCCGCCCACAAGGTGACCGTCGGTGACCTGGTCATCATTATGGCCTACGCCCAGGTCCCCGAATCGCTCGTGCGCCAGGTCAAGCCCTCCGTTGTCTTCGTCGACGGCTCCAACAAGATCATCAGCGCCGGCGACCACGCGGGAAGTGTCCCCGAGGATTCCAAGCGCGCCCGCGAGCTGGGGTTGAAGAGCTCCGGCGTCTGACCGAGTCGCGGGCCCCGTTGTCTCAGACGCGGCCTGGTCCTTCGGTCGTTTCGGTCACGTCCTGTCATCGTGCCGCGTCAGCCTCGTGCCACCCATCTGTGGGGTTTGTTCCGCCTATCTGGTGAGCGCCACCGTGGTTTCCGGACAATGTCGCACGTAATTCCCCTGTCAACCTTTCAAGCATTGAAATAGGGGCCTTGCAATTCCAACGTTTGTCAGGTGTCTTCAAAACTGACTGGCAGGAATTACGTGCGACTTTTGCAGTGTGGCTACAACATGCGCTGGAGTGTGGCTACAACGCGCGCTCCTGGCCGTCGATCCGTGTTGCCTGTGCGGCCGCCGCACACTCCACGCAGGGAATCGGCGGATCCTCGTCGGCCCCCTACGCGGCCGACCTCCCGGGTGCGTGAGGAGCCCAACCGGGCCCCTGCCTCGTCACGGGGCCAAATCCCGGTACGATAGGCGCATGACCGATTCTTCTACGCCCACGCAAGCACCCGCAGACGACACCCCCGAGCAGGTCAAGGTTCGCGCGGCCAAGCGCGCGCGCCTCATGGAGGCCGGTATTCCCGCCTACCCCGTGCGCCTGCCGATCACGACCACCATCAAGGCGGTGCGTGAGAAGTACGCCCACCTCGAGGCCGGCGAAGAGACCGAGGACTACGTGGGCCTGGCGGGCCGCGTGATCCTCGCCCGCAACGGCGGCAAGCTGTGCTTTGCGACCCTCATGGACGGTGAGGGCAACAGGATTCAGGTTATGCTCTCGGCCGCCTCCGTCGGCGCCGAGTCTCTGGCCGCCTACAAGAACGACGTCGACCTGGGCGATCACCTCTTCGTTCACGGCCGCGTGATCTCCTCGCGCCGCGGCGAGCTGTCGATCTTCGCGACCCCCGCCGAGGTCACGCCCGAGGCACAGGCCGCCTACGACGCCGCGCCCACCGCCCTGCCCGCCCCCGACGCCTCGTGGGCCATCGCCTCCAAGGCGATCCGCCCCCTGCCCAAGACCTGGACCACCGAGGACGGCGAAGAGATCACCCTGTCCGAGGATCAGCGCATCCGCCGCCGCGAGCTCGACCTGATCACGCGCCCCGCCGCGCGCGACATGATCCGCATCCGCGCGGCCGTCAACCGTTCGATCCGCGAGAACTTCTTCCGTCGCGACTACATCGAGCTCGAGACGCCGATGCTGCAGATGATCCACGGCGGCGCCGCGGCTCGTCCCTTCACGACGCACATGAACGCTCTCGACACCGAGCTCTACCTGCGCATCGCGACGGAGATCTACCTCAAGCGCGCGGTCGTCGGCGGTGTGGACCGCGTCTTCGAGATGAACCGCAACTTCCGCAACGAGGGCATGGACTCTTCCCACAGCCCCGAGTTCACGTCCCTGGAGGCCTACGAGGCCTACTCGGACTACAACGGCATGGCCGAGCTGACCCGTGACCTCATCCAGCAGGCCGCGCGCGACGCGTTCGACCTGTCCGAGGGCGAGGAGATCGTGCGCCTGGCCGACGGCACCGAGTACGACCTGTCGGGGCAGTGGGATCGCATTGACCTGTACGGTTCCACCTCCGAGGCCCTGGGCGAGGAGATCACGGTGGAGACGCCGCGCGAGACCCTCGTCAAGTACGCCGAGCGCATCGGCCTGGAGGTCGACGACTACGCGGTGTCCGGCAAGATCGTCGAGGATATCTTTGAGGAGCTCGTCGCCTCCAAGCTGTGGGCGCCGACCTTCGTCTATGACTTCCCGGAGGACACCTCCCCGCTGACCCGCTACCACCGCTCGCGCCCGGGCCTGACCGAAAAGTGGGACCTGTACGTGCGCGGCTTCGAGACGGGCACCGCATACTCCGAGCTGGCTGACCCGGTCGTCCAGCGCGAGCGCTTCGAGGCGCAGGCCCTCGCGGCCGCCAACGGTGACCCCGAGGCCATGGTCATGGACGAGGACTTCCTCATCGCCATGGAGCAGGGCTTCCCGCCGTGCGGCGGCATGGGCATGGGCATCGACCGCCTGCTCATGGTGCTGACCGGCCAGGGCATCCGCGAGACGATTCCGTTCCCGCTGGTCAAGCGCCTGGGCTGACGTTAGACGCGAGAGGGCCCCGGCGTCGTTCCCTGTAGGAGGGACGAGGCCGGGGCCACTTCGTGCGTTCGTGCGGTCAGCGGTTTAGATGAAGGAGCGTCGGGGCGACATGCGCGTGTGGACGAGGTCGAGGAGTTCGTGCGCGGCTCCGTCGTCGAGGACGAGGTCGGTGGCGACCCCCGCGCGCAGGGCTCCCAGCAGCGGGAGTGCTTTGGAGGCGCCGGAGACGACGCACAGGCGGCGCGGGATCTTCTTGAGCGTGGACGGGCACGGGCCGGACGCGCGGTCGTTGAGGTGCATGTTCGTGGAGCCGTCCTCGCGGATGAGGACGGTGCACACGTCGCCGACGACGCCGTCGTTTTGTGCTGCGGCGATCTCGTTGGGGTCAAGGAAGCCGCCCGAGTAGACGTGGGAGGGCAGGCGCGCGGACATTGATCCCACGCCGAACAGGGCGACGTTGGCGCTGTCGATCGTGTTGAGGACGGACTGGACGGAGCGCTCGCGCCAGAGCGCTTCCTTTGTGTCCGCGTAGTCGAAGAAGGCGGGGACGGGGAAGCTGACGATGCGCCCGCCGATGGCCTTGGCGGCTCGGGCGATGATGGCCTCGGCGTAGGGCATGCCCGACTCGGTGGCCGTTGCCGCGCCGTTGAGCTGGACGACGGTGGAGCCCGGGAAGGACACGTGGGGCATCGCGCGCGTGACCTCGGCGGTCGTGTTTCCCCAGGCGATGCCGAGGGTGGCGCCGGGGAAGAGCATGTCCACAAGGTGTTCGGCGGCGACCAGTGCAACGTTATGCAGGCGGTTGACCTCGGTGTGCACGTCGTGAACGGGGACGACCGAGACCTGGACTCCGAACAGGTCGGCGATCTGACCGGCGAGGGTGCCTTTCAGGCCGGGGGATGCGGACACGGAAATGCGTACGAGGCCGACTTCTCGCGCGTGGGCGAGGAGTCGCGAGACCGAGGATCGCGATATCTGCAGGTGGCGGGCGATTGTTTCCATCGTCTGGCCCTGGAGGTAGTACATCGAGGCGGCCTCGTGCGCCTGTTCGTCACGTATTGTCACGTTTTCTAGTGTGCCATGCACAAGCGTGCAGATGTGTGACTTTCGAGATCAGAAAGAGTGTCGGCCAATCTGGAACGCTGCGTGGCAGATGACCAGGGTCACACCTGTAGGCCTGCACGGATGTGCACTCAGTTTGGGCTAACGTGCATCAAGTGCCATACTGTGACGTGACCCGCGAACCATATCCGAGCGGATATTGTTCGACGGTACACAGTTGGCGGTGAAAGAACACCGGTGACCCGGCGCGAAGACGCGTCGGAGAAAGATAGGAAAACATGCTCACAACACTGCTCCCGGCAGCCGCCGATGCGGCTGTCCCGACCACGGGCCAGATTTTCTGGTCTGAGTTCCTCGGCACTGCCGTCCTCCTGCTCCTCGGTGGCGGCGTCGTTGCCACGAACCTGCTGCCCAAGTCCAAGGGCAAGGGTGGCGGCTGGCTGCTCATCAACTGGGGATGGGGCCTGGCGGTCTTCGCCGGCGTCTACGTCGCCTACCGCTCCGGCGGCCACCTGAACCCGGCCGTGACGATCGCCAAGGTCGTCGCCCACATGTTTGATCCCGAGGTCACCCTGGCGGGCGCGATCCCCGTCACCGGTCTGAACGTTACCGTCTACATCGTCGCTCAGTTCCTCGGCGCCTTCCTCGGTGCGGTCCTGTGCTGGCTGACCTTCAAGAAGCACTTCGACGAGGACCTCGACCCCGCCCTCAAGCTCGGCGTCTTCTCCACCGGCCCCGAGATCCGCTCCTACGGTTGGAACTGCCTCACTGAGGCCATCGGCACCGCCGTCCTGATCCTGTGGATCTTCGTCTCCGGCTACACCGACAGCAAGATCGGCCCGCTCGGCGTCGCCCTCATCATCGTCGTCATCGGTAACTCGCTCGGTGGCCCCACCGGTTACGCCATCAACCCGGCCCGTGACCTCGGCCCCCGTGTTGCCCACGCGATCCTGCCCATCAAGGGCAAGGGCGGCTCCGACTGGGGCTACTCCTGGGTCCCGGTTGTCGGCCCGATCATCGGTGCCGTTGTCGGTACCGTTCTCTACTACCTCATTCTCGCCTGAGAGTGAGTGCGCGGGCGAGGCCGCTGCGGCCTCGCCCGCGTGGAACCCCACCGCCGGGGTGACATTTTCTGGGACTAGGAAGTCCCAACAGCCGCGCAGGTGGCTAGGCGCGGCATACACAACGACGTGACAACGCCTCCGAAAGGACACTCATGACCACCGAAAAGTTCGTTCTCGCCATTGACCAGGGCACCACTTCGACCCGCGCGATTATCTTCAACCACGCTGGTGAAATTGTTTCCCTCGGCCAGAAGGAATTCACGCAGATCTTCCCGAACCCGGGCTGGGTCGAGCACAACCCCGTCGAGATCTGGGACACCACTCGTACCGTCGTCGCGGAGGCTCTGCAGAAGGCGGAGATCAACCGTCACCAGCTGGCGGCCGTGGGCATTACTAACCAGCGCGAGACCACCGTCGTGTGGGATAAGAACACCGGCGAGCCCGTGTACAACGCGATCGTCTGGCAGGACATGCGTACCTCTGACATCGTCAAGGAGCTTGAGGGTGACGAGGGTCCGGATCGTTTCCGTCAGATCTGCGGCCTGGGTCTGTCCCCCTACTTCTCCGGCTCGAAGATCAAGTGGATCCTGGACAACGTCGAGGGCGCTCGCGAGCGCGCCGAGGCCGGCGACCTCTACTTCGGCAACACCGACTCCTGGGTCCTGTGGAACCTGACGGGCGGCGTCAACGGCGGCGTGCACTGCACCGACGTCACCAACGCCTCGCGCACCATGCTCATGGATATCCGCACGCTGTCCTGGCGTGAGGACGTCTGTGAGATCTTCGGTATTCCGATGTCGATGCTCCCCGAGATTAAGTCCTCCTCCGAGGTCTACGGCTACGGTCGTAAGAATGGCCTGCTGGTCGACACCCCGATCGCGGGCATTCTCGGCGACCAGCAGGCCGCGACCTTCGGCCAGGCCTGCTTCGAGAAGGGCATGGCGAAGAACACCTACGGCACCGGCTGTTTCATGCTCATGAACACCGGCACGGAGCCCGTCTTCTCCAACAATGGCCTGCTCACCACGGTGGCCTACAAGATCGGCGAGCAGCCGGCCGTGTACGCCCTCGAAGGCTCGATCGCCGTCGCCGGCTCGCTGGTCCAGTGGCTGCGTGACAACCTCGGCATGATCGTCAAGTCTTCGGACATTGGCGAGCTAGCCAGCACGGTCGAGGACAACGGCGGTGTCTACTTCGTTCCCGCGTTCTCGGGCCTGTTCGCCCCCTACTGGCGTTCGGACGCTCGCGGTGCGATCGTGGGCCTGACCCGTTACGTCAACAAGGGCCACATCGCCCGCGCCGTCGAGGAGTCGACCGCGTTCCAGAGCGCCGAGGTCCTCGACGCGATGAACGCCGACGCCGGCGTGCCGCTCAAGGAGCTCAAGGTTGACGGCGGCATGACGCACGACGACCTGGTCATGCAGTTCCAGGCCGACCTGTGCGGCGTCGACGTCGTTCGCCCGAAGGTCATCGAGACGACCGCTCTGGGTGCCGCCTACGCCGCTGGTATGGCCGTGGGCTACTGGTCGGGCACCGACGATGTCGTGGCCAACTGGCAGGAGGGCAAGCGCTGGACGCCGTCCATGGAGCCGGCCGAGCGCGACCGCACCTACCGCCTGTGGAAGAAGGCCGTCACCCGTACGCTCGACTGGGTCGACGACGACGTGAAGTGACAGTCATTCCATAGAAAACGACGAGGCCGGGGCTGCGTGAAGCGGTCCCGGCCTCGCCGCGCGCGGGCGCGGTGCGTTAGAAAGACTCGTAGGAGGCGTGTCCGCCCCTGTCCCGGATGGCGCGGCAGACGTCGCGGACTATGCGGGCGGCGCCGCACACGTAGTAGGTGGCCCGGAGGCTGATACGAGGGAGTACGGTCGCCATTCGAATGGAGCGACCCGAACGAGCGCGTACTGGCCTGCCTCCCACGCCGCGCACTCGGGGAGTGCGAGCGTGATCTCGCGAACTGTGGGGGTGATCCAGCGGGCGCTCTGTGCCGTTGCCCGATAGCACCTCGCACCGGCGGCGCGTTCAGTTGCGGTGTCGTGGGAGAGTGCGGCGCGCCCCTGGGGCCGGGCCTGTCCGCGCAGTGAGCGCATGATGCGGGGATATCACGCGGGGCCGAGCACCTTGCAGGCCGTGGACATGCCAGCCAGGGCGGCGCCTACGATGCCGGGCATTCCGGCGTCCTGCTCGGTCAGGTAGAGGCCGTCGATGGGGGTCAAGGGGGAGGCCAGCTCCGCTGTGAAACGCTCGGGCGTGAGAGGTAGACCGTAGAAGCATCCGCTCTCATGTGATGTGAAGTGTTCAATCGTGAGAGGGGCGCCAACCTCAACGGAGCGCACGGTGTCCTTCAATCCGGGTATGGCCGTGTCTGCGAGGTCGATGAGCCCGCGTGCCATCGCAGACGTTAGGTGTTCGTCGTCCGCCCCGCGCATCCCCGGCCTCGTTCCTGACCATCGGTCGAAAGCGTCCGGCCCGGCGAAGGAGACGATTTCCGCCGTCGCGTGGCGGTCTCCGGCTTTGATTCCCGGGAACGAGATGAAGGCTGATTGAGGGCGTCCCTGGCACAGGTCCTCGGTCATCTGCGCCAGGTCGTCGGGTCCCCGGCCCTTATTGCCCCAGACGTTTGAGCCGTCCACACCGGCGGGGGAGTGGTCGAGCGTGAGGTAGACGGTCACCGCGGAGCCTCCGTGCCCGATGCGGGCGATCCTGTCGCGGACACGCGCAGTGAGCGCGCCGACCGGACCGGTCGTTGGTAGTAGCCGGGTGTACGTTTCGCGTGCGCCGACGCCGGAGAGCACGATGGGAGCACGCTCCTCGTAGGAGACGGGAGTGGGGCCGCTGCGATCGGTGACGCGCACGCCGATCGCTCGGCTGTCCTCGACGAGGATTTCGTCGACGTCCTGGCACAGGCGGATCTCGCCTCCGGATGCGCGGATCCGTTCCTCGATCATGCGCGCGATCTGCCCGCTTCCCCCGCGCGGAAACCACGCGCCGTCCATGTAGTGGCAGACGATCATCGCGTGGGCGACGAACGCGCTGCGCGTTGGCTCGACCCCGTAGTCGCCCCAATGCGTGGTGAGGAGGGCGCGCAGGGCCGGGTCGTGGAATCGTCGCTCCATGTAGTGCTCTGTGCGTTCCAGGGCACATCCTGCCCGCAGGCGGAGTGCGAGGTGAATGGCGGGGGATGCAAGTGGCGGGACCTGGGGTGCATGTCGCCGACGTAGTGCAGCCCGACATCCCAGGAAGCGCCCATCCGACGGAATGAGTGGGTGAGGCCGCCTGGGGTGCAGTGTTTTTCGAGGACAAGCACGCGCGCTGCCGCGACTCCGGCAAGGAGGCCGGCCGTTGTGAGCGAGCCGATGCCCGAGCCGATAACGATCACGTCATACATGGACACTCCCAAAACTAGACAGTGTCTACTTATGACAGCATGCCGGCTAGACACTGTCAAGTCTGGCTGCTGTCTCGGCTACACTGAGTTCATGACGCGCTCTACGACATCCGAGGGGCTGCGCGAGGCGATCCTCGCGATCAGCCGCGACCTCCTTAATGAGGGTGGGCCCTCTTCGCTCTCCATGCGCGAAGTAGCTCGTCGTGCGGGCTGCACGCACCAAGCTCCCTACCACCACTTCCAGGGGCGCGAAGGGATCCTCGTGGCGCTTGTCGAGGAGGGCTACCGCTCCCTCGAACGGGCACTGCGTGAAGCCAGAGAGCGTCGTGATGGAGCGTCGCCGCAGGACGTGACGCGAGCCGCCGGCCATGCCTACCTGTCGTGCGCGCTGGCAAATCCCGGCGTCTTCCGGGTCATGTTCCGATCAGACATGTACGACGCCGACGCGCACCCGGGGCTGAGGCAGGCCAGCCTGGCTGCGCGCTCCCAGCTACGTTCGTTGGCGCACATCGCCTACGGGACCGACGACCCCCACGCGGAAGTGACCCTGTGGGCATACATTCACGGCCTCGCCACTCTCGTCCTTGATGGGCCGCCGGCCCTCGGCAGCGGACAGGACGCGCAGTGCTTCGCTCGCGAATCTATCGAATCCCCCTTCTTTATCGATGGAGTGAGGGGCGCATAACGGGCTTTGTCGAGAAGGGGAGGAATGTCTAGGACCCAAGGCCGCATCGGTCCAGACAATCGTCGGTTACTCTAATTTCATGGAAAATCCTAATAATCAAACGACATACCTCGTCGTAGATGGCGAGAATATTGACGCGACGCTGGGCCTTTCTGTCCTTGATCGTCGCCCGAATCCCGAGGAGCGCCCCCGCTGGGATCGTGTCCTCGAGAGCGCGCACGGCCGCTGGGGTCAGAAGGCCAAGGGCCTGTTCTTCCTCAACGGTTCGTCCGGCTTCCTGCCGATGGGCTTCGTCCAAGCGCTCACGGCCATGGACTACTCCGTGATTCCCCTGTCGGGCCCCGCCGAGATGAAGGTCGTCGACGTCGGCCTCCAGCGCACCATGGACGCGATCGCGCAGCTCGGCACCGGCGATGTCATCCTGGCCAGCCACGACGCCGACTTCCTGCCCCAAATCGAGACCCTCCTCGACCAGGGTCGCCGTGTCGCGGTCATGTGCTTCAAGGAATTCCTTTCCTCCCAGCTCCACGAGCTGGAGGAACGAGGCCTGGAAATCATCGACCTCGAATACGATGTGCACGCCTTCCAGGTGCGCCTGCCCAGGCTCCACATCATTGACATCGACGACTTCGACCCGATGGCGTTCCTGTAAGCCTGAGAGGCACTCGAAGCGCTGCCCAGAGACATACAACGAGCCGGGCGGCCCCGCGAGGGGCCGCCCGGCTTATCTATGCGTGGGCGAACCGCGGTGCTGCGCGGCTCACGCCTGCGTGTTCTGACCCTTGAGGGCAGCCAGGCGAGCCTCGATCTCCACCTGCGAGGAGTCGGTCTGCAGTTCAGCGAACTGGGCATCCAGCGAGGATGCGGCCAGTTCCATCTTGCCCTGGGCGAGAGCCTCCTGCTGGCGCACGCGATCCTCGAAGCGACCGAGTTCGCTCGTGGGATCCAGGATGTTGATGGAGTTGAGGGCGTCGGTCACCTGTGCCTGTGCCTTCGCGGTCTTCTCGCGGGCGATCAGCTGGTCACGGCGGGTCTTGAGCTCGGAGAGCTTATCCTTCATCTGAGCGAGACCGGTCTTGAGGCGCTCGGCAACATCGCGCTGAGAAGCGAGAGCAGGCTCCTCGGTCTTGACCTCGTTCTCGAACTGGATCTGCTTACCGAGAGCGACCTTGGCCAGGTTGTCCCACTTATCGGCTCCTGCCTCGTCTCCGGCGGCGCGCAGCGAGTCAGCCTTCGCGGAGGCAGCGGCGGCCTTCTGACCCCAGTCGGCAGCTGCCTTGACGTCTTCCTCGTAGTCACGCTCGGCCATGCGCAGGTTGCCCAGGGTCTGAGCGATCGCGTTCTCGGCCTCGATGATCGAGTTCGTGTAGTCGCGGATGAGCTGGTCGATCATCTTCTGCGGGTCCTCAGCCTTGTCGAGGAGCGCGTTGATGTTCGCCTTGGCGAGCTGAGCGATGCGGCCCAGGATCGTCTGCTTTTCGGCCATGATGTTCTCCTTTGTGGGGTGGTGCGCATGTGCGCGGGTTGTGCGCGAGGAGAGAGCCTCGCTGGTCTTGGTGGGTGAACTACTGTGAGTCCGAACCGGATGGTGGACCGGTACGTGTCGGGGAGGGCGTCGTCGTTTCGATGCGTGCGTCATGGCGCGTGCGTGCTCGAGGGCCTCGAATCTGTGGCACGCGATCCTCCTTGGTGAG
Source organism: uncultured Actinomyces sp. (assembly GCA_938041695.1). Classification (GTDB taxonomy): domain Bacteria; phylum Actinomycetota; class Actinomycetes; order Actinomycetales; family Actinomycetaceae; genus Pauljensenia. The sequence continues at coordinate 36,330 of CALISI010000009.1, forward strand.
TGGCGAACAGATAAAAATACATGATTGCGGATCATTATGTCCACATAATCTTGTAGGGTCTGTCACATTATGTTGATCTGTGATGAGTGTATACGACGATCAGGTACGGGTGACAGTTGCGCCTACACGGACGGGGGTAAGCATTGGCTCGTCGAACGCCTCCTCTAGCGTCGTCCTGGTGCCGCAATCGCGCGCTCGGCGAGTGTCGTGGCGCGCGAGGCCGCTGCGCTTGCCTGCAGGGGATCCTCGTCGCTGACCAGCCCACGCTGGCCCCGGGAGATGGCCACCTCCGCCTCGTCCAGAAGAGGAGCGAAGGAAGCGGCGGCGGAATCGAGGTTCTTCGCATCCGAGAGGGACTGAGACACGGATCCGATGGAAGCGGCGAGCTTCTCGCGGGATGTGTCGAGGTCGGTCTTTGCGGAAAAGATGGCATCCGTCGGCGCGTTTGCCATGGACAGGGCGCGCTGGGGGGTATCCAGCGCCGAGGCAGTGCGGGTGGGATCGGTGTCGAGATGCGCACCGGCCGTCTCCAAGGCCGCACGAGCGGATTCGAGCAACGCTGCCGCGCGCTCCGGATTGTCCTGGACCGGCGGAAGGTTCTTGTCGAGATCCGCCGTGATTGTCGAGGCGAGGCGTCGCTTGGTGTGAGCGTCTGGGGTGAGCTCTATCTGTTCGTAGGTGTCGAGGCCGCGTGCAATCGCATCCTTTGCCGCCTCGAGGCGACGCCCGTACTGTTCGGTCGCAGCGCTACCGAACTGGGCGCGAGCGTAGTTCCAGTCCTCTTCCGCGCCGCGCACCTGCTCCTCGGCCTCCGATAGGCGCCGCCTGGCCTCCGCAGCGGCCCTCAGGGAGTCGCGCCTGACAGGGTCGACGCGAGGGGTGCGTACCTCGGGTCGGGTGGTGGGCGTGGCTGGTTCGTCGTCGTTGCGATCTTCTCGCGCCTTGGCCCACACGTTGGAGACGACGGCGATCACGATGACCACGACTATGAGGATGGTGGCGCCACGATTCCTTTGTCGATCTTCCTTCGCTCTTTTTTCATGCGCTTCTTTCTCCTCTTGCTGGCTCTTGCGGTAGCTGGCAGCGAGGTCCGCGCTGAAGTCGTACGAGCTGCGCAGGTCGCGAATGAAGGCCTCAGCGCCTGCCGCTGCCTCTTCGGGGGGCAATGGCGTTGTTTGGTACTTGCGATGGGCGGCACTGAGCGCGCTGTCCATCGTCATCCTGGTGGTCGAGTCTGACATCTCCCGAGCCATTTTCGCGTCTGTGCAAAAGGCGTCCGTGCCATCCTCGTAGGAGACAACGTAGAGGATGCCTTTTTCGCCTGTGCGTGATTGCTTGAGGGCGGCCTCGCACCATTCGGACGGTTTCTGGTCGGAGAAATTGGGGACCACGACGACGTCGATGATCGTGTTGTACGTGGTGTAGAACGCCTGCGCGGGAGACTCGATCGTTGCGCGTTGCTCGTCGCTCAGGAAAGAGTCGGGATCGGTGACGTGACCGTTCGTGGTGAGAGGCTCAGTTGCGAATGCGGGCGCGCCGCAGGCTAACATCGCCGCCGTCACGATGGCTGCGAGGCCGAGGCGCCGGATCAGTGACACGTTTGCCTCCTGTTCGTCGGCAAGCTGATGAACGCTCGCTGCGGGTCACGCGGTCAGAAACTGCCGGAGGCCGACGACCATCCGGAGTCGGAGCTCCCGCTGCCCCAATCGGAGCCGCCCGAGCCCCAGTCGGAACCACCGCCCGAGGCGAAGGACCAGCCGGAGCCGGAGGATCGCGATCCGCTGCGGAAGGGATCGAAGTCATCGTCGTCGTAGTGGTGATGGTGATGGTGGTGGTGAGACCCGGCGTTTGAGAACAGCGTCGACCACAGGAGGAAGTCGCCCAGCGAGGATCCCGTGAAGGATCCGTTGTTGCCCGTGGGCTGTCCCCACGTGCCGCCGACGTTCTGGATCGGCGTCGCCATGACGTTATCGGCGAGGGCGCGCGCGTTTGTTGCATGGGACATCGCAGCGTCGGGGTCCTCGTCGAGCACGTCGCGTGCGGTACTGAGGGCAGTCTCCGCGTCGTTGAGCGTGGAACGGACATTCAGGTCGATGGCACCTCGTCGCCCCTGCACGTAGCGCTGTGCCTGGGCCACGGCCGAGTCCGCCAGGGAGATTTGCGCCTCCGCGGCGGCGTACGCCTTCTGGTAGGCCTCCTCCTTCGTGCGCAGTGGCTCGAGCGCAGCGTCGAGTGTCGCCTCGGCCATGCGCAGATGCTCGAGAGCAGCGAGCGGATCACCGTTGTTTGCCAGCGCGGCCTGCGCCTCTTTGATCGCGGCCCGAGCGTCGGCCACCATCGGATCGAAGACGGTCGGATCCGTGTCCAGGTTGTCGACGTCTGTGATGTCCGAAGAAATGGAGCTGATCGCGGCGACGAGGCGATCACGGATGGCGTCCAGATCGGACTTGGCGGAGAAAATCGCGTCCGTCTGGTGTTTTGCCATCGTCAGGGCGCGCAGGGCGGTGTCGAGGGCACTTGAGGCCCGTGCGCGGTCGGTGGATACCGCTGCGTCGGCGGCGTCGAGTGCGCTGCGAGCCGAGGTAAGCAGCGCCGAGGCCTGCTCCGGGTTGTCCTGGAGGGACGCGAGCATCTGTGTCGGGTACAGGGATGCGATGGAGGCAAGCTCGGCCTTCGCACGTTCGAGGTCCGAGAGCTCTTCGGCGAGGCGTTCGCGTGCTTCGCTGATGCGCTCGGGGAGGGACGCCTGTTCGGCGCGTTTGGTTGCAAACGATGCCTGGATAGCGCTGAGCGGGTTCATGTTGGTCCCCAGGTCGGCCATGATGGCGGTGGCCAGTCGCAGTTGCTCGGCGGGTACGGGCGTCGAGTTCATCTGGGATTGTGCGCTGAAACCGCGGGAGACAGCCGCCTTACCGATGTCGATCGCCTGGGCGAAACTATCGGTGGCGCCGAGGCCGAACTGGGCACGAGCGAAGTCCAATTCGTCTGATGCCGTGCGGATCTGTTCATCGGCAGCCAGGAGTTGGCGGTTCGCTTCCTGGACCGCCCGTGCTGCGGCTTGTGCGTCGACCTGCGTCGCCTGCTGCGCGACGACCCTGTTGCGCTTCGACGAGCGTGACACGGCGAAGCCGATGACACACAAGCCGGCGACCGGGACGATGAGGAACAGGAAGATGGCGAGGATCGCGCCCACGCCGTCGCTGGAACTGGACTCGGAGGCCCTGGAATTGCTCGGCGAACCTGAGCGGGATGGGCTCTGGGAGTTTGCGTTGACGAGAGTGTCGACGAAGGCGTTGACGCCCCTGGCGCCATCGGAGGACGTCAGCGGCTTCGACGACAGCTGAGCCTCCGAGGCCCTGACCGCGCTTTGGAGCACGGACGGGGAGATCCCGTTGTAGACGCATGCGGCGTCGTGTCGCTCAGAGTAGGCGATGACGTAGACGATGGTTCCAGCGTTCAACGATGAACGCTGGACGGTCTGCTGGCACCACGTCTGCGCATCCATGCCCGACAAGTTTGCGACAAAGACGACGGAGACGTTCATGCCGTGGGACGCAGCCTTGCTCGTGGCTGACTCGACCGACGAACGGTCAGAGTGAGACAGCCATCCGTCTGGGTCTGTCACGCTTCCGTTGACGCTCAGGGGGGCGGCAGCGAAGGACGGGAGTCCGAGTGCAAGCAGTAGCGTGGTCAGCACAGCGACGAGGCTGAAGCGGCGGATTCGTGACACTGGGTCCTCCTGCGAAGTGGCGAACAGAGAAACATACATCACGCCACACGGTACTGTCGAGCATGTGACGAAACCAGTGTCGCGTGATTGTTGCCGTGGGGTCAGTCTACGTGAAAGTCGGCTCTTCCTGGGATGAGAGGTGCTGTTCGCTACAGGCGTCGGCCACGTCTCCCACACGCACGGGGAGAGCGCCCTATGATAGGGGGAGCCCATTGGGCTCACAGACTATTGAGAGAAGGAGGGGACTATGCCCACCGGTAAAGTGAGGTTCTTCGACGCGGATCGCGGTTTCGGTTTCATCGCAGGAGACGACGGGGCGGATGTCTTCCTCCACTCGTCCGCGCTGCCGGCCGACCACCCCAACCCCCGAGTGGGTGCTCGCGTGGAGTATTCGGTCGCCGACGGACGCAAGGGACCGCAGGCCCTGAGCGTGCGCTTCCTGAAGGAGACAGCTTCCGTTGCCCGAGCCAAGCGCCGCAAGCCGCAGGCGATGGTGCCCGTCGTCGAGGACCTGATCAAGCTCCTCGACTCGTCGAGTGCCGCCCTGCGTCGCGGATCGTACCCGGACAACGCGACCAAGATCGCGAAGGTGCTGCGCGCCGTCGCAGAGGAATTTGATGCCTAAAACTGTGGCCCGTGTGCGGGCAGTGAAGAAGGACGCCGTCCTCGAGGGCGCCGTCGACGTCGCGCGCGCTGGCGCCGAGGCCGTGGCCCACCCGCGTCCTGTCGGCGATCATGTCGGCTTCGAGATGGTGTCGGAGCGCCTGGGGACTCACTATTTCGCGTCGACTGACGCGGGGTACGTGGGCTGGTGCTGGGCCGTCACGGTTGCGCGCGTGCCGCGCGGGCGCGTCGCCACCGTGTGCGAGGTCGATATGACTCCTCGCGAGGGTGCGCTTCTCGCCCCCGAGTGGGTGCCGTGGGAGGATCGCCTGCGTCCCTCGGACATTTCGCGCGACGACGTCCTGCCTTACAAGGCGGACGATGAGCGCCTCGAGCAGGGCTTCGAGGACACGAGCGATGACCCGGATCTGCCGATCGTGCGCGAGCTTGGGCTGGGGCGAGCCCGCGTCCTGTCGCAGGAGGGGCGCGATCAGGCGGCTAAGCGCTGGTACGATTCCGAGCGCGGGCCGAAGTCGGGGCGTCGCCCGCGTAACACCTGCTCCTCGTGCGGCTTCCTCATGAAGATGAGCGGCGACATGCGCACCATGTTCGGTGTGTGCGCGAACGAGTGGGCCACCGACGACGGGGCCGTCGTGTCCCTGGATCACACGTGTGGTTCGCATTCGGAGACCGACGTTCCCAAGAACGGTACGGCATGGCCGGTGCGCCCGTCGCGCATCAACGAGGGGGCGCTCGATGCGGAGCCGATGCCGCGGGCATCGGAGGAGTCGAAGGCGGACGAGGCCACGACGGGCGAGGCCGAGAAGGCTGAGACTGCGCAGGCTCCCGAATAGGCCGACTGACGCCCGCACTCATGATGAGCTGAAGGAAAGCACCCGAGACCAGGTCTCGGGTGCTTTCTCAACAAGTGGGCATACGGCGATTTTGTTTGCGTACTCGCCCCCGAACAGGCACGATTGTTCAGTGAGCACACAAGAAAAAACCGCCCCATCCCACGGCGGCTTCGCACAGTCACTTGATTCGTTCTTCCAGATTTCCAAGCGCGGCTCGACGATTAGTCACGAAATCCGCGGTGGATTTGTTACCTTCTTCGCGATGGCGTACATCCTGGTCGTCAACCCTGCGATCCTGGGCAACGCAGTTCCCAAGGATGGCTCTATTACGACCCAGGGCATCGCTGCTGGCACCGCGCTCGTCGCGGGCATTATGACGATCCTCATGGGTGTCGTCGCGAACTACCCCCTGGCGCTCGCCGCCGGCCTCGGCCTCAACGCGGTCGTCGCCTTCACCCTGGTCCTTGGCGCCGGCCTCAGCTACGGCGAGGCCATGGGTATCATCGCCTGGGAAGGTATCCTCATCTTCCTGCTGGTTCTCACCGGCTTCCGTGAGGCTGTTTTCCGCGCGGTTCCCGCGGCGCTCAAGACCGCCATCACCGTTGGCCTGGGTCTGTTCGTGGCCCTCATCGGCCTCGTGAATGCGGGTATCGTGCGCGCGGGCGCAACTCCCGTTCAGTTCGGCATTTCGGGATCGCTCGACGGCTGGCCTGCCCTCATCTTCGTGTTCGGCCTGTTCCTCATGCTCATCCTGTACGTGCGCGGCGTGAAGGGCGCGGTGCTGATCTCGATCGTCGCCTCGACGGTCCTGGCGGTCATCGTCCAGGCGTTCACTCACCTCGAGCGCATTTCCGACACGAACCCCACCGGTTGGGGCCAGACTGTTCCGGAGCTTAAGGGTTCCCCGATTGCCGTTCCCGTCTTCGACACGCTCGGCAAGGTGGACCTCTTCGGTGGCTTCGGCAAGCTCGGCATTGTCTCCGCCATCCTGCTGGTCTTCTCCCTCATGCTGGCTGACTTCTTCGACACGATGGGCACCATGGTGGCCGTCGGCGCCGAGGGCAACCTGCTGGACAAGGACGGCAACCCGCCCAAGACCCGCCAGATCCTGATCATCGACTCCCTGGCTGCCGTGGCCGGTGGCGTCGGCGGCGTCTCCTCGAACACCTCCTACGTCGAGTCCGCCTCGGGCGTTGCTGAGGGTGCTCGCACCGGCCTGGCCTCTGTGGTCACCGGCATCCTGTTCCTGCTGTCGACCTTCCTCGCTCCCCTCGTCGAGCTGGTCCCGACCGAGGCTGCTTCCACGGCCCTCGTGTTCGTCGGCTTCCTCATGATGACCCAGGTGACCGACATCGATTGGGCTTCGAAGGAGGTTGCGATTCCCGCCTTCATGACCATCGCCTTCATGCCCTTCGGTTACTCCGTGTCCGTCGGCATTGGCGTGGGCTTTGTGACCTACGCGGTGATCCAGCTCGTCAAGGGCCAGGCCCGCAAGGTCCACCCGCTCATGTGGCTGGTCGCTGGCCTGTTCATCATCTACTTCCTGATGGGTCCGATCCAGCGCCTCCTCGGCGTCGGCTGATTCGTCACCCTTTGTCTCCTTCCCGCCCCGCCGGAGCCTTGCTCCGGCGGGGCGGTCGTATCCTGGGAAAATACGCCGAGGAAGGATGAGCGCCGCCGGGCGCCCCGGCCTCGTTCGGTGTGCGCAGCAGCAGTGAGAGAGGGAGGATTGGCGTGTCAGCAACATTCGCGTCCATGCGCTACGTGAACTACCGGTATTGGTTTGTTGCCTCCCTGATTGCGTCGACCGGCGCGTGGCTTCAGCGCGTCGCCCAGGACTGGTACGTGCTGACGGTCCTGACCGATCACGACGGCTCGCAGGTTGGCGTGGTCACCGCTCTGCAGTTCCTGCCGATCATCCTGTTTTCGGCGTGGGCGGGAGTCCTCGCGGATCGCATCCCCGGGCGTCGTCTCCTGCAGTGCACGCAGACGGGGGTCGGCCTCGTCTCCCTCATCATCGGCATCGTGGTTCTGACGGGGACGGGCGAGCTCTGGCACCAGTACATCCTGGCCTTCATTTCGGGGACGATCTCCGCGATCGATACCCCGGCGCGCCAGGCGTTTGTCGGCGAGCTCGTGCCTCAGGACAAGATGGCGAACGCTGTCGCCCTCAATGCGACCGCCTTCCATACTGCGCGCCTCATTGGTCCGGCCTCGGCGGGTTTCTTCATCGACTGGTGGGGGGTGGGCCCCGTCTTCCTGATCGACGCCGGAATGTTTGCCGCCCCCGTCATCGCGCTGGCCCTCATGCGAGGCGACCGCCTGTATCCGCGCACGCTCGTGCCGCGCGCCCGCGGCCAGCTGCGTGAGTCCGTGATCTACGTGCACAGTCGCACCGATATCCGCATTATTCTCGCGCTGATCTTCGTTGTGAGCGCGCTTGGCATGAACTTCCAGATGACGAGCGCTCTCATGGCCACCACGGTGTTCGGCAAGGCGGCGGGCTCCTTCGGCATTCTCTCGACCTTCATGGCCTTCGGCTCGATTCTCGGATCCACGGGAGCTGCGCGCCGCGCTCCTCGCCTGCGCACGATTCTCATGGGTGCCGCCTTCTACGGGACCGCCGAGATCCTGCTGGGCCTGTCGCCCTCGTACTGGTGGTTTGCCCTCCTGTCGATTCCCACGGGCTTTGGCATGCTGACGATGAATACGAGTGCGAACGCCCTCGTACAGACGCGCACCGACTCCGATAAGCGTGGCCGCGTCATGGCCCTTTATTCGCTCGTTTTCCTGGGTGCGACGCCGATCGGCTCGCCGCTCGTCGGCTGGGTGGGGACGATGTTTGGGGCGCGCTGGTCGATCCTGGTCGGCGGCATCGCATCGCTGGGCATCGCACTGGTGTGCGGCGTATGGGCGATGATCCACTGGAAGGGACGCGTCGTGCGCCGCCCGTCCTTCCCGTGGGTGGGCATCGAGGCTGATTCCTCGGTGGACGCGCCCAGCCGTTCGATCGACCCGGCCTAAGGGGCGTCGGCCGCGCGCTGCCTTAGAGTACGCGCTCCAGACAGTAGTCAATGCAGGCGAGGAGCGCCTCCACGTCCTCGATGTCGACGCTCGGCCACGTGCCGATGCGCAGCTGGTTGGCGCCCACGCCGCGGTAGGCGCCGATGTCGACGATCCCTCGCGCGCGCAGGTGGGCGGCCAGCTCGACCGCGCTCACGGCCTCGTCGATCTCGATCGTGGCGGTCACGGGGGAGCGCCACGCCGGGTTGTCGACGAAGGGGTGTGCGGCCAGGTTCGCCTCGGCCCAGTCGTAGATGAGGGACGAGGCCTGGGCGCAGTGGGCGCTCACGGCGCTCATGCCGCCGCGGCCGAGGAGCCAGCGCACCTGGGCATCCGCCATGATGATCGTCGCGAGTGCGGGGGTGTTGAGCGTCTGGTCCTTGCGCGAGTTCTGAACAGCCGCGGTGAGCGATAGGAACTGGGGGACCCAGCGCCCGTCCGAGCCCTCCTCGAGGCGATGTGCTCGCTCGATGGCGGCGGGGGAGAGGATGGCGACCCACAGGCCGCCGTCAGAGCCGAGAGCCTTCTGAAGAGAAAAGTAGTAGGCATCAACCTGCGTGAGGTCAACGGGCGCGGCGCCGGCGATCGACGTGCCATCCACGAGGGTGAGTGCCCCGGGGTCCTCGACGCGGTAGACGGGGGAGACGACGCCGGTGGAGGTTTCGTTGTGGGGGTAGGCGTAGGTGTCGACGTCATCGCGCGGGGTCACGGTAGCGAGCGAACCAAAGGCGGCCTCGTCGATGAGCGGATCGCTCAGGTGCGGCGCGCGGGTGGCTTCGGTGGCGAACTTCGCGCCGAATGCGCCCCAGGAGCCGAAGGCTGCGTGCGAGGAGATGAGGCAGGCGCAGGCTGCGTCCCAGAACGCGGAGGCGCCGCCGTTACCCAGGACCACCTCGTAGTCCTCGGGGACCGCGAGGAGCGCGCGCAGGCCGTCCTTGAGCGAGGCGACGACGTCTCGCACGGGCATCGCGCGGTGCGAAGTGCCCATCAGGAGCGGGGAGGAGAGTGCCTCGATCTGTGCGCTGCGCACCTTGGAAGGGCCGCAGCCGAAGCGTCCGTCTGAGGGGAGGAGGGCCTGGGGGATGTCGGGAAAAGCCACCATGACGACAGCCTAGTCCCCTGAAGCGAGGTATTTCCATCACGTTCATTAATCGAATTATCGTGAGCATCCACACGTCGACACGCCTGTTTTTCCGCATCAACGCGTCGTTCCACGTGCGCAAACGAAGGTGACCCTATTCTGTGTTTATTACATGACAGATGAAGGAGGCCGACGTGGCAGACCTGATCGACACCACTGAGATGTACCTCAAGACCATCCTCGAACTTGAGGAGGATGGGGTCACCCCCCTGCGTGCGCGCATCGTCGACCGCCTGGGGCACTCCGGCCCGACGGTCTCGCAGACGGTCGCGCGCATGGAGCGCGACGGGCTCCTGCATGTGATGGGGGACCGCCGCCTCGAACTGACCGAGGCTGGTCGCGCGCATGCGACCGAGGTGCTGCGCAAGCATCGCCTGACTGAGCGTCTCCTCCTCGACGTGATTGGCATGGACTGGGCGCAGGTTCACGACGAGGCGTGCCGCTGGGAGCATGTGATGAGCGATGCCGTCGAGGCGCGTCTGCAGGAGCTGCTCAGTAACACGTGCGTGGATCCCTACGGCAATCCCATGCCCGGCTGTGAGCAGCTGGAGGGTGCTTATTCTGCCGAACTGGCGGTTCGTTCGCTCGAGGCCGGCGTCCTCACGCTGGCACGTATCGGCGAGCCGATCCAGGCGGACGCGGAGCTGCTGGCGTCCTTCGATGAGCTGGGCCTGCGTCCTGGCGCTCGCGTGGAGCTGTCGGCGCACGGCGACGTCGTGCGCGTCGCGGCCCTCGACGAGGCCGGAAACGTGCGCGGGTACCTGACGATGCCGATGGCGTTGGCGGCTCACCTCTTTGTGCGGGGTGAGTGAGCGCTCTTCGTTGACGAGGCCGGGGCCCGCGGGGGTCCCGGCCGTTGTCATATGCGCGCAGCATCTCGAATAGTGGACGGCTTGTAGAGGCGTTTTCCCGAGTAAACGCAGGGTAAATGTCACGGAATGGTAACGATGGGCCCCGGTGATGTTACCGGAACGTGACATTGGCCGGTTGGTCAGGCTATAGTGAATACCGGTCATCAGACCACCCGCCTATCCGGCACCCGAAGTGAGACGACGGATAGAGCGGAAATTTCGTCTCACGCGGGGAACCCAACCGTGGCTCCTCGGAGCCTAGGGGTGAAGCTCGCCAGCCGAGCCGGACTTCCCGTCCGAACCCGACAGCTAACCTCGCAGGGAAACAGGGAGAACATGAGTGAAGACTTCTAAGCCTGCTCCGCGTCACCGCCTGGCACGTCGCCCGCTGACCGACACCATGGTCGAGGGCCTCAACGCCTCCACCGCAGCTCGTCCGATCGCCTTCGCGTCGGCAGCCGGTGTTGCGCTGACTGCGATCGCCGCCGGCGTTGCGAACGCCGCCCCGGCGACCCCTCAGTCTGAGCCGCAGAGCGCGGACCTGAACACCACGACCGTCGCGGTCGATGATGTGACCACGGTTGAGGTTCCCGACATCGCATGGACCGCCGAGGAGGACGCGACCGCGTCCGCCACTGCCGAAGCCCCCGCGCCCGCCCCGGCTGCCACCACCGCGGCCGCCGGGCAGTCCGATTCTGCTGCTTCCCGTTCGGAGTCGCGTGCTGACGCCACCTCGGGCGATATCTCCGCTCGTCAGGCCGCCGTGAACGCCTCGGGTTCGGACATCGTGTCCGTCGCTCTGGGCCTGACCGGCATCCCCTACGTCTACGGTGGCGAGTCCCTCGCGGGCCTCGACTGCTCCGGCCTGGTCAAGTATGCGTACGCGGCTGCCGGCATCAACCTGCCGCACTCCTCGTCCGCCCAGGCCGCTGGTGGCACCATCGTCTCTGACCCGCAGCCCGGCGACATCGTGTCCTACCCCGGCCACATCGCCATCTACATCGGCGGCGGCCAGATGGTCGAGGCCACGGTGCCCGGTCGTCTCTCCCAGATCTCGCCGGTTCGCGCTGGCGCCACCTACGTGCGCTACTGAGCCTGCGATAGACAGCTGGTGATCCCCGCAGCCCGCATGGGCTGCGGGGATCAGTGCGTCGAGGCAGGTTGGGCTTTCGCTGGCTGTCAAAATGCGGCACAATATAAGTGACTGCCACCACGAGGAGGACACCATGAGTTCTACCGAAGTCATTCTGGTCGGTGTCGATGGCTCGACGGAGAGCCTTGCCGCCGTCACCTGGGCCGCTGATCGCGGCGCGCGCACCGGAGCGCGCATTCATTGCCTGTGCACATACGCGCTGGCCTCCTACTCAGCCGCCGCTCTGGACGGCGGTTACGCCGTGCTCGACGACGAGGCCCTGAAAGCAGGGGCTGAACAGGTCGTCGAGGAAGCCAAGGCCGTGGCACGCGAGCACGGCGCCGCGCACGTGTCCGGCTCGACCGAACCGGGAGACCCGGCGGGTGTCCTCATTGACTTCTCCGCCGAGGTCGACATGATCGTCGTCGGTTCCCGCGGCGGCGGTGGCTTCGCTGATCGCCTGCTCGGCACCGTCTCCTCGGCCCTACCCGCGCACTCCAAGTGCCCTGTTGTCGTCGTCCCGCGCCATACCTCGGGCAAGAACTTCACTCCCGTCGAGCGCATCGTCGTCGGCGTGGACGGCACCGACCAGCCGTCGTGCGCCCTCAAGCGCGCGATTGGTGAGGCGAGCCTGTGGGATGCGCGCGTGACAGCCGTGTCCGCCGTCCCGATCGCGGTCGGCCCCTCCGTCATGACGTGGACGCCCACCGGCGTCGACCACTCCGCCCTCCTCGCGCAGGTACGCGAGGGCATGGATGCGGCCATCACGGCTGCTCTCGACGGCAAGGACGTGCACGTCGCACGCCACGCCCTCGACGGCTCCGCGGCGTCCCTGCTCATCGAGTTCTCGACCGCCGTCGACCTCGTCGTCGTCGGCACACGCGGGCGCGGAGGCCTGGCGGGGGTGCTCCTCGGCTCGACCTCCCAGACGGTGCTTGGACACTCGACCTGCCCGGTCATGATCGTTCCCTCCGCCCACCTGGGAGAGGGGACAACCGCGGTGCACACCGAGTGGGAGCGTCGCTAACTCCACATCGGCACGAGGCCGGGGACGCCGCGTGGGTACCCGGCCTCGTCCGTTTTATTGGCGCGTTTCCGGCCCGCTGGCCCGGCGTCCGCGGCCGGTGAGGGGGCAACGCCGCGCGCACTTTGCTACAGTGGGCGCGGACAACTTGTCACGCCCTCGTAGCTCAGGGGATAGAGCACCGCTCTCCTAAAGCGGGTGTCGGACGTTCGAATCGTCTCGGGGGCACAATTGAAGGACACCATGCGCAGCGTTCTTGGGTATCTCGTGACCGTCGTGGCCGCCCTGTGTTGGGGCGCCTCCGGTGTTTCTGCCGAATACCTCATGAGCGACCACGGCATCGAGCTCACTCTCTTTAGCTTTTCCGTATGCTCGTCGGTGGCTTTCTGACGCTCGCCTACGTTCTCGCCCGCTCGCGCGGGATCTCACCTCAGCATCGCGGCCTAGTCTCATTGCCACATAACTGGCGTGACCTTGTGGCCTACGCGATTCTCGGACTGGCAGCCTGCCAAATCTCCTACATGGGGGCGATCCGCGCGTCGAACGCGGGGACCGGAACCGTTCTTCAGTACCTGGGCCTGATCCTCATCGTCGTCTGGGTGTGTCTCACCCACAGGCGATTGCCGCGTGCCACCGAGGTGATCGCCATCGTCCTCGCCGTGACCGGTACGTTCCTGCTGTGCACGCACGGGTCGATGGACTCCCTCGTCATGACGCCCACTGCACTCGCCTGGGGAGCCGTCGCTGCGCTCACGCTGGCGACCTACACGCTGCTCCCCGCTCGGCTTATTACGGCCTACGGTGCGGACGTCGTCGTGGCATACGGCCTGCTGATCGCGGGTGTGTGCGTCGGCCTGGTCGGTCGAGTGTGGCGATTCGACATCACCTGGACGCCCGACGTCGTGCTCGCCATGTTCATCACCGTCGTCCTCGGCACCGCCGTCGCCTTCACCGCCTACCTGTGGGGTGTGGATCGCATCGGCCCCGTCAAGGCGTCGCTCATCGGGAGCCTCGAGCCCATCGCCGCGACCGCCTTTTCCGCCCTCGTCATGGGTACCTCCTACACGGGCATCGACATCGTTGGCATGGCACTGATCGTCGGCGCCGTTGTGACCATTTCCGTTGTCGACCTCCTCCGGGCGCGCCGCGTCTCATAAGAGGGCGGTGCTGCCGTAGGGTTAAAACGTGGTTCCTAGTATCTTTTCGCGACGTTCCGCCCCCGAGCCCGAGGCCACCTTAGCCTCGTCTACCTCGACGCACCCGACCACCCTCGTCGGCACTGCGCGCGAGGCGTGGCGTTCGCGCCTCGACCGTGACATTGCCGCCGACAGCGCATCGCTGCCGACGCTGTCCCTGTCCGGCGCACACCCCGGAGGCCTTGCCCAGCTATACACGGAACATCCCGTCCGACTGAGCCTGCTCATCCGCGAGCCGATCGCCCTCGGTCGCGCCCTCGATCGGGCGCGAGCACTCATCGCCCGCTCCGAGCAGCGTGCGTCCGCACATGGCACCGGCCCCATCCACCTGGGGATCGGCACCGCCACGTGGGGCAGTGGCATGGACACCATCACCGTTCCCGCCCTGCTGCGCCCGGTGCGCCTCGTGCGACGCGACGACGACGTCCTCATCGCCCTGGGACGAGGCGCGATCCTCGCCCCCGAACTGGCCGACGCACTGCGCGCTCACGGAGTCGACGCAGATGGCGAGACCGTGCTGGCCACAGCCAGCGGAACCCACGGTTTCTCCTCCTCACAGGCGATGAACGCCATGCGCGAGCTGTGCTCCGCCCTGCCGCGCTTCGATATCCGCGATGAGCTCGTCATCGGCCTCTTCTGCCACCCCGCCACCGCCCTCGCTGCCAGCCTCAGCGAAGACGTCATGGTCCTCGAAGACTCCCAGGTGATCCGTGCGCTCGCAGGAGACCAAGACGCTCGCAACGACCTGATCGCGCAGGCGCACGAACCGAACCGGGCAGACCGTGACCCGTGGGCCGAAAAGGGCGTCGGTGACCTCATCCCCGTCCAGCAGGACGCCGTCGAGGCAGCCTCCGAGGGGCACAGTGTTTTCGTTGATATTCCTGCCCACAGTGACGACGCCTCGGTCGTGGCAGCGATCCTGGCTGACGCTGCGGCGACCGGCCGTTCCGTCCTGCACGTGTCGACGTCGCCGTCGCGCTCGATCGCCGCATATTCGCGTCTATCCGACCTTGGGTTGGCCGACATCGTCGCGAACATCGATGGCTACTCGGATGCGCGTCGCACCCTCGCGGCCCGCGTGTCGAGCGCCATGGAGGACACCGCTCCGGTCGTCGACCAGGAGAGCGTCGACGCCATGCGCGCACGCCTGCGTCAGGTTCGCGCCGCCCTCTCGTCCTACGCGATTGCCCTCCACGAGCCCTACGGCCGCTTTGGCGTCTGCGCCGCCGATGCCCTGCGCGCCCTCACCGACCTGACGAGCGGCGAAAACGCGCCCACGACGCGCGTACGCCTCTCCGAGGACACGCTGTACGCGATCGCCGTGGACCAGGGCGAGAGCGCCCGCGCGCTCCTGCGCGAAGCCCTCGCATCAGGCACCCTCTCGGGGGGCTCATCCTCCGCGTGGGGCAACGCGGTCCTCACCTCCGACGAGCAGGCCTCCGACGTGCTGCTGCGCGTTGACCGCCTCTCCAAGACACTCCCCGAACTGCGCGTCCATATCGCCTCCGTCGCGGGCGAGGCCGGCATCAAGCCCGCCGGCACCCTGGCTCAGTGGGACCGCCAGCTCGCCATGTTCGACGGCATCGCGGATGTCCTCGATGTGTTCCAGCCCCGCGTGTTCGAACGCAGCGCGGCCGACATGGTCATCGCGACCGCCCCCAAACAGTGGCGCAAAGACCACGACATTTCGATGAGCCGATCGGAACGCAACCGCCTCGTCAAGCAGGCCCAAGACCTCGTGCGCCCCGGCGTGCACGTGCCCGACCTGCACCGCGCCCTCATCCGCGTCCAGGAGCGCCGCGACGCATGGTGCGCGGTGTGCGGCGAAGACTCGTGGCCGATCCTCCCCGCGAAGATCGGCGAAATATCGGCCCTCACCGACGCGGTGCGCGACGACCTTGACGCGATCGCCCCCGTGTTCGTCGCCGAAGAACCGGACCTCGTGGGCACCCACCTCCAGCGCTTGACGACCCTCATCGAGCGGTGGGCAAGCGACACCTTGGCAGCGCGCGAGGTCCCGGCCCGCCTGGCGATGCGTGAGCGCCTCGCCGCCCGAGGCCTCGACAAGCTGGCCCAGGACCTCGCGGATCGCCACGTCGAGGACAGTGCGATCGACACCGAGCTCGACCTCGCGTGGTGGGCCTCGCTGCTGCGCGCCATGCTCGCCGCGCAGCCCGCGCTCGGCGGCGTCGATCCCGGCGCGCTCGAGGACCTGGCGCGCGAGGGGCGTGAACTGGACGAGGAACAGGTGGCCTCGCTCATCCCGCAGGCCATCACGGGCGTGCGAAGGATCCGCACGAACGTCCTCGCGGCGCGTCCGAGCCAGTACGAGGAGCTGCGCGAACTCCTCGCCGACGGGAAAGCACCCAGCGACCTGGATCTGCTGGTCACCTACCCCCTCGTGCGACACCTGCTACCCGTGTTGATGACGGTTCCCTCGATGGTTCCCACCCTGGCGCCCACGGGACGCACCGTCGACCTCGTCGTCCTCGACGGTGCGGACGGCCTGCCCCTGGCCGAGCTTGCGCCGATTATCGCCCGCGGCCACCAGCTGGTCGTCATCGACGATCTGGCGGCAGCCTCGGAGGGCGGCGCGACCCGCGAACTCGTCGGCGTCCTGCCGGTCCTGCACGTCGAACCCGGACCGCGCCGCCTCAACGATCAGGTCGCCCTGCTGCTGGCCCGCTACGGCTACGAGCACGCCGGCATTCCCGTGCCGTGGACGGCCTCGAACGCGCCCGTGAGCGCCCGCTGGGTCGAGGCGACGGGCATGCCCGCCCCCGGCGCGCACGCCATCGAATCGACAGCCGCCGAGGTGCGTGCCGTCGTCGACGCCGTCATCGAACACGCGGTGGAATCGCCCGAACGCTCCCTCGCCGTCGTCGCCCTATCCGACCGCCACGCCGTGCGCATCCGCGACGCCCTGGAGACGGTGCGTGCCGAGGAACCCGGCCTGGCCTCGTTCTTCGACCCGGCGACGCCCGAACCCTTCGTGGTCGTCGGTCCCTCGCAGGCCGTGGGCCTCACCCGCGAATCGCTCATCGTGTCCGTGGGATTTGCGAAGACGCCGCACGGGCGCGTCATCCACGACTTCGGTGTCCTGTCCGCCGAGAGCGGCGCAGACACCCTGGCCGAGATCCTGCGCGCGGTGCGCGGCGACCTGACGCTCGTCTGCTCGCTTCACAGCGAGGAGATCGACCGCGACCGCCTGGGGCACGCGGGCTCGCGGATGCTCGTCGACCTCATCGAGATCGCCGAGGGGCACGCCGGGGAAGGAATGGACGCGTGGCCGGTCCTGGCCGGCGAGCCGGACCGTCTGCTCGTCGACCTCGCCGAGCACCTGTACTCGCGTGGCCTCGAGGTCGTCGCCAACGTTGGTATCCCCGGCGGCATGCGCATCCCCCTGGCCATCGGGCACCCGGACTCCCCGGGACGCCTGCTGCTCGCCGTCCTCACCGACGACGAGGAGTATTTGGCCGAGCCCAGCCAGCGCGTGCGCGACCGCGCCCGTCCCCGCTGGCTCGAAGCCCAGGGTTGGGCCGTCTACACCGCCCTGTCGATGGCGCTGTTCATCGACCCCGAGAAGGAAGCCTCGGCGATCGTGGATAGCGTCCTCGACGCCCTCGAGAAGCTGCATGCCACCCAGGATGAGCCCGTCGTGGCCATTCCTGAGCGCGTCGTCGACGACGAGGCCGCGGAAGAACGCGTCGAAGAGGCATCCTCGGCTGAGCCCACGTCGGGTTCGGAGGAATCGGAGGACGGCTCCGAGGAACCCGTGGCCCCGCGCATGCCAATGCTGGATGACGGCCTCGACGAGGAATCCAAGCGTCGCAAGAAGGCCGACGAGGACACGACCGGCATGCTGCTGGCCATCAAGCGTAAGGAGCGCGCTTCCGAGGAGAATCGCGGGCCCCGCCCGGCGATCGCCAAGGGGCTGCCTCTGGCCGCCTACTCCGACGACCAGCTCGACGAGATGGCCGCCTGGGTACGCTCCGACGGGGTGGAGCGCACCGACCTGGAGACCGCCGAAGAGCTGCGCGAGGCCCTGGGCATCACGCGCCGTGGTTTCCAGTCCGACGCGGTCCTCGGCAACGTCGTGCGCCGCACGAAGCCTGCGGCCGCGCGGGAGGCAGGCGAGTCCTCGGCCTCCGAGGATGCCCAGGCGGAGTCCTCTGATTCTGAGGGCAGCACCGATGAATGAGGCGGCGCCGCGTAAGCGTCGCCGCGTCGCGCGCTACGTGTCTGACGTGGACCGCCACCTCATCGAGGAGGGGCTGCCGCCCTCCTGGGAAGACCGTGTGCGCCCCGAAGACACGCGGCCCGGATCGATGGCCGACGCCCCCGACCGTGGGGACGGCGCGAACGACGCGCGTCTCCTAGAGAACGTGCCGCCGCATTCCCAGGCGCGGGCGTAGGG
Source organism: uncultured Actinomyces sp. (assembly GCA_938041695.1). GTDB lineage: Bacteria > Actinomycetota > Actinomycetes > Actinomycetales > Actinomycetaceae > Pauljensenia. Next base: position 54,341 of record CALISI010000009.1, read on the forward strand.
GCTGACGTAAGCGCGAGTTTTCTTTGCTGGAGCGGCGCTTCTCGTGTTGCGGTGAGACAACAAGCCGGGGCCGATGCGCACGCATCGGCCCCGGCTCGCGAGGAGGAAAGAATCAGGCGCGGTCGCCCTTGGCGAGGGCGTCGCGGATCTCTGTGAGGAGCTTGACCTCGTCGGAGGCCTCTTCCTCGGCGGTCTCCTCTTCGTCCTTCTTGCGGCGGGCGTTGAGGGCGTTCATGGGCACCACGATGCAGAAGTAGATCGCGAAAGCCATGAGGAGGAAGTTGATGACGGCGGTGATCAGCAGGCCGAACTTCACGTCGGTACCGTTCAGGGTCAGGATGAAGGCGTCCGAGAAATCGGGCTTGCCGATGACGGCCGCGATCAGCGGGTTGATGATGCCATCGACCAGGGCGTCGACGATGTTCTTGAAGGCGGCACCGATGATGACACCGACGGCGAGCTCGACGACGTTGCCGCGAGAGATGAAGTCTTTGAATCCCTTGAGCATGGGTTCTCCTGTAGTGAAGGGGGTCGGCTGAGCCGACAAGTCTGAATCGCCGATGTATCTCGGCGTGGCGGTCTGTTGCCGCCGGGGCGTGCGCGTGTTTGGCGCACGTTTACCGTCGAAAACACTAGTGGGGACTTTCGTCTTATGGACAGTGCTTAGAGGGTAATGTTCGTCGCACTTTTGTAATTCGGTCAGCGATCTGCGATTTTCTGCCGAAAACTCAGTCGTGAGAGGTATGTGACAAACGATTGTTAGTGTCGCAAAAGACAGTAAACACAGGGAAAAGGCGCTATTGAACGTCAGTGGTAAACGTGCGTGTCGGCGTAATGATCGCATTGATCGGAACGTCGTGTGCCTCCGTGGGAATTTCTCCGGGGTCGAGCACTTCGTCGTCGAAAATCACTGCGACCACCGGCACGCCGGGGCGGCGGTGGGTCAACGCGCGATCGTACCAGCCGCCGCCCTGCCCGAGGCGCGCTCCGTCCGCGGATGCAGCCAACGCCGGAATGACAATCAGATCCGACGCTGTGAGCGACTCCGCCCCCATTGCCTCACCGCACGGCTGGGCGGGAGGTCGTCCGAGCGTCACCAACGCCTGCCCCGCCTCCCACAGGCCCCAGCGGGGGGAGTGGTAGGGGGCACCGGCCTCGTCGAGGAGGACGGGCAGGAGTGCGCGGGGGAACAGCTCGAGCGCGAGGGACATGTCGGGCTCTAGGGGGGTGGAGACGAAGAGCGCGGGCAGTATGACGCCGCCCATCGACGAGGCCAGAGCGCGAACCTGGCGCGCGATCCCTTCCGCTTCAGCGCGGTTGCGCACAGGAACGGGGGAGGCGATAGGTTCCGCGCAGAGTGGGGACTTGGGTGGGGTGGGCGCAGTTATTGCGGGGGTGGCGGTGAGGGATCCGAGGGTGTGGGCCTCAGCATGACGGGCGCGGCGCCTGCTTCGCACCTCCGCGCGGAGAGTTGTTTTTGTGGTCATCGTCTCCCTTTCGGCCCGTTTCTTCGCTACGCTGTGAAGTATGTCAGATAAAAACCAGGCAGTAGTGCACGCCGTCGTTCCCTCGGCCGGTCGAGGAACCCGCTTCCTGCCCATCACGAAGTCCGTGCCCAAGGAAATGCTGCCCGTCGTCGACCGTCCCTCGATCGAGTACATCGTGCGCGAGGCCACGGATGCCGGCATCGAAGACATCCTCTTCGTGACCCGCGCCGGCAAGCAGTCGATCGAAGACTACTTCGACGCTGAACCTGGCCTCGAGGCCGACCTCGAGAAGGCTGGCAAGGAAAAGGCGCTCGAGTACGTCAACGAGTACAAGAAGTACGCGCGCGTGCACTCCGTGCGCCAGGGGCACCCCCTGGGCCTCGGCCACGCGATCCTGCAGGCCAAGTCCCACGTGGGCAACGCCCCCTGCGCCGTCCTGCTGCCCGACGACCTCATGGAACCCGGCTCGCAGCTGCTGCGCAAGATGATCCAGGTGCGCGCCGCCCTGGGCGGCACCGTCGTTGCCCTGCTGAAGGTCACCCCCGAGCAGGCCACCGCCTACGCCTCGACCGCCGTCGAGGTCCTGCCGATCCCCGAGGGCGTCGACCTCGAAGAAGGCCAGCTCATGCGCATCACCGACGTCACCGAGAAGCCCCCGCTCGAAGAGGTCAAGTCCGAGTACGCGGTCGTCGGCCGCTACCTGCTCGACCCGGCTGTGTTCACGGCCCTCGAAACCATTGAACCGGGTGCCGGCGGTGAGTATCAGCTCACAGATGGGTACGCGCGCATGATCGACCTCCCCGAAGAAGAGGGCGGAGGGTTGTACGGTGTAGTCATCGACGAGCGACGCTTCGACACCGGGGACAAACTCGGCTACCTCGAAGCTAACGTCACGCTCGCCCTTGAGGACCCGGTGCTTGGAGCGGAACTCAAGGAGTTCCTGCGCTCCAAGCTCGAGGACTAACAACTATGCGAAGCGTTGCCGACTTCTACCAGGACTGCATGGCCGTTGCCCACGCGCTACCGCCGCTCGACGTTCAGCTCGCTGACGCGGTCAGCTGCGTGCTCGCAGAGGATGTGCAGGCCCCCTTCAACTTCCCGGTCGCCGACCTGTCGGCGTGCGACGGATACGCCGTTCGCATCCGCGACTGTGAGGGAGCCACCCTGGAGTCGCCGGTGACGCTTCCCGTCACCGAGGAGATCCGCGCCGGAGCGGTCGACCCGGTCGCCCTCGTGCCCGGCACCGCGATCCGCATCGCGTCCGGCGCGCCCATGCCCTCGGGTGCCGAGGCCGTCGTCTCCCTCGAGTTCACGGACCACGGCATCGCCCAGGTCGCCCTGCGTACCGCCCCAGCCAATGGCGAGAACATTCGCCGCCGCGCGGAGGACGTTGCGCAGGGTGACACGGTGCTGCGCTCCGGCACACGTATCGGTGCCCGCCAGATGGCCCTCCTCGCCGGCGTGGGCCGCGACCGCGTGCTGGTCCACCCGCGCCCGCGCGTCGTCATCATCTCGATCGGTGACGAGATCGTCGAGCCCGGTGGCGAGGCCCGCCCCGGCACGGTCTTTGATGCGAACGGTCATGCCCTGTCGACGGCCGTTGCTGATGCCGGCGCACAGACCTTCCGCGTCGCCGCTGTCCCGGATGAGCGCGCTCGCCTGCGCGAGACCATCGAGGATCAGCTGGTGCGCGCGGACCTGATCCTGACGACGGGTGGCATTTCCTACGGCAGTGGCGATACCGTGCGCGAGGTCCTCGGTGCGCTTGGCACCGTCCGCTTCGACAATGTCGCCGCCTGGCCCGGCCATATTATGGGTGTGGGCACCGTCGGCGCCGAGGACGGCCAGCCCGGCACTCCCATCGTCTGTCTGCCGGGTGACCCCGTCTCCGCCCAGGTCTGCTTCGAGGTGTTCGTCCGCCCCGCGCTGCGCCACATGCAGGGCTGGACCGCCGTCAACCGTCCCGTCGTGCGCGCCGCCATCGATCGCTCCTGGTACTCCCCGCGAGGCCGCCGCGAGTTCGTGCGCGTGCGCCTGACCGGCTCCCCCCGCTCCGGCTATAACGCCGCTGTCATGGGCACCCCGGCCTCGTTGCTGCTGTCCGCGCTCGCGGACTCCAACGCTCTCGCGGTCGTCCCCGAGGACGTGACGACGGTGCACGCGGGCGACCGCCTGCAGTGCCTGGTCCTCGAATGAGGTGTTTTTTCCGCCGCCGCACGTGCGTGTGGGGGCGCGATATTGAGATGCTCACGCTGCGCGTGGCCGACCCTGTCGGCCGCGGCTTCCTGCGTGGCGGCACCGAGTCGAATCCCAGGCCGCGTGAACTCGTCATACGTCCTGTTCGTGGCGAGGAGCACCGCGCCCTCGATACCGTGCGCCGCACCGATGGGCACTGGTTGCGGCCGTGGGAGGCGACCCTGCCCCCGGATACCCTCGAGCATATCCCGACGTTCTCGCAGTACGTGCATCGCGCCGACCGCGATCAGCGCGTCGGCAATGCGCTGATTTTCGGCGTGCAGATCGACGGCCGCTACGTGGGGCAGTTCTCGATCTCGAACGTCCACTGGGGGGCCATGTCCTCGGGCATGCTCGGCTACTGGATCGTCTCGGAGTGGGCTGGGCGAGGCCTGGGTTCCCTCGTCGCGGCGCTCGTCCTCGACCTTGTCGTCGGTGAACTTGGCCTGCACCGCGTCGAGGTCTGCGTGCGGCCCGAGAATGAGCGGTCCCTGGGGGTGTGCCGAGGCCTCGGCCTCGTGGAGGAGGGGCTGCGCCCGCGCTATATGCACATCGGTGGGCAGTGGGCGGACCATATCGCGTTCTTTGTCGACGCCGAGTCCCTGCCCGAGGGCGGGCTCGTGCAGCGGCGGTGGGGGCGGAGCACGATCGATTGACGAGCTCGCCTGCTCGCGGGCTGATGCGCTGGTAGTGAGCGTGTTCGCCGTGTTGGCCTACGCGGTGCGAATGATGCTGGTGTTACAAGTGTGACATCTGGGGATACTTCTCTTTTTACCGACAGGTTTGAGAGCTCGACACGCGCCCATCGCACAATGCATGGTGCGTCAAACGCCCGTACGTTGAGAAGGTGGAGATTGGTGGACTCGTCATTGCAGTGATATTAGTCGCGCTCATCGCGACGGTACCGTCGCTCGTTGCACGCAGGACAGCAATCGTTCAGTCTCGAGAAATTGATCGTTTCTCTCCGAGGCTGCGCATGATCCACACGAATGAGACAGAATTAGACACATGTGACCATGCCGGCGGAACCATCCTGGCGCGGGGCGCATTGACGAGCGGAGGCAGCATGCACCAGGGCACCACGGGGCGCACGCGTCCCGTCATCGACCGACGCAACAACAAGGCAGTCCGCGACATTGCCAAGCTGCGCGCCCGCCGCGCCGCACGCATCGCCGCCGAAAATGCCGCCGCACGCCGCCGCATGGTCGTCACAGGCATCTGCGCGCTCGGAACCGTCGCCCTCGGCATCGTGATCGCCGCGACCTCCATCGCCTGGGCCTGGATTGCCATCCCGGCTGTCGCACTCGTGGCCTCGCTCGGGGCCTCTCGCGTCGCTGCTGTCCGCTCCCAGCAGGCATCTGAGCGAGAGCTCGAACTGCTCACCAAGCTTCGTGGTGACGTGCGTGGCGCCGGTCGGCCCACCGCTGCGACCCCCGCCCCCGCTCCCGCCGAGCGCGCCTCTTCATCATCCGACGAAGCTGCGGAGGGCACTGCAGCGTCCGATGCCGCGCCTCAGACCGGATCCGTTCCCTCCCTCGTCTTCAACGTCGACGTCCCCGAGATCGTCGAGGTCGCCGACACTCCCGCACGCGCCTGGACCGTCGTCCCCGTTCCCGCCCCGACTTACGCGTCGCGCGAGCGTGTGCGTGGCCGCATCGTCCACGCTGACACCGACCTGCGCGGCATCCCGCGCATCGACGCCGCGGTTCCGGCTCGCCCGATCGCCCAGACCGCACAGGTGGGCGCCCGCTCCACCGCCGAGGTCGTCGCCGACCAGGCCGTCGCCCTCGACCTGGATGCCGTCCTGGACGCGCGACGTGCCCAATAGGGGACCTTTCAGCCGCTGATGCCGCGCCGCGGGCCTTCGGGCTCGGGGCGCGGTCGTATGCCGGGGCTGATGGCGGGGTTGCATACAGGAGGGTTGATGGCGGGGTTGCGTGCGGGCCCACC
>CALISI010000010.1 GCA_938041695.1 uncultured Actinomyces sp.
CGGAGGAGCGGGGGCGGTAGACGCCGGTGCGGAAGAACTCGTCGAGGACGTCGTTTTCGTTCGTGGCGACGACGAGGGTGCCTAGCGGCACGCCCATCTGGCGGGCGATGTGGGCGGCACACACGTTGCCGAAGTTGCCCGAGGGCACGACGACGCTGACCCTGGACGAGGCGTCGGCCCCTTCCTCGGTGACGCGCAGCCAGGTGGCCACGTAGTAGCAAACCTGGGCGAGCAGGCGCGCCCAGTTGATGGAGTTGACGGCGCCCACGTGCCAGGTGGCCTTGAAGTCGGCGTCCATGTTGATGGCCTTGACGAGGTCCTGGCAGTCGTCGAAGACGCCGTCGACGGCGACGTTGACGATGTTCTCGTCGAGGAGGGAGAACATTTGGGCGCGCTGGAAGGCGGTCATGCGCCCGGCGGGGGTGAGCATGACGACGGAAAGTCCGCTTCGGCCGCGCAGCGCGTACTCGGCGGAGGAGCCGGTGTCGCCGGAGGTGGCGCCGACGATGGTGAGCCAGTCGCCGCGGCGGGTGAGCTCGTATTCGAAGAGTTCGCCGAGGAGCTGCATCGCCATGTCCTTGAAGGCGGCCGTGGGGCCGTTCGAGAGGTGGGCGATGTGCAGGTCGGTGCCTTCCAGGGCGTCGACGGGGACGATCTGGGGGTCGGAGAAGGAGGGGGTGCGGTAGGCGCGGGCCGTGATCGCGCTCAGGTCGCCGGCGGGGATGTCGTCGACGAAGAGGGAGATGATGCCGGCGGCCATGGCCGCGTAGCCGTCCTCACGCAGGACGATGCGCAGCTCGTCCAGGTCGGAGCGAGACAGCGTCGGGTATTCCTCGGGCAGGTAGAGGCCGCCGTCGGGGGCGAGGCCTTCCAGGAGGATGTCACTGAAAGAACGGGTGGGCGTGTTGGGGCCGCGTCGGGTGGAAATGTAGCGCACGGGTCGATCCTATCGGAGAGGGGGCGTGGCCTGCGAGGGCGCCCGTTCCTCGTCACACGGATGGACGAGGCCGGGGCCGGGGGCGCGTGTCGCCCCGACCTCCGCCTGACGCTACCCTGGTGCCATGACTGATCTGCCTTTCCGCATCGGCCAAGCGGTCGACGTCCACGCGTTCGCTGCTCCCGACTCGCCGCGTCCGCTCATGATTGCGTGCCTAGAGTGGCCGGGAGAGCGCCCTCTTGACGGGCACTCGGACGCGGACGTGGCCGCGCACGCGCTGTGCGACGCGATGCTGCTGGCGACGGGTCTCGGCGAGCTCGGCACGGTCTTCGGCGTGGATCGCCCACAGTGGGCGGGGGCGTCGGGGCGCGCGCTGCTTGAGGAGGTGCGCCGCATGGCCGCCGAGGCCGGCTGGGTTCTGGGCAACGCGACCGTTCAGGTCGTGGGGAACCGGCCTCGTATGGCGGCTCGCCTGCCCGAGGCCTGCGCCGTCATGAGCGAGATCGCGGGTGGCACGGTCACCGTATCGGCGACGACCTCGGATCACCTGGGTTTCACGGGACGAGGCGAGGGCGTGGCCGCGCTCGCAAGTGCCCTCATGGTGCGCGCCGAGGGCTAGCCCGCGAGCGCTCGCGAGTCGGCGTTGCATGGTAGAAACGTCTCACGAGCAACGATGATCTCCTCGCCGCGACCCCATCACCGCTCACCGACGAGGCCGACACTCCCCTGCCTGCATCCGCTCTTATGCCGGACGGGCCCTCCTCGGAGGAGGCTGCGCCCACCTCGACGGACACCGCTTTCCCGATCGTCGCCACGGCCTCGTCGCAGGTGAAGCCCGAAGGCGACCAGGCGACAACGGAGCTCCACGCCCCAGGTGTACGTCGACGGTTCGACCGTCTACCTCGTCGGTCCAGGCTCTCCCGAGGGCGACGCCAGCCAAGCCGTCACCGTCACCGTCACCGCCTACAATGTGTCAGGGGAACAACCCGCCCTCCTATGGTCTTCGACCGGCCCCTCAGCGAGTCACGTATCCAGCCCCTACACGCCCGCGTTCGTCTCGAGCGACGACAGCGTCTTCTTCCGCGACGTCATCACCGACAAGACGACCGGTGAGCAGACCCAAGCACCCTGGGGTGCGGCTTTCCCCCTCGCATATGCCGACGGCATCCTCGTGACCTGTACCGCCGTCCACCTGCAACGGGTGTACGAGGGCGTCCGGCGAGTGGACGACCCTGTGGACAACACCAACAGGGCAGCTGAATGAAAGCGGGTTGGCGGCGCATTTCTTGGATTACGTGCCCTCTCAGTTCGTGCTTTCGGGTAGCGGGGAGCACACCTCCGTCCTGCTCCCGACGCGCTTTTCGCAACGTCCCCAGATCAAATGCCCCGCAGCTCGTCAACCCGGCCACGGGGGAGCTGACGACTCTCGGAGAGGCACCCTCCACGAGCGGCGCGCCCGTTTCCAGGGTCACGCTGGCGAGCGACGGCGTCCTCGTCGCCGACGAGAAGGAAACCATCGCCTACAACACCGCGGGCAAGGTCGTGGGCACCTTCGGGGCCGGGTGGGAGCTCGACCGTTTCCCGACGTCGGATCTCGCTCTCCCGAGCGTGGCAGACGTCGGAGCCTTCTTGACGCAGGGCGGCGCGCAGTGGACGACAGCCACCGTGGAGCGGCCCTATTCGAACGACGTCAACGGTTATCTCCTGGCGGTGAGTCCGACCAGTGGAAACTCCAGCGGCACGATCAACCCCGGTGAGTCATTCTCCGACCACGCGCTGACGGATCCTTGGTCCGCCGCGCAGGTGCGCGCCAGCGCAGACGGCAAGGCGCTGTTCGTCCAGTGCTTGCCATCGACCCCCACCGGCCCCTTCTTCTTCGGCTTGGAACGCGAGATGACCTACGTGTCGCCGGAGCTGGACGAGGCCACGAACCTCACGTGGATTTTCGACGACTTGCTCGTGGGGGCACGCAGCGGCGAGGTCATCGCCGTGACGCCACGGACCCCGTAAGCGGATCGTCACAGAAGCGTCCCCGATGCCCGAGAGCATGCTCGGTCGCGTCGGGGACGATGTGTGTGGCGCAGGACCCTCGGGGACGAGGCCGGGGCGTGCCTGGACGGCCTCGTGCCCCTGGGCGCTCAGTCCTCCATGTGCGCCAGGGTCGCGCGGTCCGCCTTCACGGGGATCGTGAGGGCCAGGCCAACGCCGAGAATCAGCATGATGCCGAGGATGCCCCAGTAGGTGTAGTCCTCGCCGGCGGGCGTCATGCGCTTGCCGAGCATGAGGAAGAGGCTGTACATGGCGGGTGCCATGAAGGACACGGCGCGGCCGGTCGTCGCGTAGAGGCCGAAGACCTCGCCCTCGCGGCCCGCGGGGATGATACGCGACAGGAAGGAACGGGACGCGGACTGGGTGGGGCCGACGAAGACGCACAGGGTCAGGCCGAGGGTCCAGAAGACGATGGGGCCGCGGGCGTGCAGCAAGAAGACGCCGAAGCCGGCGACGACCATCGCGCACAGGGACAGGATGATGACCTTCTTCGGGCCGATCTTGTCGTCGACCCAGCCGAAGGCGACGGTCGCGAGGCCGGCGACGATGTTCGCGGCGATCGCGAAGATCATGACCTGGCTGGCGGTGAAGCCGAAGGCGGTCTTGGCCAGGACGGCGCCGAAGGTAAAGACGCCGGCGAGGCCGTCGCGGAAGACGGCGGAGGCGATGAGGAAGAAGAGGGTGTGCGGGGCCTCGTTCTTGAGGGTGCGCACGGTGCGCCACAGGAGCTTGTAGGAGTCGATGATCGACTCGTTGTCGCCGCCGGTCTGGACCTTCTTGGGCATCGGCGGGTGGAGGATGACGGGGATCGCGAAGCCGCCGAGCCACAGGGCGGCGATCACCATGGAGATGCGGATGTTCAGGTGCGCGTCGGTGGGCACTTTCAGCAGGTTGACGCCGATGAGGCCGACGTAGAGGATGAGCAGCAGGACGATGCCGCCGATGTAGCCGGCTGCCCAGCCGAAGCCGGAGATCTTGCCGCGGTCTTCCTTCTCGCCCAGGTGGTTGAGCATCGCGTTGTAGTTCACCGAGGCGAACTCGAAGAACACGTTACCCAGGCCGAGCAGCGCAATACCCAGCATGAGGGCACCCTGGGGCCCGAGGACCGACTCGGGGTGCACGAAGTACATGGCGAGCATGCAGACAACGACCGCGCCTGTGAACCATCCGAGCCAGACTCCGCCCCGGCCTCGTCGATCAGCGCGCTGGCCGGTGATGGGGGCGAGCAGGGCGATGAACAGGCCCGCGATCGTCATGCCGTTACTCAGCCAGGTCGAGGCCGTGCCCGAGTCGGTGAAGACGCCGTCGCTGGTCAGGTAGGTCGTGAACACGAATGTCGTGGCGACCGCGTTGAAGGCGGCGCTACCCCAGTCCCAGGCCGCCCAGTCGACGACTCGGCGCGTGATCACGCGGTGTGGGGTGGTGGGCGTTGTGCTCATGGGATCGGGCTCCTTCGATGGGGAGTGCTCGGAGGCGCGTGTGCGTCCAGGGTGAACCTACCACGTTTCGTAGCTCACTCTCTCCTCGGGCCGCCCCAGGAACGAGGCCGGGGAACCACCAGCGCGACCTGACCGCATGTCATATGCTGGTATGTCACCCCGGAAGGAGAAGGCGATGGAGCAAAGCCCACCCTCCATCACAGCCATCGACTACCCGACCGTGAGGGCCGACGTCATCCATAGGGCGCACATCATGACCACGGCGAGCCCGGCACCCACGCTCATTGACATCACGTGCCTGGACTGGACGCAGGATCAACTCCAACGAACCATCGATTATTTCGTTTGCAACCCCGAGCGCCGTGGCATCCTGGCCACTTCGGGCGGCGTCGACCTGGTGCGCGCACTCGTCTCAGACAACCCCACGCTCTGGCCGCGCTGAAGCGCGACGAACGAGCGCACTAACGGCACGCAAGCGGCTCGGAATTTTAGGCGCTCGTCTCCTCGGCGACGAGGATCTGCGCGAGCGCCAGGTCGATGGGGCGCGTGACCTTCATGGATCGTTCGTCGCCCGCGACCGTGTGCACGGTCCCGCCGATCGCCTCGACGAGGCCGGCGTCATCCGTCGCCGCCCGGGCCTCGTCCGCACCCAGAGAGGCGCCCGCCTCGTGCGCGCGAATGAGGACATCCCAGCGGAACCCCTGCGGGGTCTGCACGGCCACCATGTCGGAGCGCCGCGGCGTGCCCGTCACGACGCCGGAGGAGTCCACGGTCTTAAGAGTGTCAGTGACGGGCAGGACGGGGATCACCGCGCCCGCGCCGCCGGCAACCGCGTCGATGACGCGCTCGGTGACCTGCGGGGGCGTCAGGGGACGTGCCGCGTCATGCACGAGGACGACCGTGTCCGCCTCACACTCACCAAGAGCAGCGAGTCCCAGGGCCACGGACTCCTGACGCGAACGATCGGAGCCGGCGACGACACTCACGCCGTCGACATCGGACAGCGCGCTGCGGAATTCCCCGATCGACGAGGCCGGGGCCGTCACAACGATCGCACCCACTCCCCCGACGCGTAGGCCGCGGGCCGCCCACCAGACCAGGGGGCGACCCGAGAGTTCAACGAGGGCCTTCGGACCCTCACAGCCGAGGCGAGAGCCGGAGCCCGCGGCCGTCAGGACCGCGCAGGCCTCACTCTGCGACGGCATCTTCTTCGACTTCGATGCGCCCCTCAGCCAGGACAGAATCGAGACGCTCGGCCGCAGCAGACTTTTCGATGTTGCGTGCCAGGGCCAGCTCGGAGGTGAGGATTCCACGGGCCTTCGTCAGCATGCGCTTCTCGCCCGTGGACAGCTTCTTGAGGTCATCGCGGCGGGTCAGGTCGCGCACGACCTCGGCAACCTTCACGATGTCACCGGTGGCGATCTTCTCCTGGTTCGCCTTGAAACGACGCGACCAGTTGGTCGGCTCCTCAATGTAGGGGGCGCGCAGGACGGACAGGACCTCTTCGAGGCCATCCTCGTCGACGATGTCACGAACGCCAACCATGTCAACGTTTTCGGCAGGGACCTGAATCTCGAGGTCACCCTGGTTCACACGCAGCTTCAGGTACGTCCGCTCCTCACCACGAATGGTGCGCGTCATGACCTCTTCGATCGTGGCTGCGCCGTGGTGCGGGTAGACGACCGTCTGACCGATTTCAAACGACATGGATTGACTCCTGGATGCTTACGTGGATAGCAGTACTATTCTACCAGCTGGCGAGAGAATCGGACCCATACAGTGTGAAAGCTCAACGTTACACGTATGCAAGGAACGACACAAACCAACTTCAAGCACGACCGCAATTCGTCCCAGCATGCGACCCTGGTCACGATCAAACGTGCACGATAAGGAGAGTCATCACACCCGAAAAGTCCCGCGTTTCCGGGCATAGCGAAGCCCCGACCTCGTCAGCATCAACGAGGTCGGGGCTTGGCGTCAGGTCACTTGCCCTGGTTGGCGACCGCGGCGATCTTCGCCTCGGCCTCGGGATCCAGGTAGGTGCCGCCCTTCTTGATGGGCTTGAGGGTCTCCTCGTCGAGCTCGTACACCAGCGGAATACCGGTGGGGATGTTGACGCCTGCGATGTCCTCGTCGGAGATCTCATCCAGGTGCTTGACGATGGCGCGCAGGGAGTTGCCGTGCGCGGCAATCATGACGGTCTTGCCGGTCTTGATCGCAGGAACGATGGCCTCGTCCCAGTAGGGCAGCAGACGCGCAATGACGTCCTTGAGGCACTCGCTCATGGGAACGGGCTCACCGGCGTAGCGGGGATCCTGATCCTGCGAGAACTCAGAGCCAGCCTCGATGGCGGGCGGAGCCACGTCGAAGGAACGGCGCCACAGCATGAACTGCTCCTCGCCGTACTCGTCGCGGATTTCCTTCTTGTTCTTACCCTGGAGCGCACCGTAGTGACGCTCGTTGAGGCGCCAGTTGCGCTCAACGGGGATCCAGTGGCGGTCGGCGGCGTCGAGAGCCAGGTTCGCGGTCATGATGGCGCGACGCAGCATCGACGTGAACAGGAGATCCGGGAGAACGCCGGATTCCTTGAGGAGCTCACCACCGTGGGTAGCCTCCGCGCGGCCCTTGTCCGACAGCGGAACATCCACCCAACCGGTGAAGAGGTTCTTTGCATTCCATTCGCTCTCGCCGTGGCGGAGCAGCACCAGTTTGTAGCTCATGTCTCCATTCTTCCACAGGTGGAGGCACCCCTCATACATCCCGTGGGGTTGATCACACCACAGCTTGGACACTTTTCTCCCTCACGACCACCTCTCCCCCTGACGCCCCCAGGCGGCAGGAGCTCTCGTCAGGCTCAGACCCCGAGCATACCCTGATTAGCCCCTGACTCACCCGAAATTTACCCCTGACAGCCTTGACATTCCGCGGTTTTACATAATTACCGGAACAGTGTGCACCCCTCATATTTTTCCGCACGGTTAGCTTCATGAACATCACACGACGCACCCTGGCAGCCTCTCTCATCGCTGCGACCGCTCTCGCCGTCGCCACCGTGGCCCTCACCGGCTGCTCCCAGACCGCCAACGTGTCCGGCGGCGACTCCTCCGCCCCCGCGGCTTCCTCCGCTCCCGAGGCCTCGAGCAACCCGCGCACGTACACCAAGACCGACGCATCCAGCGACTCCGGCAAGTCCGACGCTGCCGGCACCTTCACGATCGACGAGTCCAACACGCACGTCGAGATCCCCGCGGGCACCAAGAGCGTTGTCATTAACGGCTCGAACAACCACATCGAGGGCGAGGCCGTCTCCGAGATCACCGTCAACGGCTCCGCGAACGCCATCGCCGTGAAGTCCGTTCAGAAGGTGTCCTTCAGGGGCTCCAACAACTCGGTTCAGTACGAGGAGGGCAAAGCCCCGCAGACCGGCGCCGACTCGGGTGCGAATAACGCCGTCACCAAGGGCTGACGTTTTCCACGATTGAAGGGGTGGCACGCATCTGCGTGCCACCCCTTACGTGCATCGAGAAAGAATTGCGGGCGCACGTGGTGTGCGCCCGCAATTCTTTGTCACGAATCAGGCGTGTGCCTTGCGGTAGGCCTCAACGATCGGAGCGGGGATGCGACCACGGTCGGACAGGTCGCGTCCTTCTTCCTTCGCCCAGGCGCGAATCTTCGCGTTCTCCAGGCGCTGCATGGGGTTACCGGCGTTGCCGCGGCGGCGGGTCGTCCCCGTCTTACGGCCAGCCTTAATGTAGGGCTGAATGGCCTCGGCGAATTCCTCGAAGTGGGCGCGGTTCAGATCAATTTCGTACGACGCACCATTGAATGCGAAACGGACGGTCTGATCTGCGGGGGTGCCGTCGAAATCATCGACGACTTCCACAATCTTCTTTGTCTTCTTCACGATGTCTGTCCTTTCAGGGAAAAAGAGACGGGGAATTTCTGAAAAAGTCAATTCCTATCATGAGGATATCGCAATTCATGCAATTCCCGCCAATAAACAATTCATCGTGAGAACGTGAGCTACGCAGCATCGATGTTTTGATCGGAGTAATTGAAAGTTATACTCGTAGACGCCCGAGGCCGGTTTGGCCTCGTCGAGATGCCGCACGATACGAGGAGACCCAGTGAGCCGAGCACACCACCCCCGAGCGGCGGCCTGGGAGCTCTACTTCACGACGACGGCTCGCCTCACCGAGCGCATCGAAGCCGCCCTCAAGTGCCAGGCCGGCCTGTCGATGCCCGAATACTCCGTGCTCCTCATGACCGACCGCGCCGGGGAAGAGGGCATCCGCCCATCCCGCCTCGCCCACCAGGTCGTCTTCTCACGCTCGCGCCTCACCCACACGATGAAGCGCCTCGAATCCCGCGGTCTCATCGAGCGCCGCCCCTGCGAGGGAGACGGGCGCGGAGGCCTCGTCTTCCTGACCGAAGCCGGCAAGACCCTCTTCGACGAGGCCGCCCTGGTCCAGCGCGACGTCATCCGCCGCCTCTTCCTCGACGACATCACGCCCGAGGAAATCGACATGCTCACCGGGCTGTTCACGCGAGTGAGCGAGCGCCTCGACTCCGACACGCCATGTCCGTGAGCACGCGGCGCCTCGCGGTCGCAACACTCCTCACCGGGATCATCGCCGGCCTCGTCGGTCTGGCGTGCATTCACCTGCTTCACTGGATCCAGGCGGCTGCCTGGGACATGCACGGCGGTACCCTCCTGGAGGCCGTCAGCGCCGTCTCCCCCGCCCGTCGCGTCGGCGTCTTGACGCTCGCCGGCGTCGTCGGCGCCCTCTCCTGGTTCCTGCTTTTCCGCCGCAACAAGGCCGTCACCTCCGTCGCCGGCGCAGTGGGCGGCGCCCCCATGCCTCCCCTGCGCGCCACCTGGCACGCCCTGACCCAGGTCCTCATCGTCGGCCTCGGCGCCTCCGTGGGGCGCGAGGTCGCCCCGCGAGAGATGGCCGCTGCCTTCAGCGCTGCGGCCGCCGACCAGCTGGGCCTGACCCCCGAAGATCGGCGCATCATCGTCGCGTGCGGCGCGGGCGCAGGCCTGGCCGCCGTCTACTCGATCCCCCTGTCGGGCACGATCTACACCCTCGAGATCCTCCTCGTGTCACTCTCGGCGCGCGCCGTCGCCCCCGCGCTCATCACCTCGGGGATCGCGGTCCTCATCTCCACGGGATTCACGAGGCCGGCCTTCTTCTACACGGTCCCCACCCTCACGCCGTCGCTGTCCTTGGCGATCTTCGGCGCGCTCATGGGGCCGGTGCTCGGAGCCGCGGGCTGGGCGTTCAAACAAGCCGTCGCGCGCACCGGGGCAATCCGGCCGCGCGACTGGCGCATCCTCTTCACGCTGCCGCTCGCGTTCATCGTCGTCGGCCTGGTCTCCACCCACATTCCGTCGGTGCTCGGCAACGGACAGGCCAGCGCGCAGACACAGTTTGATGCGACGTGGGCGGCTGGCGCGGGACTCGCCTTCGCTCTGCTGGTCCTTCTCGCCAAGACAGCCACCACGTTCCTGACGATCGGCGCGGGAGGCTGGGGCGGCGTCCTCACCCCCGCGGTCGCGCTCGGCGCCGGGCTGGGGGCCGTCATCGGGTTGCCGTGGGCGACCGCATGGCCGGGCTCGGAGGTCGCAGCCTTCGCTTTTATTGGCGCGGCAGCGTTCCTCGGGACCTCCATGAAGGCACCCTTCACCGGGCTCATCCTCGTCATCGAGTTCACCGGCCAGGGCGCCACGATCCTCGTGCCCGCGGTCCTCGCCGTCGGCGGCGCCACGGCCGCCGCGACCTGGCTGAGCCGCCGGGCATCAACGGGCCGCAGGGCCCGCTGAGCGGCGCCCCGGCCTCGTCCCCCTCACAGTCGCACGTAATTCGGTCACCAATACTTCAACTGTTGAAATCAGATGCCCGGAATTGCAACGTTTCTGGGCGCAGCCAAAAACTGACCTAGTTAAATTACGTGCGAGATTTGGGAGGACCGGGCGTCAGAGAAGCATCAGCGAGGTATCAGCGAGGCTTCAGATCTGTGCGAGCGCCTGATCCAAGTCCGCGATCAGATCCTGCGCATCCTCCAGGCCGACCGCGAGGCGCAGGAGCGTGCCGGGCACGCCGTCCACGCCACCCACGCGCGTCGAGTGCGTCATGATCGCCGGGTACTCGATGAGGGACTCCGGCGCACCCAGGGACGCCGCGAGCGCAAAGACGCGCGTGCGCGTCGTCAGTTCGATCGCCGCCTCCTCGGTGGCGACCTGGAAGGACAGCACGCCGCCCACGCCAGCCGGGTTCTGGGCGCGCGCCAGCTCGTAGCCTGGGTCCGAGGCCAGCCCCGGATAGTGGACGGCACTCACCTTGGGGTGGGTGGCCAGGAACTCGGCGACCTTCTGCGCGTTCTCACAGTGGCGCTGCACGCGCAGGGCCAGCGTCTTGAGGCCGCGGTGCGCGAGATAGGTGTCGCGCGGGGAGGGCACGTGCCCGAGGGCCATCTGCAGCTTGACGGCCTCGGCGGCGGCGTCATGCTCGCCAAAGAAGGGCTCGACGTGCGCGGGCAGCTCCAGACCATCGCGCAGGACGAAAGCACCGCCAATCACGTCCGAGTGGCCGCCCACGTACTTGGTCGTCGAATGCACGACGACGTCCGCACCCAGCTCGAGGGGACGCTGCAGGGCCGGCGTCGCAAACGTGTTATCCACGATCAGCAGGCCGCCCACCTCGTGCGTGAGGGCCGCGATTGCGGCGATGTCCGTGACCAGTAGGAATGGGTTCGAGGGTGTCTCCACCCACACGATCTGGGGGCGCGAGGCGCGGATCACGCGCTCGGCCTCGGCCAGGTCGGTGAGGTCCACGGCCTCGGAGGTGATGCCCTCGGCGGGCTTGATGACGCTGAGGAGCTTGTGGGTGCCGCCGTACACGTCGGTCGAATGCACGACGTGGTCGCCGGGGCGCGCCAGCAGGCGGATCACCGTGTCCTCGGCGCTCATGCCCGACGGAAACGCGAAGCCGTGCGTCGCGCCCTCCAGGGCCGCGAGAGCACCCGCGAACGCGTTGGTCGTCGGGTTGCCGCAGCGCCCGTACTCGTAGCCTTCTCGCAGCTCGCCGGGCCGATCCTGCACGAACGTCGAAGCGACGTGAATCGGAGGCACCACGTCGCCCGTGATGGGGTCCGGGTCAAACCCGGCGTGGATGGCCAGCGTGGAGAAGTTCCTACAGTCAGGCGTGCTCATGCCCCCACGCTACGAGGCCGGGGCCGCATCCGCTGGAGGGTTTCGTCCGCCGGTCGATTGTGACAGCGCGCCTACACCCAGCCGACCAGCGCGATGCGCGCCTGCTCCTCCAGGGACGCGACCGCGCCCTCGGAGTCATTGCCCCACGGCACGTAGTGGAAGTCCCCTCCCCCTGCCTCGACGAACGTCTGTCGGTTGAGCTGGTCGATCTCCTCGAGCGTCTCCAGGCAATCCGCCATGAAGCCCGGGCAGATGACGTCCACGCGCGGGCACTTGGCGGCGCCCAGCTCAGCCATCTCCTCGATCGTCTGCGGGCCCAGCCACTCGGCTCGGCCAAACACGGACTGGAAGGTGGCCGTCAAGGACCCCATCGCCAGGCCCAAGCGCGACTCGAGGGCGGCGACCGTACGGCGGCACTCGGCGCGGTAGGGGTCACCGGCCTCGTCCATGGCGACCGGTATCGAATGGAAGGACACGACGACGCGGTCCCCCGTCAGGAAGTTCGGGCGTCCCACGCGCTCCCAATGGCGCTCGAGGGCGTTCGCGAGCGCCTCGATGTACGCGGGGGCCGCGGGGAACGAGCGGTGCAGGCGCAGCTCGAAGCCGTCACGGTTGCGGCCGATCCAGCTCGCGACCGCGTCATTGATCGTCGTCACCGTCGAGGCCGCGTACTGCGGGTAGGCGGGCAGGATCGCCACGCGGCGCACACCCTCGGCGTGCAGGCGGTCCAGGACCGAGCCGATCGAGGGCTGCCCGTAGCGCATCGCGACCTCGACGCGCACGCCCGGCAGGCGTTCGCCGAGGAGGCGGGCCTGCTCGCGGGTGTAGTGCATGAGCGGCGAGCCCTCATCCATCCAGATGCTGCGGTACTTGCCGGCGACCTCGCGCGGACGCACGCGCAGAATGATGCCCTCCAGGATGGGTTTCCACAGGAGCGGGCTCATCTCGATGACGCGGCGGTCGGAAAGGAACTCGCGCAGGAAGGAACGGACGGCACCGGGTTCGGGCGCGGTCGGCGTCCCCAGGTTCACCAGGACGAGGGTGGGGCGGGCTTCACCGGTGTGCGCTTCGCCGGTGTGTGCTTCGCCGCTCTGTGCGCGGATCGAGGTCGAGGTGGTGGCTGCTACGTCCTGGGAGTTCGTCACGCCACCAGCCTAATGTTCGCGTTCTCCCATGTCGCTGACGCTGTGTCACATCCCGAGACCTGTTCGCGTTGCTCGCAAAGGCCCGGGCTAATTCGCTTCGGGTAGCGTCAAGGCCTTGCAGCGGCCTCCAATCCCCGGTACGACCCACGCGCCGCAGGTCACGCCAGCATGCGATAGGTTCGCCGCCCACCTTCCGCCGGCGACTGGACGCCCACCCCTTGCATGTCTCCACCACGATACTTGCACGCACACACAAGGGTGCCCCGCCTGCAAGAGGCGGGGCACCCCACGTTGTGTGATGCGAGCCTAGGCGACTCGCGTTCTCCTCACGGAGGAGTCAGGCTCAGGCCTGGCCGTTCTGCGAACGGATGAACCACGCCTGCTGCTCGAAGCGACGGATGTAGTCGTTGAGGATGTCGGCGGAGGCGGAATCCTCGGCGTCGACCTTCTCGTGAACATCGCGCATGGTGCCGACGGTCGCGTTGATAGCGGCGACGGCGAGCTCCTCGGCGTCATCGGTCTTGATGAGCGTCTCGGGGACGGTCGGGAGGGTGTTGCGCTGGGCGACGACCTCGGGCAGGCCGTTGGGGACGACCTGGAGGGCGCGCATGCGCTCGGCGATCTCGTCGGAGGCCTCGCGGGCGATGTCCACGACCTCGTCGAGGTAGAGGTGCAGCGAGCGGAAGCCCTCGCCGGTGATGTTCCAGTGCAGCTGCTTGCCCACGAGGGACAGAGCAGTCACGTCGGTGAGGACCTTCTGCAGGTTGCCTGCGAGAACGTCGGAAGCCTTGAAGCCGGTGGACTCAACGGTCATGTTGTTTCTCCTCTGCATATGTATTCGGTACGGGGCTCCCCCTTATGGGGTTGTGCCCTTCAGACACATCCATCTTGGTCCTTTGGTCCCGGAATTTCTAGTGCTAACAGCCCTTTAGTCAAATGTTTCACGATTATGTCAAGGTCGGGAATAAGACTCAGGTTGTGGGCGTTTTTACGTCATCGGGACCTTAGCCCTATCGAATAGGATCGCCTAACCAATCTTCCACGAGGCCGTGGTTACCCCATACGTCCGAGCACAGCCAACACGCCCCGACGAAGGCGCCGCGACCACACACCACCCCGGAAAAACAGAGGGGCCCGAAGCGACACAGATTAAATCAGCTCTCCAGAGTTAGGTGCAGGGAAGGTCGAGGCCATCACGCGCAACCGTTCCCATCCGACCAGTCTTGCTCAAGCATGACAGACCACACCCCTTGACTTCTTCTCGTATCACTTATCAGTGGCTAACAATGCCACTCCACTGAGACAACTCTTCCTGAACGATGCGCCATACCTTTCTGGCTGCGTCGGCATTTGCCGCAACTGACCCACCGAAATCGAAGGCGAGAGCTGAAGCGGGCTTGAGAATACACATTGGCGGCAAGGTGGGAAGAGCATAGGGGAACCCAACAAAGTGCCCTGCACCAGGCACACACTCAACCCTCACAGTGCCCGGCCAATCGAGGTCCTTCAGCCTGCCAGCAATGCGATCAGCATATTCTTGAGACGGCCACAGCCCATCATCATCCCCGACAATCAGAGTAATGGGACCCTTGCAGTTTTCCACCTGAATAGTTGATCTTTCGACAGCCTCGACGTTCTTATTGAGAGCGCCCAGGAAGCCGCGCGTCTGACGCATGGGCTTTCGTCGGATGACGGACGATAGGAACAACAGCATCATTCCGAATCCGTTACCACCATGCACCCACTCGAGGGGCTCCCCATTTCGGACCCATGCGGGATCCTTGAACGAGTAATTCTCACCCATCCCAGCTTGCCTGATGGACGACGGCGAAAGCGCAATGGTCAATCCCACGTTGGCGTTATGCGCAGCCACCTCGAGCGCCAGCTCAGCGCCGCGAGACAGCCCAATCACGGCAATTTCGTCCCCTACTACAAATTCGTCATTGATCATACGTGTTACGGCACAATCAATATCATTCAGGTCAACGTTGACCATATGAGGAGGCCGGTCCTCGATCCCAAACCACCTGAGGGCCAGAACGGAATAGCCTTCAGACGCGAGTAGTGTGGCCGCGCTAGCCAGGTCGACAGAGTCGGAACCATGCAGCACAAGGACGCCTGGATGCGGCAAGCCATCGTTGGGGTGGGCAAATGTGCCGACAACGGGAGGCTCATGCACCTGCCCCCATATGACGCCATCACCGAAATGCCTGCGAAAGCGGGTTGAAGCGATAACACTATCCCCGCGACATATGTCAGAGTGATACTCCAACTCGACAGGAAGGTTGCGTGTGAAAAATTTCGACTGATCAGGCCCCCGCATTGACCACAGCGGCCCCTCCCCATCAACACCCCGATATGTCGAGCCTTCAAGAGGAGCCATCCGGGACAGATCGACCACACCGACATCGTCAGCGTCGACAACAGCGAGGGACTCCCACTCCCTCAGCGCGCCGTCCATAACCTTCGTTCGAATGGTGACCCGTTCTCCAGGAACGAGGCCTGCGGCTGTTATATGAATGGGGCTATCAATGCGCGACCTCACTGGGGCAACAGTAAATACCGGCTTCACAGCTTCTGCATCCTTTCACTTAAAACAAAATAAGTCAGCATCGATTGCGAGATGCAGATACGATGACCCCATTCATGTTGCTTTGATTCTCTCGGACAACTCACTGGCTCTACTCTGGTTTTGCAATGGAGTGGAGTTATGGCTCGCCCTGTACATCCATATAATTCCGACTAGACTTTGCACACTAAACACAATTACCGGAATTAGTATAGAAAAAATCTCGTGGTAGATTCCTTGAAGGATAAAGAATAAACCTGAATCTGCATAAGCAACGGCTAAGCAAAAGAGCGGCACTGAAACTGCTCGTTGAACCTGATACCAGGACGACTCCGACTCTGATGCTGCCTTCGTCCTGATTCCTGCCCACATATTCGGAGGCAGCTTGTCATTTCGCATCGCTCGCGCTAGACCAGACAAGCAGAAAGCAGCAACAAACGTTAAGAGTCCTAGACCAAATGAGATGAGTCCATCCATCATGATCAGTCCCTTCCAGACTTAGCTTCATTGCTAGATAGAACCGTCATATAGCATGATTCACAAGATGTCAAGCGATTGATGCCTGTACATGCTGGGCTGTGCGCAACAAGAGATTGAGGTGCATCGCAGACCCATTCAGCAAAACCAGCCGTTTTTGGAGTCTTTTCACCCAATGGGTCTGCAGTTTGGCCACAACACCACCGCAAACTGCTAGCTCACCGCCACCAATCGGAGGGAATGACGCCATCCAAAGCTCCGACACGCCGGCGACACGCCGTTAGAGGGCTTCGCATGGCGCAAAACCCCCATCGCAGCCAGCCTGAAGTGCGCCGCATCGTCTACAAGACCTTGGCACTGCAACGGTTGGTGCGAAAAACTTCGCCCAGCACCTCCCCTCCACCGGCATTTCCGCGAAAAAACTCGCCCAGCACGCCACAAAACGCCAATTTTGGGCCATTTTTCGTGCGCAGGGCGAACTTTTTCGCGCTCACACCCACCATCAGACCAGCAGGGCGAAGAATATCGCGCATCAGGAGCGACAACGCGGCGGCATTGAAACCAACAACACCACTGCTCGCCCCCAACAAGGAACCGCTGAAACCGGCATCACCACTGCCACCGAAAAATGCGCCAAAAACGCCCGTTTCTCACCCGCAAAGGCGACACCGGTTTCAGTTGAGGCTCGACCTGCGCCCGCAAAGGTGGCGGCGGTTTCAGACAAGCGGGCCGCCCGGTCGACAGGGCCCAGACGCAATACCCGTGGGCGGCGGCGGAGGGTCCGGAGGGCCTGGCTGCGGCGCCTGTGGGCGGCGGCGGGGCCTGGCCGGGCTTCGAGATCGACCACTCCGAGCCGCAGGCTCGCGTGTGGCGATCTCGCGGGCGGGCCGCCGCCCACGGGCGCACAAAGCGGACTATAGGTCACGAACGTGGTGCTTAAGTTCCGGGTTTAGGTTGGGATTGCG
>CALISI010000011.1 GCA_938041695.1 uncultured Actinomyces sp.
CCGCCGGAGAGGATGCCTGAGCATGCTCGCCGACGCGTTGGAGCACCTGGTCAGCGGCATCGTTGACCACCCCGAAGATGTCGAGGTGACGCCTCGTTCCATGCGACGTGGCCAGCTTCTCGAGGTTCGCGTGAACCCCGAGGATCTGGGTCGCGTCATCGGACGCGGCGGTCGGACGGCTCGCGCGCTGCGCACCGTCATGGGTGCGCTGTCCACGCGTGGCGCTGTCCGCGTTGACGTCGTCGACACGGATCGCGAGTAAGACTCGCACACGTCGCGGAGGGGTCCGGCATAGCCGGGCCCCTTCGTTGTATCCTTCGGGGGAGTCCCCGTTCATCGTGAGGAGAACATATGCAGCTCACCGCCGCTATCGTCGGTCCCGCCCACGGCCTGCGTGGAGAGGTTATCGTGGACGTGCGCAGTGATGACCCCGAGGTTCTGGCACCCGGCGCCCGGTTGGATATCGCGGGGGAGAAGCGCCAGCTCACGGTGAGGAGCGTTCGTGTCCACAAGGAGCGCGTGCTCGCCTCGTTTGAGGAATGCAATTCCCGCGAGGAAGCGGAGGCGCTGCGCGGTGCACGCCTGCTCGTCGATGCACATCCGGAGGAGGACGCCTGGTATCCGCATGAGCTGAAGGGCCTTGAGGCGCGCACTCCGTCAGGCGATGTTCTCGGTACCGTCAGCGGGCTGACGCCCGGTGCCGCGCAGGATCTCCTCCTCGTGGCCACCGAGCATGGAACCGTTATGGTGCCTTTCGTGACGGCCCTCGTCCCGACTGTCGACGTCGAGGGGGGCGTTGTCGCCATCGACGCGCCTCCGGGGCTATTTGATGATGATGCGGTGTCGGAGCGCGAAGGTCACTGAGCTCGTGCGTTTCGATCTCATCTCTATCTTTCCCGACTACTTCGCGCCTCTCCGACTGTCCTTGATGGGCAAAGCGGAAGAGACAGGTCTTGTAAACCTGCAGGCGCATGACCTGCGCGACTGGGCCACTGGCAAGCATCGCAGCGTCGACGATACCCCGTACGGCGGCGGCGCCGGCATGGTGATGCGAGCGGACGTGTGGGCCCGTGCCTTGGACGAGGTACTCTCCGTTCCGCTTCCGGAGCGTTGCGGGGAAGGTGCCCCGGCCTCGTTCCGCCGTGTCCTCGCGATCCCAACGCCCTCGGGCACGCCGCTGACTCAGGGGCGCGTGGAGGACCTTGCGCACGCCGACCAGATCATCGTCGCCTGCGGACGCTACGAGGGGATCGACGCGCGCGTCGCCGAGCATTACCGAGGCGTGGGGGTTGAGGTTGTCGAGTTTTCCATTGGCGACTACGTCCTCAACGGCGGTGAGGTTGCGGCAATGGTCCTGACCGAGGCGGTTGCGCGTCTCCTCGACGGCTTTATGGGCAACCCGGAGTCGCTCGTCGAAGAGTCGCACTCGGGAGCGGGGTTGCTCGAGTATCCCGTGTACACGAAGCCACGAGGATTTCGTTCTCTCGAGATTCCGGAGGTTCTCCTCGGTGGCAACCACGCCGCGATCGAACGCTGGCGTCGTGACCGCGCGATAGAGAAAACCGCGCGGATTCGGCCCGATCTCGCGCTGGCATTGGATGCTTCCTCCCTGACGGGTGAGGATCGCGCGGCACTCGCTTTTTGCGGCGTCGCCTACACCCGTGACAGAACGGCGCATCGCGTTCAGGTGCGCCTCGCAAGGACCGACGATGCCGTCGCTGTCAGTGAGCTTGCTGCACGTACTTTCCCGGATGCGTGCCCGTCCTTTCTCCCGGCTGAAGCGATCGAGGAATACATCGCAACGCAGCTGTCGCCGACCGTGTTTGCGGCTGTTATCTCCTCTCCCGATGAGCATCGGCTTTTTGTTGCGGAGGTCGAGGGCGCGCTCGTCGGTTATGTGCTGACCCACGTTGGTGCCCACGCGCTGCCGAGTGATCTTGTGCGCCCCGGGCGCGTCGAGGAAGGCAGTGCCTACCTGTCCAAGTGCTACGTGGACGAGGAGTGGCGGGGGAGTGGCATCGCCGATGCGCTGATCGAACGAGCCGTCGCCGACGCAGGCGAGACTGGGCACACGTCCATCGTCCTGGGCACTAACCGTGGCAACAAGTCCGCACAGGCCTTCTACAAACGCCATGGTTTCCGCAAACGCTCGAGCCGTACGTTTGATGTGGGAGGCGTGCGCAACTACGACGTCGTCATGGTGCGTGATCTCACCGGATAATGCGGCGGCGCACTGGCAGATGTGCTCGAGGCTGTGGGATAATAACCGGGATTGTGCGCGGTTCATCCTGCCGCAGGGGGACACCGAGGCGCACGATCACACGTCAGATGAGCGGGCAAGACCCGCCCAACCAGGCGCTTCCGACCTGCGGCAGATGCGTCAAGGAGAAGAAATGCAGAAGCTGGACGCCGTTGATGCGGCATCGCTGCGCGATGACATCCCCTCGTTCCGAGCCGGTGACACCCTCAAGGTGCACGTCAAGGTTATCGAAGGCAACCGCTCTCGTATCCAGGTCTTCCAGGGCGTCGTGATCGCGCGTCGCGGCCATGGTGTGTCCTCCACGTTCACCATCCGTAAGGTTTCCTTCGGTGTTGGCGTTGAGCGTACCTTCCCTGTTCACGCCCCGACGATCGACCACATCGAGGTCGTCACCAAGGGCGACGTGCGCCGCGC
>CALISI010000012.1 GCA_938041695.1 uncultured Actinomyces sp.
AAAACACTATGACCCCCACCACACACCCCACAAACCCAACAAACACAACGAAAAGAGGGCGTCCGATTCTCATCGGACGCCCTCCTCTGCGGAAGCGTTAGCTCAGTTCGAGCACGGCGAGGTTCTTGCGACCCTTACGAATGAGAGCCAGTCCACCCGCAAGCACGTCCTCGTCACGCAGGACAGCTTCGGCGTCCTCCACCTTGACGTTATTGATAGAGGCTCCGCCGGAGGAGATCGTGCGACGCGCAGCCGTCTTCCCCTTCTCGAAACCGAGAGCAACGAGCGCATCGGCCACGGTCGACTCACCGATGGTAACCGACGCGCGCGGGAGGTCGGCAGTCGCAGCTGCCAGGGTAGCCTCGTCCAGATCCCGGATGTCACCGCCACCCCAGAGGGCATCGGTCGCGGCGAGAACACGCTGAAGCTGCTCGCTGCCGTGCACAAGCTCGGTGACGGAGGCAGCGAGGGCTTTCTGCGCAGCGCGCTGGTGGGGACGCTCAGCGACCTCAACAGCCAGTGCCTCGATCTCCTCACGCGACTTAAACGTGAAGATCTTCAGGAAGCGCACAACATCATCGTCCGCGACCTGGAGCCAGAACTGGTAGAAGGCGTACGGTGTCATCATCTCCGGGTCGAGCCAGATGGCACCACCCTCGGACTTACCGAACTTCGTGCCGTCCGCCTTCGTGATGATCGGGGTCGTCATGACGTGGGTGTCAACGCCCTCAACCTTACGGATCAGGTCGACACCGCCGACCATGTTGCCCCACTGGTCGTTTCCGCCGGTCTCAAGCGTGCACCCGTGGCGACGGTAGAGCTCAAGGAAGTCGTTGGCCTGGAGTACCTGGTAGGAGAACTCCGTGTAGGAGATACCCTCATCCGATGCGATGCGACGCGCGACGATGTCCTTGTTGAGCATCGTGCCCACACGGAAGTACTTGCCGATGGTGCGCAGCAGATCGATGGCGCTCATCTCCTGGGTCCAGTCCAGGTTGTTCACCATCGTCGCGGCGGCAGGCCCCTCAAAATCAAGGAAGCGAGAGATCTGCGAACGCAGGCGGTCAGCCCATCCCTTGACGACCTCGGTCGACTGGAGCTGGCGTTCGCCGCTCTGGCGCGGGTCGCCGATCTGCCCAGTCGCACCGCCCACGAGCGCGAGCGGCCGATGGCCAGCGAGCTGCAGGTGGCGCATGACGATCAGCTGCACGAGGTGGCCGTGATGAAGGGAAGGGGCAGTCGGGTCATAGCCGCAATAGAAGGTGACAGGTCCGGCGTTGAGGTGCTCACGAAGCGCCTCGAGGTCGGTGTGCTGAGCGAGCAGCCCACGCCACTGCAGTTCGTCCAGGATATCTGTCACGAAAGTTGTCCTTCCTTGCGGATTCGACGGATGAATACCGTCTTAGTGTATCGGCTTGCGAGTAGGGGCGTTAACGAAGCGCCGAGGCCGCCCACGTGCGCGCTTGCGCGAGGGCAGCCTCGGCCTCGGCGATCTGCTCGCGCACCCGCTCGGGGGCTGTACCGCCACGCCCACGACGCGCACCCACGGAACCTTCGACGGTGAGCACGGAGCGCACCTCGGGGGTCAGGAACGACGAGGCCTGGGCGAGCTCCTCATCGCTCAAGTCGGCGAGCTCCACTCCCCTGGCCTCGGCCAGGCGCACGCACGCACCGGAAATCTCGTGCGCATCACGGAAGGGCACCCCCTGCTTGACGAGCCACTCTGCGATGTCGGTAGCAAGCGAGAAGCCCTGGGGTGCCAGCTCCTCGAGGCGCTGAAGATGAATGGTCATCGTGTCGATCATGCCAGCGACAGCGGGACAGAGAACGTCGAGGGTGTCGATCTGATCAAACACCGGCTCTTTGTCCTCTTGGAGATCGCGATCATACGCGAGCGGAATACCCTTGAGGACCGCGAGCAAGCCAGTCAGATCACCGATCAGGCGGCCGGCCTTGCCGCGGGCAAGCTCCGCAACGTCAGGATTCTTCTTCTGAGGCATGATCGACGAACCCGTGGAGTAGGAGTCGTCCAGCGTCACGTAGCCGAACTCCTTGGTATTCCAGATGACAATCTCCTCGCACAGGCGCGAAATATCGATGCCGATCTGAGCGCACACGAAGGAGAACTCGGCGACAACGTCGCGCGAAGCAGTACCGTCGATCGAGTTTTCAACGGAATCGGAAAAGCCCAGTGCAGCAGCAATCCGGCAAGGATCCATGCCGAGCGTGTTACCGGCCAGGGCACCGGATCCATACGGCGAGATCGCCGCACGCTTGTCCCAGTCACGCAGACGCGCGACGTCACGAAGCAGCGGCCACACGTGCGCCATCAGATGGTGCGCAACAAGAACGGGCTGGGCATGCTGCATATGAGTGCGACCCGGCATAACGGCGTCACCGGCACGGACCGCCTGGCTGAGTAGAGCCTGCGCGATATCCAGGACGCGACCCGCCAGGTGACGGGCCTCCTCGCGCAGGTACACGCGAATCAGCGTTGCAATCTGGTCATTACGGGAGCGGCCAGCTCGCAGCTTGCCTCCCAACGTGGCCCCAGCGCGCTCAATCAAGCCACGTTCCAACGCCGTATGCACATCCTCGTCGTCAACAGAGGGCACAAAGGCGCCCGAAGCGACATCGGCATCAAGGCGAGCCAAAGCATCGTGCATGTCCGCGCATTCCTGGTCGGTCAGCAGCCCAACGCGATGCAGCTCGTCAGCATGCGCGTGCGAACCTGCGATATCCACGTGCGCCAGGCGGAAGTCGAAGTGCGTCGACACGCTCAACGCAGCAAGTGCCTGCGAAGGCCCTCCAGAAAAACGGCCACCCCACAGGGAGACGTGCGTTTCGGACTGCGACATGAGGTTCCTCCTGGGTCGGTAACGACGGTGCTATCTCTCTCGTTTAAGAATATTCGAGATGCTGGCGAGCTGCCGAAGGCCACACCACTGGGACCTCGCCACGCACCTTCACCCACGTCGCGATCATCACGAAGAGCATCCAGTTGCCTTCGAAAAGCATGCGCGACTCCGTGAAGGACTGGATGAACATCGCGATGATGATGACGGCGGGAATGACATCCCACAGGTTGTCGTCGATATGAGCCACCGCGACTTTCACGACGCGGTACAGCGTCCAGACAATCGCAACGGTGATCATGGCGGCGCCGACAAAACCCGTTGTCAGAGCAGCCTCCACGTAGACGTTGTGTGCCTGATTGGTCGGCGTGCCATCCGGACGGATAACGAGCGACGCAAATGGCTCCATCTGCGTGGGCCACCCAATGAACCAACCCCAACCACAGATCGGACGCTGCGCAACCAGTGGAGCAACGGCATGCCAGATGACGGAGCGCCCGCTCATGTCAGGACTACGACCGAAAGCATCGGCAATCATATGACGACAGAAGAATGCTGCGATCGCAGTGACAACACCGAACCCGGCGAAACCGCCGACGACTCGGAGACGAAGGCGCTCCGGAACCCGACGCTGGACGACAAGACCCGCGATCACAAGCAGGCATCCAACCGTGGAGAGCGCAACCGTCGCGGACTGCGTCAGTAACAGGACACCACCGCATGCGCCGAGCCACAGACATGTCGCAAGGCGCGATCGCTTCGTCTGCATATAGCGCAGAATCAGGCACACCGCCAGCAACAACGCGACAAATGCGAGGGGATTCCTATTACCGGGAAAACCCTGGATAGGCCCTCCCTTGAGAAGCATGCCATCGATCCAGTAGTAGGAGGCAGGGAGGAGACCCCTCCCCCACATGATCGGAGGAGCCAGAGGACCGTGCCCGAAGAAGGCAACCAACGCCTCGAGAATGAAAGAAGAGCCGATGATCCATTGGAATGCCAGAATCAACGCACCAACGAGCTCCGTGAGCGGCAGTGCAACGGCCACGGCTATCGATACAAGCGTCAGGGACACCGACAAAACGGTGTATTCGGCACTGAGCAACGGCGCCACCGACCATGCGCACGAGAGCGCACACCAGGCGACGAACAGACATGTCGTCGTCGGGAAGCGACGAAGCAAGAGTGAGCGGCCCGAGATACGGAAGAGCACGACGAAGGAAACAAGCAGAATCAGCATTGGCACGAGCGAACCAATATCGCCGAAGATGCCACGAATTCCCTTACCGGCAAAGCCAACGAAGAACATCGCAGCAACCGTATAGCGCATCATGCGCGTGCGCAGGGCATCATCTCCGTCGGTCCCCACGGCATCACTCACAGTGCTCGCCTCATACGTCATACACGAAACACTAAGCGAGGCGGGAGCAGCCTTCTCGCCGCTCCCGCCTCTTGAAACCCAACTGAGACATTCTCTGTGAGAACGCCCTCAACCAAACGCTCAGAAGCCCATGTTCACGCCGAAGCGCACGTCGCGAGCCGCAGCGAGCTTCGACTGAAGGCCGTAGATATCGATGAAGCCACGCGACGAGGACTGATCGAAGGTATCGCCGGTCTCGTAGGTTGCCAGGTTAAAATCGTAGAGAGAGGACTCAGAACGGCGTCCGTTCACGGTCGCGCGACCACCGTGGAGCACCATGCGGATATCACCGGAGACATACTGCTGGGTGTGCTCGATGAAGGCGTCCATCGACTTCTTCAGCGGCGAGTACCACTGTGCCTCATACACGAGCTCACCCCACGTCTGCTCCAGCTGACGCTTGTAGCGACGCTGCATCCGCTCCAGCGTGACCGCCTCAAGCGCCTGGTGCGCCTCAATGAGCGCGACGGCACCGGGAGCCTCGTAAATCTCACGGGACTTGATTCCGACCAGACGATCCTCGACCATGTCAATACGGCCGATACCCTGAGCGCCAGCGCGGCGGTTCATCTCCTGGATGGCCTCGAGCGGCGTGACCGGTCGGCCATCGATGGCGACAGGAATGCCCTTGTCGAACGTGATGACAACCTCGTCGGGCAGCGGCGGGTAGATCGGATCATCAGTGTAGTTGTAGACGTCCTTCGTCGGAGCATTCCACAGGTCTTCCAGGAAGCCCGTTTCGATGGCACGACCCCACACGTTCTGATCAATAGAGAACGGGTTGTGCTTCGTCGTCTCAATCGGCAGATTGTGCTTCTCGGCGTACTCAATCGCGACGTCACGCGTCAAGGCGAGGTCACGAACCGGGGAAATGCAGTCCATGTCGGGCGCCATCGAGGTAATCGAGACCTCGAAGCGGACCTGGTCGTTGCCCTTACCCGTGCAACCATGTGCGACCGTCGTCGCACCGAACTCACGCGCAGCCTTCACAAGGTGCTTTGTAATGACGGGACGCGACAGCGCCGACACGAGCGGGTACTTGCCTTCGTAGAGCGCGTTTGCCTTCAAAGCGGGCATGCAGTATTCGGTCGCGAATTCGTCGCGCGCATCTGCAACGTACGCTTCAACGGCTCCACAATCGAGCGCACGCTGACGAATAACCTCAAGGTCCTCGCCGCCCTGGCCGACGTCAACAGCAACAGCGACGACCTCGCGGCCCGTCTGTTCACCGATCCATCCGATAGCGACAGAGGTGTCCAGACCGCCTGAATACGCCAGGACGACGCGATCTTTGCTCGACATGTAGGTTCCTTCCAATTGTTGGGTTCGTGGTGCCCGCACACTCTCGTTCGAACGAGGCCGGGGCTAGTTTTCGGGGAGTGCACCGGGTTCTGCGAGGGCCAACAAGGCACGTTCCACCTCGGCCGCGCCTTCTTCGCTGCGGCAAATAACGAGGATCGTGTCGTCACCGGCGATCGTTCCAGCAATCTCGTCGCGCCTGACTGCGTCGATTGAGGAGGCGAGGAGGTTCGCCGCCCCGACCTGCGTACGCAGGACCAGCTGGTTCCCCACCTTCACGGAGGTGACCAGGAGAAGCTGACACCATCGCGCAAGACGAACGTTGGCCGCTTCAGCGTCGTGCGTCAGACCACCATCGTGATCGGGCACCGTGTAGATGAGAGCGCCTGAAGCATCACGAATCTTCGTCGCACGCAGGTCCATCAGGTCGCGGGACAGGGTCGTCTGGGTAACGTCAATCCCGCGCTCAGCCAAGCGGGCGCGCAGGCCCTCCTGGCTACCGATGGGCTCGGCGGCCAGAAGATCTCGGATCATCTCGTGCCGCGCACTCTTCGTGCTCGGAAACGCAGGTGTTGCACTCATATGCATTATTATACACCCTCATGCATATAAATAAGCAAGCGGGTGAGGCAAGTCCCTCACCCGCTTGCCGTCAAAACTCTCAGGCACGCAGCTGGGCGGCAATCTCATCGGCCCACGCGTCGATAGCGTCCCAATCGCGGAAATCACCCTCGACGACACCAGCCAGGCGCGCGATCGAACGTTCACGCAGCGACAGCAGCGCCGGCTTGTAGCGACCAGGGAACGTACGGAGCTCACGGCAATTGACGTGAGTGAGCAGCGGCCCAACACGGTTAGCGTCCTGCTCAGAATGCTTGGGCACGCCGTTCATACCGACGGAGAAAGCCCAGACCTGCTTGTCACGCAGCTGATCCTGAAAACGCTCCATAAATTCGTGCGCCTCGGGCATCCATTGAAGGATGTAGACGGCAGAGCCGACGACCACCGCATCGTAAGGATCGACCGTGGTCACATCAGCGGGTGCAAGACGATCAACGGCAAAATCCGCCGCCTCCAAACGCTTCGCAATGGCGTCGGCGACTTCGTCCGTCGCCCCGTGCTTTGATGCTGCAGTAACAAGGATGTGCATGTACCCATGGTAAAGCGAAGACCGGTCGAATCGGTGGGCGCAACGCCCCAAATGAGTGGGGTGCCACACCACCGATCCGACCGGTCGAGCGCCAGAGTTGACTAGGCGCGCAAGGACGCGCCCAATACCTTGGCAGCCTTTGCGACGACCTGCTCACGAACCTGCGACGATTCCTTCGCGGTCAGCGTGTGATCGGCTGCGCGCAGACGCAGCGCAAAGGCGAGGGAACGGTAGCCCTCCGGCACCTGGTCACCCTCGTAGATATCGAAGAGTGTCACGGACTCTGCAAGCTGGCCGGCGCCTTGACGCACGATCTGCTCGACGCGTGAGGCGGGGATATCCGACGGTACGACGAGAGCGATGTCTTCCTTGGCGAGCGGGAACGTCGAGACGCCCTTGACCTGGATAGGCTGATCACTCATCTGGGAGATGAGAGCATCCATATCGATCTCAAAGGCGCACGAACGCGCGGGAAGGCCGAACGCTCGGCATGCGGCAGGCGACAGTTCGCCCGCAAGAGCGACGTCCACGAGGTCGCGGCCCGCACGCACGAAGACGCGCGCGACACGTCCGGGGTGGAACGGGGCAACCGCGGCCGGATCCGTTGCCGGAGCGGGCATCGGAGCGCCCTTGTGCGCGGGCACCTGATCCATCCAGGCGCGGGTGACCTCGACGCGCACGCCGAGAGCGGAGGCCACACGACGCACGTATTCCAGGGCGTCCGCCCAATCACAGGCACGGGCGTTCGCCAGGACGCCAGCCGGAACGGCCGAACCTGTCAAGACGCCACCGATGTGCCACGGCTGAGCCGGAATACCCGCCTCGAGCGCCGCGAGCACCTCGTCGGAGGGACGCTCATCGGCACTGGGCAGGTCAGCCGGAACAGTACCGGCGGGACGAGCGACCTTGGCAACTTCGAAGATCGCGACGTCCGCATTGGAGCGCGACACGTTGCGACCGGCGACATCGAGGAGTGTGTCGAGGACCGTGGTACGCAGCCACGGCGAATCATCCGCCATGGGGTTACGCAGGCGCAGCGCTTCGCGGCGGGGATCATCCTCGGGAATGCCCTGACGATCCCACGTATCGGACACGAACGGGTAGGACTCAACCTCGACCAGTCCCCCATCGGCCAGCGTGGACGCAGCCAGTCGTCGCGCCTTCTGCGCGGTTGTCAGACCGTGGCCAGCGGGTGCCGTCGGCATGATCACGGGGATGTTGTCGTAGCCGTCAAGGCGTGCGACTTCCTCGACGAGGTCGGCCGGCAGAGTCAGGTCGGGACGCCACGAAGGGGCCGTCACGGTGAACACGCCGCCTTCCGGTCCCTCAACGACGCAGCCCACCGTGCGCAGAAGCTCGGCGATACGCTCCGGGCTGTGCGCCACGCCGGTCAGGCGCTCGACCTCACCGTCGGGCAGCGCGATGACGACGGCCTCGCCGCGCTGATCGATATCCGTCACGCCCTCATCGACTGTGCCACCGCCGTACTGGACAAGCAGCTCAACGGCGCGCTGCGCCGCGACGGCGGGCAGCGCCGGATCGGTGCCGCGCTCGAACCGCTTTGCGGCCTCGGAGTGCAGCTTGTGACGACGGGAGCTGCGCGCGACAGACACGGCGTCAAAGTGCGCGGCTTCGAACAGGATGTCTGTCGTGTTCTCGCTGACCTCGGAGTAGGCGCCACCCATGACACCTGCGATACCGATAATGCGCGAGCCCTCACCCTCCGGCGAGTCGGTGATCAGCAGATCCTGCGGGTCGAGGTCACGCTTTTCCTCATCCAGGGTCACCAGCGTTTCGCCGGCGCGAGCACGGCGCACGACGATCGGGGCAGCAAGGTCACCCAGGTCGTAGGCGTGCATCGGCTGGCCAAGGTCCAGCATGACGTAGTTCGTGATGTCAACAGCCAGGGACAGCGAGCGCATGCCCGCAGCCTCAAGGCGCTCGACCATCCAGCGAGGCGTCGGAGCATTGGGGTTGGTGCCACGAACGATGCGCGCGACGAAGCGGTCAACACCCGCGCGGCCGCGGATTGGGGCATCGTCAGAGAACACGACCGGGAAGCCATCGGAGTTCGCAGCCGACGGCTCGGCCGCGATAACGCCCGGCAGGCCCGGGTCGCGGAACGAGGCACCCGTCGAGTGCGAGTACTCGCGGGCAATGCCGCGCATCGAGAAGCAGTAACCGCGGTCCGGGGTCACGTTAATCTCCAGGACCTCTTCACCCAGACCCAGCCACGACACGATGTCGGTGCCAACTGCGGGGATCTCACGGTCGGGGAAGAACTTCGGTAGGACGATGATGCCAGAGTGATCCTCACCCAGACCGAGCTCGCGTGCGGAGCAAATCATGCCGTCCGAGACAAGGCCGTAGGTCTTACGCGCGGCAATCTTGAAAT
The DNA here is from genome assembly GCA_938041695.1 of uncultured Actinomyces sp. Classification (GTDB taxonomy): domain Bacteria; phylum Actinomycetota; class Actinomycetes; order Actinomycetales; family Actinomycetaceae; genus Pauljensenia. The sequence continues at coordinate 9,120 of CALISI010000012.1, forward strand.
CACCGGGCAGAATCGCGCCAGGAAGGGAGACGACGACGAGGTCGTCGACGTCGAAGTTATGAGCGCCGCAGATAATGCCGCGGCTGGGCAGCTCCGACGGCTCCTTGCCGGTGCCTGGGGCATCGTTGTATTCGCCGACATCTACGCGGCAGTAGTTGACGACCTTGCCGTTGGACGCCGTTTCCTCCACGCGGGTCAGGACGCGACCGACGACGAGCGGTCCGGTCACGCGTGCGGGATGAATTTCTTCCTCTTCCAGGCCAACCTTCACAAGGGCGGCAGCGAGGGCGGCAGCGTCCGTTCCTTCGACAACGTCGACGTGATCGGCCAGCCAGCTCAGCGGGACCATAGGCATGTCAGTTACCCCTTCCATTCACTCCGAACTGCTGGGAGAAGCGAACGTCTCCCTCAACGATGTCATGCATGTCAGCAATGCCGTGGCGCAGCATCAGCGTGCGCTCGATACCCATGCCGAACGCGAAGCCCGAATAGACCTCGGGATCAATACCGTTCGCGCGCAGCACGTTCGGGTTGACCATGCCGCAGCCACCCCACTCGATCCAACCGGGGCCGCCCTTCTTTTGGGGGAACCACAGGTCCATCTCGGCACTGGGCTCGGTGAACGGGAAGTACGAGGGACGCAGACGAGTCTTCGCCTCGGGACCAAACATCGCCTTCGCGAAGTGGTCGAGAACGCCCTTCAGGTGAGCCATCGTCAGGCCCTTATCAACGGCAAGGCCCTCGACCTGGTGGAACACGGGCGTGTGGGTCGCGTCGAGCGCGTCGGAGCGGAAGACCTTGCCAGGGCATGCCACGTACAGCGGAACACCGCGGGAGAGCATCGCGTGGGACTGGACCGGAGAGGTGTGCGTGCGCATCACGAGATGAGCGCCGTCCTCGGTCTCGGCACCGACGCTGCGGCCATCGATGTAGAGCGTGTCCTGCATCTGGCGCGCCGGGTGATCGATATCGAAATTCAGCGAGTCGAAGTTGAACCACTCGTGCTCGATCTCGGGGCCTTCGGCGATATCCCAGCCCATCGCCACGAAGAAGTCCGCGACCTCTTCCATGAGGGTCTCCAGGGGGTGACGCGCACCAGCCGTGCGACGCGTCGTCGGCAGCGTCACATCGACCGACTCCTCGACCAACATGCGGGCCTCGTGCTCGGCAGCGAGGACAGCCTTGCGCTCCTCGAGAGCCTCGGTCAGCGCCTTGCGCGCCTGCCCGAGGTTCTTTCCGGCGAGTCCGCGCTGCGCGGGCTCAAGGGAGCCGATCGTGCGATTCGCGGTCACGAGCGGTGCCTGATCACCAAGGATCGCAGCTCGGACGGCCTTCAGGGCGTCAAGCGAATCCGCGGCTTCGATATCGGCGAGGCCGGCCTCGCGAACTGCGTTGACGGCTGCCTCGTCAAGAGGATCAAGGTCAGGGGCATTGCCAGCCATGTCCTGCTTCCTTCTTCTTTCCATCTGGGGTCATTCCTGCGCGCATCACACGCACCGCCCCCCATCCTACCCGTTCGCCTATCCTCACAGCTCACCGGATCCACGGGCGCGCTACCCTGTAAGACGTGAATGCGCTCTCGCGCCATTTATTAGCTCACTAAAGGAATCCTGTGTCTCACATAACGCAACCGGAGGACGGGACCACGGCCTCGTCGCCCACACCCGCCCTGTTTTCCGCCACACGCGTGCGGATCCAGCACATCGCGCGCGCCAAAGCCGAGGGCATCCCCCTCACAATGCTCACCGCCTACGATGCGCTCACCGCCCCGATCCTCGAGGCAGCGGGTGTCGATATGCTCCTCGTCGGCGATTCGCTGGGCAACGTGATTCTTGGCCATAGCTCGACGCTGCCCGTTACCTTGGAGGACATGGAGCGCGCCACCGCAGCCGTCGCCCGTTCGACCTCGCGCGCCATGATCGTCGCAGACCTGCCCTTTGGCACCTATGAGGACTCTCCCGAGCATGCCTTCGCTTCCGCCACGCGCCTCATGAAGGCAGGGGCACATGCCGTCAAGCTCGAGGGCGGTGAAAGCCGCGCACACATCATCGAGGCCCTCGTCACGGCCGGCATCCCCGTCTGCGCACACCTCGGTTACACACCCCAGTCCGAAAACACGCTCGGGGGACCACGCATGCAAGGGCGTGGAGCTGGCGCCGATGCGCTTCGCCGCGACGCCGAAGCCATCGAAAAGGCAGGGGCCTTTGCCGTCGTCTTCGAGATGGTGCCTGCTTCGATCGCCACTGAACTGACCCAGAGCCTGAACATCCCGACCATCGGTATCGGCGCGGGCCCAAACACGGACGGACAAGTGCTCGTGTGGTCCGACATGGCCGGCTACTCCGACTGGACTCCCTCGTTTGTCCGTCAGTTCGGCCAGCTCGGCCAAGCCCTGCACGACGCCGCATCCGACTACGTGGAAGCCGTGCGCGAGCGCTCCTTCCCCGGCCCCGACAACTACAAGAACGACTGACGCTCCCGCTGAGAAGAGGACAACACATGGAAGCATCTGCACTCGCTCGTCGTGCGCCCCTCGGCACGCTGAAGCCGGGCCACGTCTCGCCCATGCGTGCCGTACCCGAGCACATCGAGCGGCCCGAGTACATGTTCCACGACGGACCCGAGCGCGTCACGGCCTCGGATATCAAAAACCCCGAGACCATCGCAAAGATCCGCGAAGCCGGTCGCATCGCCGCGGGCGCGATCGAAGCCGTCGGCGCCGCCATCACACCGGGCGTCACCACGGAGGAACTCGACCGCATCGGCCACGAATTCTTGATCGCGCACGACGCCTACCCGTCGTGCCTGGGATACATGGGCTTCCCCAAGTCCATCTGCACCTCGATCAACGAGGTCATTTGCCACGGCATCCCCGACGACCGTCCACTCGAGGACGGCGACATCATCAACATCGACATCACCGCCTACAAAGACGGCGTCCACGGCGACACGTGCGCGATGTTCGAAGTCGGTACAGTCGACGTGGAGTCCCACCTGCTGATCGAACGCACGAAGAACGCCATGATGCGTGGCATCAAGGCCGTCGGCCCAGGCCGCGAAATCAACGTGATTGGCCGCGTCATCGAAGCCTACGCGAAGCGCTTCGACTACGGCGTGGTACGCGACTACACGGGGCACGGCGTCGGCGAAGCTTTCCACTCTGGCCTCATCGTCCCCCACTACGATGCTGCTCCTGCATACAACACCGTGATGGAGCCGGGCATGGTCTTCACCATCGAACCGATGCTGACCCTGGGCACCGTCGAGTGGGAGCAGTGGGATGACGACTGGACGATCGTCACCGCTGACCGCTCCCGCACGGCCCAGTTCGAGCACACGATTGTTGTCACCGAGGATGGAGCCGAAATCCTTACCCTTCCCTGACACACGTTGGCCGAGGCCCGCTTCTGACTCTCACAGTCTGAAGCGGGCTTCTCTATTACTCGTATTTTCCCTTACAATTCACGTACGACGGGCTTCAGGGGCCCGTGGACAACAGGATTTCATCACCCGAGGAGGGGTCATGGCTCAGGTCGCATGCGGCATCGATATCGGCGGATCGGGCGTCAAGGGCGCGCTCGTTGATCTGGAAACCGGAGAGTACATCGGCGATCAGGTTCGAATCCCCACACCCAACCCCGCGACACCCGACGCTGTTGCCGCAGTGTGCCGCGAGGTCATCAACCAACTCGACGTGAAGGTCGGCGTGCCGATCGGTGTCACCTTCCCTGCCCCCGTCTTTGGCGGCGTCATTCCCTACATGGCGAACCTCGACCAGTCGTGGGTCAACGTCGACGTCGACGAGCTCATGGAGCGCTACCTCGGCCGTGCAGTCGTCGCGCTCAACGACGCGGACGCGGCGGGCATCGCCGAGGTCGCCTACGGCGCAGCCAAGGGCCGCGACGGCGTCATCGTCTTCACCACCCAGGGCACCGGCATCGGCTCGGCAATCATCGTCAATGGCACGCTCCTGACCAACACCGAGCTCGGCCACCTCGAGATCGACGGCACCGACGCGGAGAAGAACGCATCCTCGGGTCAGAAGACCCTCCAGGGCCTGAATTGGGAGCAGTGGGCGCAGCGCCTCCAGCGCTACTACAGCCACGTCGAGTTCCTGCTCAACCCCGACCTCTTTGTGGTCGGCGGCGGCGTGTCTGAAAACCACGAGAAGTTCATGCCGCTCCTGGATCTGAAGACCCCAATGATCCCCGCGAAGCTGCTCAACACCGCCGGCATCGTCGGTGCCGCCTACTACGCGGCGCAGCACAGCGCCTGAGCATATACCGCGTACACGCAGAAGGACCCCGACGCGAGTCGGGGTCCTTCTGGCATCTGTCGGCCTATACGCCGGGTTCTGTCACGCACGCCGTTACCGGTCATGCGGTGGCGACCATCTATCTAGGACCGTCGTTACCGACGGCCTCCAGCAACCTACCCGCAGGCATCGGACGGGCCGCCCTGCCTGCTGCTCGGTCTTGCTCCGGGTGGGGTTTACCTAGCCGACGCGGTCGCCCGCGCCGCTGGTGAGCTCTTACCTCACCTTTTCACCCTTACCGACGCGTGTGCACCGGTGGTTTGTTTTCTGTGGCACTGTCCCGCGGGTTACCCCGGGTGGCTGTTAGCCATCACCCTGCCCTGTGGAGCCCGGACGTTCCTCGAGCGTTTCCGCGCGCGGCCGCCCAGCCGACAGATCCGCATCGATCATAGCGCGCATGGTCCCAGCCCCGCGATAGGGTGGTCACCATGCTGATCTGGTTGCCCCCGTCCGAGGCGAAGAATGCGCCCGCGCAGGGCCCATCTTTCGACGTCAACGCGCTCTCGCGCGCCGGCCTTGCGAGGAGCCGTCGCACCGTGTGCGATACGCTCGCTGCTCTCGGGGACGGCCCTGAAGCGGCTGCCATCCTCAAGGTTGGCGTGCGGATCGACCTGTCCGTCAACACCGCGCTCAATTCAGCCCCCTGCGCCCCAGCCTCGTCCCTGTTCACCGGAGTGCTCTACGAGGCCATCGAGGAGTGTGCGCCGGGCGCATGGTCGAGCGACGGCGCGGCCCACATCTCGATCTTTTCGGGTCTTTTTGGGGTCCTCTCCCCCACGGACTACATTCCCGACCACCGCCTCGCGATGGGCGTGTCGCTGCCCGAGCTGGGGGTTCTCTCGACCTGGTGGGCGCCGCGCCTCGACGAGGCGCTCTCTACCGAAGCATCTGGGCGCATCATCATCGACGGGCGTAGCGGCCCCTATCGCGCAGCATGCAAGGCCCCTTGGGCACGTGTCTGGGAACTGCGCGTCGAGCACGAAGCAGACGGCAAGCGCTCGGTGATCTCGCACGACGCGAAGCGGTGGCGCGGCGCGGTCACCGGTCTCCTCCTTGGGATGGGTGGCTACGGCGCCGAGGAAACGAACGAAGCCGAGAAAGCCCTTGAAGAGGCCGCATACTCACTGTCACTGGGTGACGCGAAGGGGAGCGAACACCGCGTGACGGAGGTTGAGTACGGCCCCGAAAAGTCGACCAAGAAGGGCGGTTCGATACGCACAGTTACATTGGTCACGCACTGAGCGGTTGGCTATCCTTTTTCCGGAACCTACAGGGTGCAGGACCGGTCGATAAGTCGGCCATCAAGTGGAAACCATAGGCATGATCAACGAGGATTACCTGGCCAACATCCGTCCGACTCACCGTCAGCTCCAGTGGCAAAAGATGGAGATGTACGCGTTCATACACTTCGGCATGAACACGATGACGGACCGCGAGTGGGGCGAGGGCCACGAGGATCCCGCGCTCTTCAATCCGAGCAGCGTCGACGTCGATCAGTGGATGCGCGCCCTCGTGAGCGCCGGGATGACCGGCGTGATTCTGACCTGCAAGCACCACGATGGCTTCTGCCTGTGGCCGTCCGCCTACACGAAGCATTCGGTGGCATCCTCACCATGGAAGGGCGGACACGGCGACCTCGTGCGCGAGGTGTCCGATGCTGCGGCGCGCCACGGCCTGAAGTTCGGCGTCTACCTCTCCCCCTGGGACATGACCGAGCCGACATACGGGCAGGGCGACACCTACAACGACTTCTACATCAACCAGCTCATCGAGCTGCTCACCCACTACGGCCCAGCGTTTTCCGTCTGGCTCGACGGCGCGTGCGGTGAAGGCCCCAACGGCAAAGTCCAGGTCTACGACTGGCAACGCATCTACGATACGGTCCGTGCTCTGGCCCCTGAGGCCGTGATCTCCGTGTGCGGCCCGGACGTGCGTTGGTGCGGCAACGAGGCAGGCTCGGTACGAGCGAACGAATGGTCCGTTGTGCCCGCATCCCTGCGCGAGGCCGAGCGCACCGCTGAGAAGTCGCAGAAGGCCGACGATGGCGAGTTCTCCCGTCAGGTGGCCTCCGGCGACGAGGACCTCGGCTCGCGCGAGGCCTTGGCCGACTACTCTGGCCCCCTCGCCTGGTACCCCGCCGAGGTCAACACCTCGACGCGCAAGGGCTGGTTCCACCACAACGCCGAAGACTCCCAGGTGCGCAGCGTCGACGAACTGTTCTCCATCTGGAAGGGCTCGGTCGGCGGTAATGCCACCTTCCTTTTGAACGTTCCCCCGAACCGCGACGGCCTCCTCGCAGATGCCGACGTCGAGGTCCTGGCGCGCCTCGGCGAAAAGATCGCGGACTTCCGCTCGCGCCGCATCGACGCCTCCCGCAAGGACGAGAACCAACGACGTCACGCTGTGTTTCGACGCGCCGCGCGCGGTTGGCGCGGTCGTTCTCGAGGAGGACATCGCCCAGGGACAGCGCATCGACGAGGCCGTGGTGACCGCATACGTCGACGGCGACGTTGAGCGCGAAATCGCTCACGTGCACTGCGTGGGTTACCGACGCATCGTCACCCTCGAGACGCCCGTGACCGCCACCCACGTCCGGGTGACGGTCACGAAGAGCAGGCAGGGTTTCTACCTGGCGGACGTCTACGCGGTTCGCGCCTAGGCTTCAGCGCGGCGTATTCGCAGCGGTCCGTACGACGATCTGCGAGGTGTCTTCGGTCAGGTAGAGCTCATCGTCGGGCGTCAGGCGGATACGCTCGAGTTCCATCGGGCTCAGGTCAGCGGCGACGCCAATGCCGTAGCCGTCTCGCACCTCGATAACCGCGAGAGCACCGTTACGTCGGCGCGCGTCCTCGTATTCCTCGACGAGATCTGCGGGCAGGCGACCGGCGAGCTCGCGTCGAGCGGCAATCACGCGGCGCAGTTCGTCGTCGGCATCGGCAACATCGGCCTCAAACTGGGCCTTCAGGGCCTCAATGTCGGCGGCGATAGCCTGCGCCTCGGCCTTCATTTTCTCCTGCGCGGCGCGAGCGGCTTCAACGCGTTCCTCGGCCTCCACCTGATCATCTTCGAGCTTGGCGAGGCGACGATCCATTTGAGCAATCTCGTGTTCCATCAGCGAGATGTCACGCAAGGGCACCTGATTGTTATCAATGCGTGCCTGCTGACGCTTGCGGCGCTCGGAGACCTTCGCGATCTCGTCTTCAATGCGCGTCACCTCGCGAGTCGTGTCCGCGATGACAGCGTTCTGGCTGATAGCTGCACGCTGCAGGTCGGCGACGCGACCGGCGAACTCGCGAACCGTCGCGTGCGCGGGATGAGAATCGCGCTTGTGGCGCAGCGCCGACTCCTTCTGGTCGAGCTTCTGGAGCTCGAGGAGCTCGAGCTGGTCGGTGTGCTTTGCTTTCACGCTAGTTCTCCCTGGGTGACTCGGTGACTGGTCCATGGCTCGGTGACAATCGTAGAGACTTCCACGCGAAGTTCCACATCGGCGCCGCTGGCGGCCTCGCGAAGCTTTCGAGCAAGGATGGGGAGCCACGGGGACTCGGTCGCCCAGTGCGATCCGCACAGCAACGCAGGAGCACCACCCTCGAGGTGCTCCGACGCTGGGTGGTGACGAAGATCAGCTGTGAGGTAAACGTCTACTCCGGCAGCGCGTGCAGCCTCAAGCGCGCTATCGCCTGCCCCGCCCAGCACGGCCACGCGACGTACCGGCACCGCCTCGTCTCCACCGACGAACAGACCGGAGGGACCTGCGGGCAGCACGGATGCAACATGGTCGGCGAAGGCGCCGAGTGTCGTCTCCGCAACGGTGCCGACGCGTCCCAGGCCGATCTCGCGTCCCTCGGTGTCAGTGCCACACGGCTCCAACGGGACGGTATCGCGCAGACCGATGAGATCGGCGAGCGCCGTCGCGACACCGTCACAGGCAACGTCAGCGTTGGTATGCGCATTGAAGAGAGCAATCCCGGAGCGGATCAGCGTCGTCACGACACCGCCCTTCGGGTCGGTCACGGGCAGGAAGGACGCGCCGCGCAGGAGCAACGGGTGGTGGGTGATCACCATGTCGTAGGGGTTCCCGTCGCCGTGAGGACCGGCCACGGCCTGGTCAGCGATCGCCGCGGTGGGATCGAGGGCCAGGAGGATGGAGCGCACGGGCGAGTCCGGGTCTCCGACGATGAGCCCGACGCGATCCCACGACTGGGCCGTCGCCGCCGGATACCAGGATTCCATCAGGGCCATGACGTCGCGGACGGTCCAGGTGGTGGCGGGTGCACCGACCGGGATATCGGGGGCACTGAAATGAGACGAAGACTGCATGCACCAAGCATACCGGACCCCCATCTAGCAAGGGACCCTGCCCGCGACTATGATCACAACGTGCAGATTTTGAGTCTACTCGACCAGGGGCTGGTCGATTACACGCAGGTTGATGCGCTTCAGCGCTCCCTGCACGAGGAAGTCCTCGCCGACGGCGAGGACACGCTCATCGTTTCTCAATTTACGCCCACCTGGACGGCGGGCCGCCACACCAAGCCCGAGGATATTCCCTCCACGACGATCCCTGTCATCCGTACCGATCGCGCGGGCTCCGCCACGTGGCACGGCCCCGGACAGGTCGTCGTCTACCCCGTTGTTCGCCTGCGCGAGCCCGTCGACCTCGTACAGTGGATCCGCGCGGTCGAGGCCTCGGTGATCGACACCGTCCGCGAGGCCTGGGACCTGCCCGTGCACCGCGTCGAGGGCCGCGCAGGCGTGTGGCTGACCGAAGAGGGGCGACGCGACCGCAAGATCTGCGCAATCGGCCTGAAGGTGGCGCGCGGCGCGACCCTGCACGGCATCGCCCTCAACGTCGACATCGACCCTGCACATGCTTTCGAAGGCATCATCCCTTGCGGCCTCACCGACGCTGACGTGACCTCCCTGTCGTGGGAGGGCATCCACACGACGGTATCTGACGCCGCCGCCGAACTTCTCCCGCGCATGGTGGAGCACATCTCCCCGTGCCTGGCGACCACTCCCACTTCTGTTTCCTACACGACGAGGTCCACGCTATGAGTACCCTGCCCGATCCCGAAGGACGCAAGCTCCTGCGCATCGAGGTGCGTAACTCTCAAACGCCGATCGAGAAGAAGCCGGAGTGGATTCGTACGACCGCGAAGGCCGGCGAGAACTACCAGGACATGCGCTCCCTGTCGCACGCCAAGGGGCTGCACACGGTGTGTGCGGAGGCCGGCTGTCCCAACATCTACGAATGCTGGCAGGATCGCGAGGCGACGTTCCTCCTCGGCGGTGCCCTGTGCACGCGCCGCTGCGACTTCTGCGACATCGCGACGGGCCGTCCTACCGAGTACGACAAGGATGAGCCGCGCCGTATCGCAGAGTCGGTGCGTGACCTGGACCTGCGCTACGTGACGATCACCGGCGTGACCCGCGACGATCTGCCCGACGGAGCCGCGTGGCTGTACGCGCAGACGTGCCGCCTCATCCACGAGCTCAACCCGGGCACCGGCGTGGAGCTCCTCGTGGATGACTTCCGCGGCCAGGCAGAGTCGATCGACATGGTGATCGAGGCCGGCCCGCAGGTCTTCGCGCACAACCTGGAGACGGTGCCGCGTATCTTCAAGAAGATTCGCCCCGCCTTCAACTATGATCGTTCGCTCGCGATGATCAGGCGTGCCCACGACGGCGGCATGGTCACGAAGTCAAACCTGATCTTGGGTATGGGCGAGACGCGCGAAGAAGTCAGCGCTGCCATGCGCGACCTGCACGAGTCGGGCTGTGACCTGCTGACCCTCACGCAGTATCTGCGTCCCTCTCCCCTGCACCACCCGATCGACCGCTGGGTCCACCCCGAGGAGTTTGTCGAGATGGCCGCCGAGGCCGAGGAGATGGGCTTCGCCGGCGTCATGGCCGGACCCCTCGTGCGTTCCTCCTACCGTGCGGGTCTGCTGTGGGCCAAGGGTATGCGCGCCCGCGGCTTCGAGATCCCCGAGCAGCTGCGCCACATCGCCAACTCCGGCTCGACGCTGCAGGAGGCCGGTTCGGTCCTGGCGCGTCTGAAGGAGCGCTCGGAGCGTCACGCAGCGATGGCAGCCGTGAAGGCCGCCTCGGCCTCGTGACCCCCGATTATTCGCCCGCGCGGGCACTCCTGGCCTCTGCGCGCCGACACCCTGATCACCTATCGCTGGTTGATGCAGTGTCAGGCGAGGAGTGGACCGTGCGCGAGGCAGCAGCAACAGTTGCTCGCCTCGCCGCAGCCTTTGAAGAGATTGGCGTGGACGAGGGCGCACGCATCGCCGTCATCGGCGCGAACTCGCCGTGGCACTACATCGTCCACGTGGCCGCATCGTGGCTGCGCGCTGTAACGGTCCCGCTGTCGCCCCGGATGCCATCGCCGGCGCTCACCTCAATGTGCGAACAGGTTGGCGTCTCGTGGGTGTTCCTTGACGAGGCCTCCTCCCGCACTCACGCTCCCGCACTGTCCGACGCGGGCGCGCAGGTCGCGTCGTTTGCGGATCTGTCGGCGTGGGCGGATCGCGCTGCCCCCATCGGGCACCCTCCCGCCCGCTGCGGGACCGAGCTCGCCGCCATCCTGTTTACCTCGGGGTCCACGGGCACTCCACGCCCCGTCGAGCTCACCCATGAGGTCATGTGGTGGGGGTCGACGAACTTCCGCGAGGGTTTCGACTATGCGCCGACGTCATCGGTGGTCGGCGTGTGCGCGCCCACCAGCCACATCGGCGGCTTCAACGGGACCTCAATGGACACGTGGACGCACGGCGGAACCCTGGTGACGCTCGGCTTCCCAGGCTCCTTCGACGCGCGCGGCGTCATCGACGCGATCGAGCGCTACGGGATCACCATGATGTTCGCCGTGCCCGCGATTGTCCGCGCCATCCTCGATGAGCATGAGCGCGGCGGCGGTGATCTGTCATCGTGGTTGCGTCCCCTCATCGGCGGCGACGCGATGACCGCGGACCTCACAGACGCGATGCGTACAGTCGGCCTATCCCCCATTCACGTGTGGGGCATGACCGAGACCTCCGGCGCGGGAACTGTCGCCACCCCAGATTCTGGCGCGCCCGCCGGATCGCTCGGTGTTCCCTTCCCCTACGTTGACCTGCGCCTCATGGCCACCGACGAGCGCGAAGCCGGGGTCGGCGAGCTGGGTGAAATCTGGGTGCGAGGCCCCGGCGTCGTGAGCGGCGACGAGTGGCTGCGTACGGGAGACCTTGCAACGAAAGACGAGGACGGCTGGCTGCACATGGTGGGACGCGCCCACCGCATGATCAACACGGGGGGTGAGCTCGTCGCTCCCCCGACGGTCGAGCGCGCCCTGCGCTCCCTCGACGAGGTATTGGATGCGCTTGTCGTGGGCCTGCCGGACGAGCGCTGGGGGCAGATCGTCGCCGCGCTCATCGTCCCCTCCCCCGAGGGCCGCGCCCAGGCCTCGTCGATAAGCACCGAAGCACTCTCCGAGGCCCTCAGCGATGCCCAGGCCCCCTGGGAGAAGGTCCGTCGCGTGCTCATCGTCGACGCGCTGCCAACGACGACGACGGGCAAGCCGGATCCGGTCGCGGCGGCCCGCCTATTCGACTCGTGAGAACACCGGCTTAGGTGCGCCTAACTTCACAATACATGTGCATCATATTTATGTAAGATTAGCCTTGCTTAATTGAAGGAGAGTCTTATGTCCCGCCACCGCATTGTCATCATCGGTTCCGGTTTCGCAGGCCTGAGCGCCGCTCGTCGACTGAAGCGCGCCGACGCCGACATCACCATCCTGG